>CALXWH010000027.1 GCA_944392315.1 uncultured Alphaproteobacteria bacterium | reverse complement strand
GATTTTGCCCAAACCGACGGCAGAATCAAAGAAGGAACGAAAGCTCACGTTTATGAGCGTCTATTCGGTTGTGCGACGTTGGCGCAAGGAAAGCGAATAGAGGGAATAAAACAATATCATTATGGCAAAGCGTTTCTAAAAGCCAGAATTAAGCGTTTTTTCTATCAAAAGAAGCAAACCAAATCCGGCAAAACAATCATCAAAATCTGCAAACTACCAATTTATGCAAAATAAAGGAAGGAAAAGCAATGAATTTAAAATTACTGAAAATCGCCAGATTTTTTCATTTAATAAATAAGAAGGATTATAATGAAAAACGACAAATAGAGATAGTGAAGAACTCTCCCTTATTTGATGCCAAATGGTATTTAGCGCAAAATCCGGATGTAAAGGCCAAAAAAATCGGAGCCGCCAAACACTATGTAAAATACGGATGGAAAGAAGGCCGCAACCCCAGCCCAGATTTTGACACAGAAGAATATCTCGCAGAATATCCCGAGCTAGAGGAAAAAAAATGGTGTCCGCTTTTCCACTACATGTTAGAGCATAAAGAGTTGATGCCTAAAATAGATTATAAAGAGAAAATTTTCAATTTATTGGATAAGTATACCAATAGATATAAAGGAAAATCAGCAGATTACAAGCTGATTGCAAAATCAAAATATTTTAACAAACGTTGGTATTTGAAAACATATCCAGATGTTAAGCGTGCTAAAATGGATCCGATTGAACACTATATGAAGTATGGTTGGAAGGAAGGCAGAAATCCAGGTCCTAAGTTTAGTACAAATGATTATCTAGATTTAAACGCAGACGTTAAAAAAGCAAAAATTAATCCCTTAGTGCATTACGAAAAATATGGTAAGAGAGAAGAAAGAAAGTTTCAAAATAAAAAAAGCTCTGTTTTAATGACGAAATTTGCTGGTTTTATACATATCTTAAGAGGAAAAAAGGTTAGAAAAGTACTTCTGATAACGCATGAATTAACGTATACAGGAGCTCCTTTATCTTTATTGAAGGCGGCTGAGTGTCTAAATAAGCTTGGATATGAAATAGAAACTGTATCATTAAAAGATGGAGGTTTGAAATCGGAATTTGCAAAATTTGGTAAGATTATTATTACAAACAATTTAAATAAATTATGTCTGGTTGCATCATGTTGTGATTTAGCAATTGTAAATACTTTGGTTTTATATACTGAATATAATGCTTTGAAAGGATTATTGCCGACTGTTTGGTGGATACGAGAACCAGTATCTTTACTATTAAATAATAGAAATATGCAAATGGTTTTTAGAAATGCTTCTAATTTGTATACAATGTCAGAATATTCTCGTCAGGAGTTTTTACCTTACAATCACAGAATAGATGTTATAAGGCATGGTTTGGATGATTATTACCAGAATATACATATTAACAATAAAGGTAAGTTAATTTTCAGTGTCATAGGAACTATTGGTACAAGAAAAGCACAGGATGTTTTTCTAAAAGCAATAAAATTATTAGATGAAAAAACTCTAAATAAATGTGAATTCCACATAGTTGGCAGGGTGTATGATAAGAAATTTTTCAAATTGTTAGAAGAAGAATATGAAAATATTCCTCAAGTTAAATTGGTAGATGAAATTACTGACTATAAATCAATGATTAGTTACTATGAAAAAATCTCTTGTGCAGTTATTCCTTCAAGAGATGAACCAACTTCCAGAGTTGCTTTAGAGGCAATGATGATGGGACGTCCTATTATAATTTCAGATAGAGTTGGTGCGCAATATGTTTTGGAAGAAGGTAAAAATGGTTATATGTTTGAATCTGAAAACATACAAGCATTAGCAGATTGTATTAGAAAAATGGTGAAACAATTATCTTCAGATAATAATTTGGAAGAATGTGCAAGAAGTGCCTATTTACAATACAATGCAATACCTGTTCTGGTAAATAATTTAAAACATATGATAGCAAAAACATTTTCTAAAAATACAAGAAAGCAAAAAACTGAATATGAAGTTATTAAAGCATCAAAATTGTTTGATGCTGAATGGTATTTAAAAACTTATTCGGATGTAAAGCGAGCAAAAATAGATCCAGCTGAACATTATTTAAAATTTGGCTGGAAAGAGGGTAGAAATCCAGGACCAAAATTTAATAATAACTCATATTTGGAACGGTACAAAGATGTGAGAAACGCAAATCTTAATCCATTGTATCACTATGAGATATATGGTAAAAGAGAAAACAGAGAAATAGGTATTTTAAAGGATTATAAATATTATGAAAAGCTACCATACTGGAAGTATCCAGAAGAACTTACAGAATGGTTTAAAAAAACAACTAAAGAAGACTTAAATCTAAAAAATCCTCGGACTTTTAATGAGAAAATACAATGGTTGAAACTCTATGATTCAACACCAATTAAAACACGTTTGGCAGATAAATATCTTGTTCGTGATTGGGTGAAAGAAAAAATAGGTGAGCAATATCTTATTCCTCTGTTAGGCGTATATGATAAATTTGAAGATATTAATTTTGAGAAATTACCAAATCAATTTGTAATAAAATGTAACCATGGTTCCGGTTGGAATATTATTGTTAAGGATAAATCAAAATTAGATTTGAAGGAAGCAAAAGAAAAAATAGATAAATGGATGGAGGTAAACTTTGCATTTAAAGCTGGTCTGGAACTGCAATATTTAAATATGACACCCAAGATTATTATAGAACAATATATAGAAAATAAGAGTTCTAATGACTTATATGATTATAAGTTTTGGTGTTTTGATGGTAAAGTTAAGTACATACAATTTCTGTCAGAAAGAAATATTTCTGGATTAAAAATGGCGTTTTATACTCCAACCTGGTGTAAAGAAAATTTTGTATATAATTATCCATTAGATAGTAAGAATATGTCTAAACCAGATAATCTAGATAAAATGATACAACTAGCGGAATGTCTTTCTGAGGGATTTTCACATGTTCGTGTTGATTTTTACAGAATGGACAATGGTATATTATATTTTGGTGAGATGACATTTACAAGTATGTCTGGTATATGTCGGTGGAATACAGATAATATAAATCTTAAATTGGGTAATATGATAAAACTTCCCAAACTAGCCTATAATATAGCAACAAAGACATATTGTACGCCGAAAGATTGTTATATAAAGAATGAAATAAATGTTGGGAATATATTAATACACGATGCTTCTGCTGATGGACGTAATTTAAAATTAACCATTGTTATTCCTATTTATAATGCATTGACAGATGTCAAATTATGTTTGGCTAGTCTTTTAAATGCAAATTTATTAAAGCAAACAAAAGTTTTATTGATGGATGATTGCTCAAATAAGGAAACACAAAACTATTTACAAAAATTTATAAAGAAACATACAAATTTTACTCTATATCGTAATCAGCAAAATCAAGGTTTTATCAAAAATTGTAATAAAGGTATTGATATGGCAAAAGGTGATATTGTTGTACTACTAAATAGTGATACAAGAGTTCCATCTGGATTTGATAAAAGAATTCTACAGTGTTTTAAATCAGATAAAAATATAGCATTAGCTTCACCTCTAAGCACACATTCAGGTTTGTTTAACATACCAGAGAACAATCAATACAATTTGCAACAAATAGATAAAGTTGTTCAAAAATATGCCAAATGTGAGTATCCTCTAATTACTCCAGAGGGTTTTTGTTTTGCAATTCGTAAATCTGTAACAGATAAAATAGGAAAATTGGATGAAATATTTGGCAAGGGATATTGCGAAGAAGATGATCTGGTATTGCGTGCTCTTTATAATGGTTACAAAACAGTACTAATTGACAATTTAATAGTTGCACATAAGTCACATGCATCATTTACTTCAGAAGTTAGAAAATTATATTTAGAGCATAATTTGAAGATATTTAGACGTCGTTGGGGTAATCAGCAAACAAAGGTAAGAGAGGACAGTGATATGTGGAAAATAATAAAAAATATAAATAATACTATAAATCAAAAGTTGGGTAATAATATATAATAAAGCAAAAACTGATTATAAAATCACCCCAATTATATTTATAAGAGTTCTATATCATCTAGAAAAGGAAATTCTCTAACCAATATAAAGCCCTTGAATAACAAGGGCTTTATATTTTTTCAGAAATCGCTTTCATGCAACTTTCTATTTTTTGAGCTTATACTTGATGCACTTTTTCGGACAAACACCGACACATGTTAAGCAGTTGATGCAATTAGGATGTCTGATAAACGTTTCTTTTTCAATTTTGATGTTCATCGGGCAATTCTTATCGCATAAATGGCAATGAATACAGGTGTCATTATCTCTGCTAATACCAAAAATACGTAACACGCTCAACAGTCCATAACTAGCCCCCTTGGTGCAGAAATAATTACAAAACGGTGGTTTGGGAACGAGGTTTATTTTTAGCAGACTTTATCTGATAATTCTTTTCTGTTCTTATAAGTAGTTTAATAACTATTTATAAGGACTAATGATGATATACGGATATATAAGGGTTAGCACGGACCATCAAAATACAGCAAATCAACATCACGAAATAGAATTATTTGCAAAAAAACAAGACATTATTATTGATAAATGGGTGCAAGAAGTCATTTCTTCAAGAAGACCCTTATCGGAGCGGAAATTAGGGAAACTTCTAAAAAAACTGAAAAAAGACGATATACTGATTGCAACCGAATTGTCCAGATTAGGAAGAAATCTACTTGAAGTTATGGGAATATTACAAAAATGCTTAGAAAAAGA
>CALXWH010000026.1 GCA_944392315.1 uncultured Alphaproteobacteria bacterium | reverse complement strand
AGGCTCGCAGATTGGCTCTTGCAGCAGTGGTTACTATGTATCCGGTACAAAGCCCAAAGAATGTACAAGTTGTAGCGAAACCTCCGGAACTTGTAATGTTTGCTCTAAATGTACATATACGTGCCCTAAGGACTACTATGAAGCAGGAAGTACATGGACAGATTATAAACTGACATCAGACAGTGCTTATAAGGTATGTAATGGTGATTCCAGTCAAACTAATAACGAAGTATGCTATACTAGAACTTTGAAAACTTGTAGTGATTATGGTTATAAAGCATCCATTCCATCTGGTATGACTTGTTCTTCAGTTACTCCTCGTTCTGGTTTGACCTGCTACAAAGATTGTAAAGCCGAGATATATTGGCCTGATACATTACTATTTTACATTGATCTGTGTTCTTCAGGGGTGACTGGCGACTATTATTGTACTTTAGGACCTGGAAGTAAAGCTAAGTTGATTTATGGCTCAGGAAATCCTGATTATCAAAATGGTTATTATGCTAAAGATTTTGAAATAATTGGCAGTAAAGATGCCTCAATGTCTTTTGTTATAGCATGTGGTTCAACAGGGGGGAGTTCAGCTTCTGGTTTGGGTTCAATAGGAAATCTCAGCTTAAGTGATGGGTACTATACTTATAAAAATAATTATAGTGCTATATCACCAACTAAATTGGGGTGTAAATCAATATATAATAGTCAAATTGATACAGCGTCATGTCAAGTTAGCGTTCAGCGAGATGAACATTATGATTGGGGTACATATACATTAAAACATATTCCAACAGGAAAAGAGAAAGATGTTACTCTAACATTCTCAGAAAATGTTTATGATAGAGGACAACCTCTAAGCGGCGGATGTGATCCAAACAATATAATTGATTATTAGAAATTTTTGGGAATATTACATTTGTCACGTTACTTGTCATAGTAAAGAGATATTCACTTCTGACGAATATGTCTGGGCTACAGATGATAGATACAAAGGGGTAAATGCTTTGTCTGTTAGTGATGTAGGTAGTGTAACTCCTCTCTCCAAAGGCGTATCTACTCAATCCGTTAATGGTAATAATCAGGTTGTATCATTAGACGGGGGTGTTTCAACTATGGGTAGTTCTGGTGGCATAACCTGCTACAAAGCCGCATGTTCGTCTGGATACTACCTAGATGCACCAAATTCAACCTATTTTACATCAACATCAAAATCTGGTACTTTAGGTTTAACTTGCTACAAAGCTACAGGATGTAAATCTGGGTACTATAATGGTGGTAGCAGCTATGATTATCATGGGTACAAATGTTCTAAGTGTACTTACTCTTGTCCTTCAGGATACTACGAAGCAGGAAGTACATGGACAAATTATAAACTGACATCAGACAGTGCTTATAAGGTATGTAATGGTGATTCTAGCCAAACAAACAGTGAACTTTGCTACACAAGAACCTTAAAGACATGTAGTGACTATGGTTTTAAGTCTTCTATTCCGTCTGGTCAAACTTGTGAAGATGTCTCTCCTCGTTCGGGATTAACTTGCTATAAGGATTGTAAGGATAGTAATTACACAGTAATTGTATATACATCGGCATCCTCAGATGACTATACAATAACAAGTTTAACATCAGATGTTAGTATTAGTGGTTCGGGTTACAGCGACAGTGATAGTGGAACATCTTCCTCGGGAGCTGATAGCTTCACGTTCTCTGTTCCAGCTGGTACGTATACTGTTTCAGGTGATGCTAGTATTAAAGTAAAATCTAGCACATCATCCGTAGCTACTTTCTGTGCTAATAATATATCAAGTACACTATCTGTCACAAAGAGTATCACTGTTCCAGCTACTACGAGTGTATCTTTACAGTTTACATGTAATAAACTGACACCGATTAAGCCAATTGTGCCAGATCCGTGTTCAGGTTCATGTCCTGTAAACAGTGATGTTCCTTATTACAAGGTTCTTCAAGGCAACAAGTGTTGTTGTCCAACATCTGGAGAAACAAACTCAATCTATTGTAACTGCTGTAAGAATACAACAAACTGTCCTTCCAACATACCTTATCCGTGGGTAAATTCTAAAGGTGAAAATTGTTGTTGTGCAGATTTAGATCATACCGGAGGTGCATCAATAGGTAACTGGGGAACCCCAACAAGCTGTCTCTGCGGATTTTAAGCTAAGAGATATCTCTAGAAAATCTAGGGATATCTCTGTTGCCTAACTATACCTTAGTTACAGTTTGGCCATGATTTATCTCCTTCTCCTTTTCCTGGACAATCCCAAGCTGGATTTAAAGAACTCGGTTGTCCTGTGGAGCCTACATAGCTACGCTTATCTTTGGTTATATCAAATTGTATCTTGTAGTTTTTACCACCATAGGTGAAAGTATCGCTTGTATCAACAGTTCCGATTCCCGGAATATTAACACTTAAATCATTAATCTCCATATTAGACGGATCTTGGTTTGCAGAAAGCAAATATTTTCCATATTCTCTAAATAGGCATCTAAATTCACTATTAACGATGCTTTTGAGGTAGTTCTTTTAAGAGATAAAAAAAGCCACTGTCCCTTTGGGGACAATGGCTTTAATTTTAGTACAAGAATTTACTGTTTCTGATGAAATTCCATGATACAAGCAGCATAGAAATTTCTTCCCAAAAACTTAACCCTCGTTTCTCTTGTGATTTTCTTTCCATAGGAAGTATTTTCAACTACAGTATTAAATACTCTTTCAGGCAGATAATCCAAGAAATTGATCCGTATACCATCTATAGCCAAATACTGGTCATAGCACCTAATATGCATAAACATACTATATATTGATGCAATGTAATCTTTATAAAAGACTTGAGTCACATCAGCTTTTTCCGTGAAACCTTGGAAATACCATCCACTTGGCAAATCGCAGCTTTCATAAGAAGATGTCGCTAAACCTGGGTCAACAGGCATATAAACACCATCATCATACGTTTTTCCGGTAACATAGCAACTCCATTTCCCAGGATAACCATCACCATCAGGAGATGGGTGGAATTCCTCTTTAACCGTAATAGCATTCAAGTCATCTACTTCAACGATAGATGTTGTGGTACGAATACTATCATTAGCTTCACCATTCATTGTACCCTTATGGAAAATAACAATGTCGTCTTCACTATATTGGTATTCACCTTCGGCTAGAAATGCATCATCATTGTACCCTATACATACTAATGCGGGTGTCAATTCCATCGGATGTCCATTATCAACAAACTCATCGGTGAAAACCTCCCCATTACTATAGTATCTATCGCGATATACTTTAGCATAATACAGCAAAGGTAGGTTATGATGAGCTTCTTCCCAAACGTATCCCTTACGATACTCAACTTTCACAAGTTCCGGCTCGTCCTTTAAAGTAACTACAGCACCTTTATAAGATGCAATTATTTCAATTACTTTTTTATCTTCTTGAGCAGTACCAACATTAACTGTTTCAAGTTTAATTGGGACTTGAACTTTATAAAACGTCGTATCAGCTTTAGTACCTGTTGATGTTGAGATTTCGCTGACAGAAACAGAACTTGCCGTTGTA
The DNA here is from genome assembly GCA_944392315.1 of uncultured Alphaproteobacteria bacterium. Taxonomy (GTDB): domain Bacteria; phylum Pseudomonadota; class Alphaproteobacteria; order RF32; family CAG-239; genus CAG-267. The sequence continues at coordinate 2,874 of CALXWH010000026.1, read as the reverse complement.
GAATTGAATTTCAAATACGGCATTTCAATTTCATTATCCTCAGCATCTTTTTGGGTATAAGCCTCATAAGACAGTTCCAACTGCATAGCTTGAGCTCCCAACTTAAAAAGCTGAGTAGCCGAATACTGTGTAGGTTCTTTTCCGCTAGACTTGAATACAAGTTCTTGATTGGTAGGAGTTCCCTCAAGTTCATCTTTAGTTTGAACATAAATAGTGTTTTGCTGGGCAAAAAGCGTAAGTCTCGCAACTGGACTACAGCTTATCTTACGTCCGTGAGCATCAGTATAACTGCTGTTCTGTTCAAACAATAAATTGAGAGTATCTCCAGGTTCTGCCAAGAAAGGAGATGATGTACTACTTGTGCCGCCCAGTACCTTAATTGTGCTAGACAATTCTTTAATCGGATCGCTTAATGCTATTTCTGTTACGACTGCTCCTACATAAGAAACAACAAACTCAAGAGTTTGTCTATTCTCATCTTCTGTGCCAACGTTGACAACATCAAGTTTAATAGGAACCTGTACATCATAGAAAGCTGTATCCGCTTCTACCACAGATCTGGTTTTGCTCTCGTTAATTGAAAGCTCACCAACACTCACATTTTCAAACTTCAAATATGGCATTTCAATTTCTTGATTTTCCACATCTGTTGCCGAGAATGTTTCGTACGACATTTCTAATTGGATGTTTTGATTTCCAGCATAAATAGATTGAATTGCCGAATAAAGTATCGGACTTTCTCCACTTGCCGTAAATGCAACATCTTTTGTGCTTGGAGCTTTAGCAATTTCATCCTTCGTCAAAGCATAAACTGTGTCTTGTTGTGCAAAGAGGTTAATTCTTGCTTCAGGTTCACAGCTCATTTTATTCCCATAGGCATCAGTATAACTACTGTTTTGCTTGAATAACAAGCTCAATGTCTCTTTAGGATTTACTAAGAACGGAGATGCGACACTGCTTGTTCCTCCTAAAATGTCAAGAGTACTGGACAATTCCTTAACAGGATCGCTCAATTCAATTTCAGTTGTAACCGCTCCTAAATAAGTAACAGAAAATGTCAAATTCTGTTTGTTTTCAGATTTAGTGTTTACGCTTTCAATATCAAGGTTAAAAATAGCATTAACCTCATACCAAGTTGTATCACTAATACTGGCTCTTGTTTGCGGTAACGGTTTAACTGTAATGGATTTTACAACTGTTTCGGATCGCGCATTAGGTTCCGCTTCCTCAGTTGCACCAGAATTCCCAAAGTTTGCCTGATTAAGTTTAATGTATGGCATTTCAATAGTTTCGCCACCTACCGTGGTATAATCATACACTTCGTATGCTAAATCAAAATTAACATACTGCTCTCCAATCAGGAATTTTTGGTTAATCTTATTAACAACAGGATCTTTTCCTTCAGCTTCTGTCTGGGTTTCAGGTGTTTCTTGTACATTAGTTAATTGGCTTAAATCTTCCACATATACTGTATCAAGGTGAGCGAAAAGCTCAATAGTAGCTTTTGGTTCACATTCAAATACAGTTCCATCAGAGTCGGTGTATTTGCTCTTTTGGCTTATCACCATATTGAGCGTATCACCTTTAGAGACCTCAGCAGGAGACGTACTTGTTCCGGTACCTGTTCCGCTGTCATTGCTAATTTCAAACGATACCTCCCCATTATCAGAACTCGGGGTTGGGGTTGGAGTAGGTTCTGGAACAATAGGTTCTTCCTTACTACAACTAACGTTAATCACGCATGCCATCATAGCGACCATACACATGTGTACAGCACGCCACAAAAAAGTTTTTGTCTTCATAAACGAAAAAATTTAGAGTTTGACTTTAATATTTTGTATTTATTTTTTTGCATCACGTGTTTTCGCACACCTATCTGAAAGATAGTGACAAAATTAAACCTCCACAAATTATAAAAATCATAATTCTTGAGACAAAATAAGTACGAAAACGCTGTCATGTTATCATAACTTATTTAATAATCAAGAGTAATTATGCTGTTTTTGTCAATTTTTTTATATTTTAGTGTATAAGTACCATACAATAGTATATTTTTACTATATCTAAGAGTATAATTTGACAAAATTCTAAACAAAACCTTGCTGCTTTTTAATACTACGATATTAAAGCATAAGTATTTATAAGATGAAAAATCTAAAAGACTGCGGAAAATTATAAAATTTCCTCCTTTGAAAGTGTCATTTCTTATAAAAAAGGAGCTGTTTTACACTTTTCGCAAGACATCAGAGATAGTATAGAGGGATAAGCTATTTACAGCTTATCCCTCTTAGAAATTTTACATAGCTTCATTAACACAACAGTCACATCTATTGATTGTTTCCGAAGTTGAGTAATTAGCTGGGCAACAACATTTTTGACCATTTATAATCATAGGCTTTGGTTCGGCTGATGTACTACAACCTTCATCATATGGACAAGTAGGGTTAAGATCATTGTGGCAAACTCCACAACATTTTTCACCACCCCATGGTGCCGTCTTTTGTGTAAGATATTGATCAATTGAACAAGATGTTGGTGCAGATTCACTACATCCAAAATATGCAGCGCATGTCTTTAAGACACATCCCCAACAATTCCCTTTTTGGGTTGCTGCATACCAATCATTTCCTTAATAGAAATCAAAAAATGAACGGTATTTTGTAAAACAAGTGATTTAAATTTATAGCTGATTAAACTGTAATATATTCGGCAAAATTGATAATCTTGCACATGATATATAACGTATAAAGATTCTTTGTGGCTAAATGGGCGTATTAGTAGCATCATAACATATCTCTATAAGAAATCTTATGCAGACACGGTAAGTAACTCAAATGTAAAGGGAAACAATGGTTTATACTATAGTTACAACAG
>CALXWH010000025.1 GCA_944392315.1 uncultured Alphaproteobacteria bacterium | reverse complement strand
TCCACCGGACGTTTTTTACTCTGCGAGCCCTCTGCTGTCGCATCGGAGCGTTACCACTCTCTTTTTAGAATAGGTGTTTGCGCCAAAACGCTACCGTATCCTTGCGGAGTAGGTGGTGGACCGTAGAGGTAACGTCTTGCTTCGTAAAGGCATAAATGCCTAACTTCGCTTCGGGCAAGCCAGTTGTAAAAACTCGCTTGACTGCGCCTCTCGGCTTGCCGCTCGTTGACAACTGCTATAGCTCTCGGTAAAAAATGTCCACCGGACGTTTTTTACTCTGCGAGCCCTCTGCTGTCGCATCGGAGCGTTACCACTCTCTTTTTAGAATAGGTGTCTTGTTTAAGCTACCGTATCCTTGCGGAGTAGGTGGTGGACCGTAGAGGTAACGCTCCTCTGCTACATCCATGTCAAGGATGCGTTCTACTTTTAAACTAACGGTCCAAACCTGTGGAGTTTGTAAAAACATATCGCTTTTAGCATATTTTTTTTACTTTGCAAGCCTTTTTTGCTTATTTGCGAAAAATTATTGAAAAGTTAACTTTTTATGTGTATAACTCCTCTTGTATAAGTGGTTAACAATAAAAAAATTAAAGTGATATGATGAGCGATAATATTGATTTTAGAGTGGATTATAGTAAATTAAATGTCTTGGATGTCTTTAATGATGATGATATCAGATATCCTCTTATTCTCTCTATCCCTCACTGCGGTACCGTCTTTCCGGAAGAGTTCTTAAAGGCTGTTAAACCGGATGTTTTGACGCTACGCAAAAATGAAGATATTTTTGTTTATGATTTGATTAAACCGGCGATTGATAATGCGCAAATTACCGCTGTTAAACTTAATCTTAATCGGGCGTTTATTGATGTGAATCGGGCTAAGGTGGAACTTGACCCGAATATGTTTTTTGATTATCCGCGCGAAGATATCGGTCTTAATCAGCAACGCTCTCGTTATGGGCTTGGTATTATTCATAAAGTTACAGCCGACAGCCAGCCTATCTATGCCGGCAAAATTTCTTATAAAGAGGCGGAAGAACGTATTAAAAATGTTTATGAGGTCTATCACCAAACGCTGAAAAATTTAATTGATCGTACTATTGCTAAATTCGGTTTCTGTTTGGTGCTTGATTGCCACTCTATGCCTTCTAAAATCTGTTCTATTATTTCTGAAAGCCCCAGAATTGATTTTTGCCTGGGGAATCTTTTTGAACAGAGCTGCCCGAATAAAATCAGCTTTTATGTGGAAAATGAACTCTCTAAACGTGAGTACTATGTGTCTAAAAATCGCCCGTATTCCGGCGCTTTTATTACCTTTAATTATTGCGAACCACGCAAGCAATCTTATACGTTGCAACTGGAAATTAACAGGGTAATTTATGCAGATGAAAATACGTTAGAAAAAAACTCCAATTTTCAACGTGTTAGCTATGACTTGAGTAAGGTTGTTACCCAACTTGCGAATTTTTTGCTGGATTTTTAAAAAAATTGTGCTATCTATTCCTCTTGTATTTTGTCGGATAATGATTATTTTCTTCCGGCAGTTTGTTAATTTACCCGTGTTTGGGGATAGTCGTTTTTTACGCTAACCGGGCCGAAAGTTTAAAGACAGGGACGCCCTTTGCCCTAAAGACGGTATTGAGGATTTTTTTATCGTGCTAAAAAGCATCTTATTCCTGTTGGTTTTGATTAGTTTCATTACCACTCCTACCAGAGCTTATGAAGCATATAATTTTTCCACGGCAGATTTATTAAAAGAACAGCAAGAGTTCATCAAGGCTCAGAAAAGTCAGCCTGAAGTTTTTGAACTTTGTCAGATTGCTGTTGAAAAGGCGGAAAAAACTTATCAGATTAAATCTAATCTATTAGAAACTATCGCTTCGGTTGAAAGCGGTCGTTGGAATGCTCAGGCTGGTAAACGCGTTGCTTGGCCTTGGACCGTACATGCCAATGGTAAAGGCAGATATTATAAATCTAAGGCAGAGGCGGTGGCCGCTGTTAAAGATATGCAACAAAGAGGGATTACGAATATTGACGTCGGTTGTATGCAAATTAACCTCAAATATCACGGTGAGGCGTTTGCTAACCTTGATGAGGCGTTTGATCCCGAAAAAAATGTGGCCTATAGTGCTCAGTTCTTGCGGAAACTCTATAAACGCAATCATCAAAACTGGACAAAGACCGCTATGCATTACCACTCTCGTAATTTGAGAAAGGGTACAAATTATAAAAATCGCTTGGAAAAGCACTATGCACAATATGTGCGTGAAGATGGCGAAGGTGCCAAACTTTTCTGAAGTGCGTGTTTTTTGAATTGATGCGTGAAGAAGTCTTTTGATATAACAAAGGCTTCTTCTTTTTTATAGGTTGGAATTTTTGCTTGCATTTATTAAATTTAGTGCTTATTCTGGCTTGAGTTTGGGAAATGTTTAGAGATTTGAGATGATTATGGAAAATATTGAGGAAAAGAAAAAGGAAGAATCTTGGGGGGAAACTTTCAGAACGGTTATTTATGCCATTGTGATTGCCGGGTGTATCCGTACATTCTTTTTTGAGCCGTTTAAAATCCCATCGGGCTCTATGTATCCGACGCTTGAAATCGGCGATTTTTTGTTTGTTTCTAAATATACTTACGGGTATTCGCGTTATTCGTTTCCGTTTGGCAAACCGGCGTTTGAAGGGCGGATTTGGCAAGATTTGCCCGAACGCGGCGATGTGGTTGTTTTTAAATTTCCGGGCGATAATAAAACCGATTATATCAAACGTATTATCGGGCTGCCGGGGGATACCGTGCAGATGAAAGACGGCCGCCTTTATATTAACGGAGAAATGGTGCAAAGAGAGGAAGTCGGCAAGTATGTGATTGATGAATATACGATTTTGCCGATGACTTATACCGAATATGTGGAAACGTTGCCAAACGGACGGCAACACCGCATTTTGGAGGCCTCTGATGATAAATCAACCGATAATACCGTTGTGTTTAAAGTGCCGGAAAATCATTATTTTATGATGGGGGATAACCGCGATAATTCTAATGATTCTCGTAAAGACGTCGGGTTTGTGCCGTTTGATAATATTGAAGGCAAGGCTAGATTTTTGTTTTATTCGCACGATGATAAAGTGGTGTGGTATAATCCGATTAGTTGGATTATGGCTATTCGCTGGGAGAGATTGTTTAATACTATCAAATAAGCGATTGAAAGTAGTTTGTCATAAGGCGCTCGGTCGGTTTGGCGGAGCGTCTTTTTTTGTTTTGAAAAAACTCTGGGAGGCGGGGCGGAATTGAACTTGACAAAAAGAAAAATCACTCGTATGGTTTTGGCTATGCTTAAAATTATTGTATAACTTTAAATTTTTGTGTTATGGCTAATACTATTTTGGAACAATTAAACGCACTTGGTGCGAAACTTGGTTATCCGTTTTATGTGTATCCGGACGGGACGTTTGCGAAAAATGTCGTTGTGTCTGATGATGCGGCTTTGTTGGTACAAAGTGCTTTTGGCTCTAAAGAGCTTAATGCCGAGGCTTTGGATATTTGGCTTGATAAAGATGTGGCTTTGGGCGTTGGTTTGAACGAAATCGGACAATGCGTCGGGTATCCGTTTTATGTTTATGAGGACGGAACGTGCGACTTTATGCCGGTGAACTCTGCAAAGCCTTTGGCGATGGTTATGGTGGTTAAAAAGCCCTTAAAGGTCAGTCGTTTGAAGGCTGAAAGGGTGGCCGGCAAGGTTGCGGATGAAGCGGCTCGGATACGCTCAAAAATCGTCAGTAAGGCTCCGAAACCTGATGAAAAACAACGGCAGATTTTGCTGAAAGCGCGTGCTTTGGATGCAAAGGGGCAGTTATTGAGCGGTGATGAAGAATTGGTCTTTTTCCAGTTTGCCAGTGATGAAGAGTTGGAAGCCTATTTCTTCAAACATGTATTTCGCGACAGTTTTCAAAAGGAATTTATCTTACGTGGGGACAAACGTGTTTTGTTGGCGTTGATGCGGCACGAGAAAATTTCTGAGGAAAATCAGCTCTTGATGGCTCAATATTGCGATGACAATGTGGTGTTGGCACTTGCCGGTAGAGATCATGTTAGCTCCAAGTTGGTGCCGAAACTTCAAGAATTAGGGCGTTCTGAATTGGTTCAGGCTGTGCTCAAAGAGCAGGCGGAATGTTTGAAACGCGCTGAGATGGAGTATCGGTTTTGGTGATGACCGAGGTTGAGGTTATTTTTTGTATGAGGCTTTCTCTTTTGGAGAGAGCCTTTTTTTATGCAACACCACTTGACAAAAAGTAGGTGTTGGTGTATGGTTTTGGCAAAATAAAATTATTGTAGAACTTCTAAATTTTTTTGTGATGAAAAATACTATTTTGAAACAAATTAACGCTCTTGGAGCGGTAGTTGGTTATCCGTTTGTTATTTATGCTGATGGAACGTACGGTAAAGAAGATGTTTTGGTGGCAGGTGATGTGCCTGTTGTGGCCGTGGTGAAAAAGAAAATGCCAGCAAAGTCTTTGAATATGGACTTTTTGCAGGGTGTGAGCAAAGATGATAAAAATGTCTTGCGCTATTTGTCGGAGGTGGGCGAAAATATCGGCTTTCCGTATTATGTGTACATGGATGGTACTTGCGGAACGACTCCGGTGGCTGTTGCCAGCAAATTTCCATCGTATATGATGGTTATGAGCAAATTTGACAGCTTTGTGTTGGTGGATGGTAAAAAACATCAAGAGAAGTCTGTTCGTGAGGTTATGCCCAAAAGGCAAGAATGTACTTTTCAAAAGCCGGTGCCGACGGACAGAGATTTGGCAAAGTTAGCTGAAGTGCGTGCGAAGATGAAAACCGAAGGGTATTTGGGGGTGACCGATACGCGGGTTTTGGTGAAGTTTGGAACGGATGATGAAGTTTCGGACTATATTGAAAACAATTTTCTCTATTCCTCACTCTTGGCGGAATATTGCTCTGACGAAGTGGTGCTGAGGTACGCGCAAAAAAAGCAAATTACCGTTACCAATCTTTTGAAGATGTTAGAAAAAGGGCGGCTGAAACTGATTGAAAAAATTCAAGAGGTTTGTTCATTTAACGCGCCAAATTCTATCGGAAAGCGATTTCCCAATATTGAAACCTTAATCAAACACGGGTGTCAGTATTTGTTGAAAACGCAAATTCAAAAGTATGGTTCTTGGTTTGAACCGCAGGAGGTGTTGTTAATCAATACCGGGGATAAGGAGATGATTCGTTATTATCTTGATTATCACAATTTTGCAGCTCATGCCGAAGCTCAGCGGGCGTTAATCGGGTTGAAACAGCCGGATTTGGTGGAACTTTATCAGCAAAAGTATGGCTTTGATAAAGAGTGTTATCAGATGGCGGTTGACAACGGATTGTTGATTGCGTAAATCAAATTTACGCATTAAAAAAAGGCTTTCTCATTACGAGAGAGCCTTTTTTTGTTTTGGGAAATTTGAGGCTTATGCGGCGCTCATAATTTCCTTTTCCATACGCAGGCGGTTGTGCCAACGTTTGAAAATGTTTTCGGTGTTAGGCGTTTCTATCGCCTTGAAAAATTGCCTCCAAGTCAGGTGCTTGTTTGCAATTTCTTGTTTAAACCACGTTTTGTGTTTTGGCCACTGCTCGGGTTGGGCGAAGTGGCGGAACAGCTCATTCCAACTGGCATGACACATCACCCAGCTCAACGCAGACTCATACATGGCTTTGCCGTTGGGCTTGAATTCTATGGTGCCGAACATGTAATCATCTGCAACTTCGCCTTCCGGCGTTAAGTGCTTCAAGATGCCAAACGCGATAGCTAACGCATGAGAGCGCAACTTCTCGTGTTTGAGGCACACCGGCAGAGCTTGCATGATAAATGCGTACTCCTCTTCTCCCATCAGCCCCGGTTCTCCGCCTAAACAATAGTTTTGTGAGGCATATTCGCGGTAGGCTTCGGGAAGAGCCTTGAATGTCGGTGTGAGGTCATCTTCATGCAAAACAGCACCGTTGCTGATGCGCTGCATGCCGATTTCTAACATTATCTCTCCCAAATTATTGTCTTCTTGGCACACCTCTGTTGCATAGAGGGACAAGAATTTCATAAAATCAGGATAAATACGGTTTCGGTATTCAGCCCTTCCTGCCAATTTAGGCAAGATTACTTGGTTTACAACTTCTGCCCATGGCATTGCGGACAGGTTTTTCACACCGGTTGTTTTTTCAAGATAAGAAAAAATTTCCATAATTGTAGAAAAATTAATAGTTCATAAATATAATTTGTCACCTCCTAATATAGCATGATTTGAGGGAGATTGCAATAGTTTTTTGTCTAAAATTTATGTGCGGCAAACTGAAAAAAGGCTGGCGGCGGGGATAAAAAATTGCTTGCATTTCCGCTGATTTAGGCTTATTTTGTGTGTCATTGAGTTGAATAAGTTTTTTTTGAGAAAAGTGAATGTTAAAACAAATTGAAGAAAAATTAGGGTATACGTTTCATAACCCAAAACTCTTAAAACAGGCTTTGACACATGCGAGCTTTACCGCGGATATTCATGAAAATTATGAGCGGTTGGAGTTTTTGGGAGACAGAATTTTGGGCGTGACGGTGGCCGAAATGCTCTGTCGGATGTTTCCGGATGAACCCGAGGGAAACCTTTCTCAGCGCTTTGTCGGGTTGGTTTGTAAAGATGCCGTGGCCGAAGTGGTACGTGAGCTTGGCGTTGAAAACGGAATTGTTGCGGCTAATGTGGATGTGCGCGATAGTTTAAATGTTCTTTGTGATGTCGGAGAGGCGTTGATTGCAGCGATTTATCTGGATAGCGAGGATATGACCGTGGCGCAGAATTTTATTCGTCAACATTGGGCGCCGCTGATTGACCGTAAATCTCGTCCGCATAAAGATTTCAAAACGAAATTGCAAGAAGAAGCGCATCATTTTGACCTTAATCCGCCACTCTATCGGATGTTGAAAAAAACCGGCTCCGAACATGAACCGCTGTTTCAGGTGGAGGTTTCTTTTGATAACGGACAGAGCGCGGTGGGCGTGGGCAAGAGCAAAAAATTAGCCGAACAAGAAGCCGCACGCAAAATGTTGGGTGTATTGGGTGTGAATAATGACTGAGAAGAAACAAAATATGATGGTGGATGAGGTAAATGTTGAAGATATGGGCGCTCCGACACGCTGCGGGTTTGTGGCGCTTTTGGGTGCACCGAACGCCGGTAAATCTACCATTACCAACAACTTTGTCGGGTCTAAGGTCAGTATTGTTTCGCCTAAAGCGCAAACCACGCGGACAACCGTTAAGGGTATCGGGATTTGGGGTAATTCGCAAATCATTTTTTTAGACACGCCGGGGATTTTTAAGCCCAAACGTCGTCTTGACCGAGCGATGGTCGCTTCTGCTTGGGGCGGGGTTAGTGATGCCGACATTACGGTTTTGGTGGTGGATGCCAAGAGGGGATTTGATGATGAAACTAAGGCCATTATCCAAAAACTGAGCGAAAATCATATTGAAGCGCTGTTGGTGCTTAATAAAATTGACCTTGTTAATGAGGAAAAATTGTTGAAACTGTGTGCGGAATTAAACGCGGCGTATCCTTTTAAGGAAACGTTTATGATTTCGGCTATGGACGGCAAGGGAACGGACGAATTTTATCAATATTTGGCGGATCATCTGCCGGAAAGCCCATGGTTTTATCCGGAAGAACAGATGTCGGACTTGCCGTTGAAACTGTTGGCGGCGGAAATTGTGCGCGAAAAACTGTTTCTCTATTTGCGTCAAGAGTTGCCGTATGCGCTGACCGTGGAGCCGGAACTTTGGGAAAGACGGGCGGATAATTCGGTGCGCGCAGAGATGACGATTTATGTGGAGCGTGACAGCCAAAAGCAAATTGTGCTCGGGCGCGGCGGGGCGATGATTAAGAAAATCGGACAGGCGGCTCGTCATGAACTGGAAGATTTGTTGGAAGACCGTATTCATCTGTTTTTGTTTGTTAAAGTGCGGGAAAATTGGGGCGATGATCCGGCGCGTTATGCTGATTGGAATCTGGATTTTCGTGCGTAAATCTTATAGCTTATACCGGCGTTGTGTTTTTTGATTTGGCAAAGTGGGAGCGTTTATGGCGCGCGTGATTATTGCCTCTATCTATTTTCAGATTGAACGGGCTTGGGCTTTTGATAAAGTGTCGGGTTTAAATTTGCAGATAAATGGTTATATCTATGCCAAAACTGATGGAGGAAGGTATGGAAATTTATTTGTTTATCGCACTTGTTTTTATGTATATCCTCACCGTGATGATGCTCCCTAAACGGGCACAGAAAAAAATTTGGACGAGCGCTTATATTGTTTCGTTTGCTATTACGTGTGTAGCTATCTTTTTTATTCGCTCTTATGCTAAAGATATGTTGATGCAGGCGGGTGAACTCAACTGGTATTATATCCTCTATGTCTTTGGGGCTATCAGCACCATTTTGGGCGCTATTAACCTTTGGATGTATAAAAAAGGCGTGATTGCGCTTTTTTCGGCTGCAGATGACGACGATGATAACGATGAGGACGCCTAAACTGTGGATAGATTGTTTAATTTGATGTAAATTATGAGCTTCTTCTTTACTCTTTAAAAAAATTGGGCTTAGGGAGTAAAGGGAAAAGTATGAAATCAATCAGTGTTTCGGAAGATGCTAAACGCGGTTTATCTGAACGTATTTTTCAGATTTTGTTTTATGGCTTAACGGCGTGTTTTGGGGTTGCTGTTTGCTTGAGAGTATGGCGGGGAACGAACCTCTTTATGGATACATTTGAGCATATTCATTCGGCATGGTTGGTTTTTAGCGGAGAGGTGCCTTATCGCGATTTCTTTCAACACCATAACCCGCTGTTGTGGTATTTGTTTGCGCCGGTGACGGGGTGGTTTTATCGGGATGTCAATATTCTTTATGTCGCGAGGATCATTGCTTGTTTGGGATGGGCGGTTAATATCGCGACGTTTTACTTGATTGTTAAAAAGTATTTATTTGGTCAAAAAATTGCGCAATATTCGGTTTTGCTGCTCTTTTTGTGTTTCTTTGTTTGGAAAGATGTGCAAACCTTGCGGCCGGATATTTTTATGATTATGTGTCTTTTATGGGGTGTGGAGAGATTTTTTGCATATCTGCGGCAAAAACGCTCTGTTGATTTGATGATTAGCTATTTCTTGTTTGCGCTGGGGTTTTTGTTTTTGCAAAAAATTGTGATGGCCGCGGCAGGGTTTGCGGTGGCGAATTTGTGGCTGCTTATAAAAGGGAAAATCAGACTTAAAAGTGCAGCTATGGCCTTGGTGCCGGCTTTGGTTCTTTTGGGGGCGTTCTTTTATGCGCTCTTTGATGCTCAAGCGCTTGAAAAGTGGTTTCAGTATAATGTTTCGTTTAATGCTGATGTGATTGAGTATTATGGGGCTTATGATTCTGTTTTTAATCCATTTTGGTACCCGGTGTTTGTGATTTCTTGCTGCTTGATTGTCGGCAGATTGTTTGAAAAAAATGAGGTTGAAGTTGTTTGGTGTCTAATGCTCGCAGGGGCACTTTATGGGGTGTTATCTTTTGCGCCTTATCCGTCATATACGGCGGGGATATGTCTCTTTTTGGCGCCGTATTGGGGGAAGTTTGTTTGTCAAATTAAAGTATCTCAGCAACTTAAAATGCTTCTTTTGGGAGTTGCGGTTTTGACGGCTTTGTGGCAATTGGTTCCGACGAAACAAGAACGTCAATCCATGCTCTCATATGTGCAAAGAGCGGACTTCTTGATTAAAAATACAACACCTGATGAAAAAATCTTAAACGGTACGGAAAATTTTACCGTGAATTTGTTTAGTAGAGATGTAGATTATTTTTGGTTTGGGTTTTGTAATGTTGTGGAAGTTGCTCAACTATATGGATTTGGGCGGTTTGATTGGAATGAAATTGTTGCGACGCAAAAACCAAAATTCTTATTGATTAGAAAAAATATGACGCTGAATGTTAGGATATATCAGAATGCGGCCTGGCTTAGAGAACGGAATCATAGGATGATTGCTTATGACGTTTGGGGTAAAGATTGGAAAAAGTATTATATCCCGATGGATTATTCGTGCTATCGCGAAAATTGGGGTTTTATTAAACAAAATTACAGATGGGTGGAGATTGCTGACGGGGTTGGTCTTTGGGTTAGAAATGATGTGCAAAATCTGAAATTTTAGGCGCTAAGCAGGCTCTTTTAGTTGATTTTTGTTGTAAAATTTTTAGAAACGGCGTATCTTGCCGATAATTGATTTTTTTTACTAATAATGGACGGATACGCTTATGGCTCTTTATCGGCTGAATAATCTGAAACTTCCCCTAGAAGCAACACCTCATGAGGCAATGCGTGAAGCGCTCAAGGTCTTGAAACTGGCAAAAGGTGATGTGCAACAAATGCGCGTGGTGAAAGAATCTCTTGATGCTCGCAATAAGGCGCATTTATTCAAAGTGTTTGCGGTGGAGTTTGAGTGCTTAAAAGAGTTGGCGGCGGGGGCAGATTTGATGAAACTGCCGGAGGCGGAACAACTTGATTTTAAGGGGTGCGGAACGGCTTTGGCACAATTGCAAAGGCCAATTGTTGTCGGGTCGGGGCCGGCCGGAATGATGGCTGCGCTTTGCTTGGCGGAGGCCGGACTTAAACCGATTGTTTTGGAGCGCGGGGCAGAGGTTTTAGAAAGGAAAAAAGCCGTTGATACGTTTTGGAAAACTGGAAAACTCTCCACTCAAACAAATGTGCAATTCGGGGAGGGCGGTGCCGGTACGTTTTCTGACGGGAAGTTGATGACCGGTATTAAAAAAGATAAATTTACCGCAAAAGTTTTGCATGAATTTGCCGTAGCCGGTGCGCCAAAAGAAATTCTTTATCTGGCAAAACCGCATATCGGTACGGATAATCTGGTGACGATGGTGCAAAATATTCGGCGCAAAATTATCGCCTTAGGCGGGGAATATCGTTTTAATGAAAAAATGGATGATATTTTAAGGGAAGATATAACGCTTGATAATGGCGAAAAAACTTCGCGCATTAAAGGGATTAAAGTTTTGCGCAAGGACGGCTCTTTTTATGAGCTTAAAACAGATATTTTGATTTTGGCGCTCGGACATTCGGCGCGCGATACGTTTCAGATGTTGTTTGAACGCGGGATGAATATTCAACAAAAGCCGTTTGCCGTGGGCGTGCGGATTGAACATAAACAAAAAGATATTAACTTGGCGCAATATGGGCAAAAGTTTTGCAACTCACCGTATCTGGGCGCGGCGGACTATAAATTGGCCGAGCATCTTGATGACGGGCGCGGCGTGTATACGTTTTGTATGTGTCCGGGGGGAACGGTGGTGGCGGCGACTTCGCTTGAAGGGCACGTGGTTACTAACGGTATGAGCGAATTTGCCCGTGATAAAGAAAATGCCAATGCCGCCGTGTTGGTTAATGTGGATGAAAAAGATTTTGGCTCAAGTCATCCGCTTGCCGGTATGGAATTTCAGGAAAAACTGGAGAAAAAAGCATTTGTGCTCGGGGGAAGCAATTATTTTGCACCGGTGCAGAAAGTCGGCGATTTCTTAAAAAGCAAACCGACGTCGGCGTTGGGTAAAGTGCAACCTTCTTATAAACCGGGGGTTAAGCCGGCGGACTTTAAACAGTTGTTTTCGGAATCTCTCTATCGGGCGCTTCAAGAAGGTATTCGGCGGATGGATAAAAAATTGCGCGGGTTTGCTGCTGATGATGCGGTTTTGACGGCGGTTGAAAGTCGTTCTTCTTCACCGGTGCGGTTGGTTCGTGATGCCGCGTTTATGAGCAATATCGTCGGGGTGTATCCGATTGGCGAAGGGGCCGGATATGCCGGAGGTATTACCAGTGCGGCGACCGACGGGGTTAAACTGGCGGCTCTTTTGTGCGGGCTTAAATAAAAAAATTTTTTAAGACTGTGATTAAATCACGCTAAGGACTTGAGCGGCGGCGGATGTTTGTTTACACTATAGCTAAATTTTTGATTAGATTTTGAGGGAGATTGGTATGAATAAAAAAACTTTGCTTCTCGGGTCGGCTTTGGGCGGCGTGGTCGTGGTGGGTGTGGCCGGATGGCTCTTGCTTGCGGGCGGAAAGCCGGAAACGCTTGAAAATTATTGGAACGGCGAAACCGAAATTAATGTTGCCGATAAAAGCGGGGTGCTGCCGCTGATTAAAGCCGTGCAAGCAAAGGATGTAGAAGTTGCGGCGTATTTGATTGCAAACGGCGCGGATGTGGATAAAAAAGACAGAAACGGAATTTCTGCCGTGGAAGCGGCGGCGGCAACAGGCAATTTTAAGCTGTTTGAAATGGTTGCCAAGGCTTCGCGCATGACCTTAAGCGAACCGATGTTTTTGGATAAGGCTCTGGACGGCGGTAATATTAAAATTGTGGAGATGTTGCTTGATAAGGGTGCTAATGTTAATGCAACACTTCAATTTAAGGGTAAACATATGCCGGACGAATTGCCGGATTTTAAAGATCCGCGCGTCATAACCCCGCTTAAAAAAGCTGTTACTTTGAAACGTGCTGATTTGGCAACCTTGTTTTTGCAAAAAGGGGCGGAAGGCGCAGATTATTTCTTGGTGCAAAATGTACGCTCTGCCGCGCCAGATATGGTTAAAGCCTTGGGGGATGCGGTGCCTAATTTGCGCTTGGTTGCGGCGGACAATGCTGATTTGCTCTCTTATGCCGTTTTGGTGGCCCCAAAAGAAACGATTGCTTATTTGATTGATAAAAATGCCGGTGATGTTAATCAGGCCTTTCAAAAGGCACTTCTCTATCGGAAAGACGGAGAGGGGATTGTTTTGGATAATGCAACTTATAAGGTTACCGATACGTCGGCGGTGATTAAACTTTTTGCCGATAAAGGGGCGCGCGTTTCGGTGGAAGATATGCAGCTATTACTCAAAAAAGGACGCAATGAGGATTATTTGACGTTGGCACAATGTTCGCCAAATCCTAATGCCTTAACGGTGCAAAATCAAACGATGCTGATGGTGGCGTTGCAAAATGGTTATGAAACCGCGGTTGACTTTTTGTTGGCGCAAAAGCCTGATTTGTGGATGGCCGAAAATGATGGTTTTACGCCGATTGAAATGGCGGTTAAACAAGCCAAAAAATATCCGGCGATTTTAGAAAAAATTGAGGCTCAATTGGCGGATATTAACGAGGGCGGTTATAAAGGCGAAACGCTCTTGATGCTGTTGGCTAAATATGGACTTGATGATGAATTTGCCAAAGTTTTTGCTAAGGGCGGAGATATCTTTAAGACCGATAATGTCGGCAGTAATGTGTTGATGTATGCAGCTCTGGGCGGTAATGAGGCAATTGTGCAGTTTTTGCTTGAAAAGGGCCTGAACGTCAATGCCAAAGATAATGCCGGACGGACGCCTTTGATGTATG
This sequence comes from uncultured Alphaproteobacteria bacterium, assembly GCA_944392315.1. GTDB lineage: Bacteria > Pseudomonadota > Alphaproteobacteria > RF32 > CAG-239 > CAG-267. The sequence continues at coordinate 1,343 of CALXWH010000025.1, read as the reverse complement.
CGCTTCAAGGCGGAGAGGATAAAATTGTACATCTGTTGTTGGAACATAAAGCTGATGCCAAAGCGGTTGATTATGAGGGAAAAAGTGTCATGATGTATGTGGCGGAATATGGAACGCCACAGTTGGCTGATGAATTTTTGGGGAGAGGCGATAGCTTGGCTTTGGTGGATAATAACGGACGGACACCGTTGATGTATGCTGCGCAAAAAGCTAATCTGCCCATGGTGGAAAAATTGTTGCAGAACGGTGCTGATATCAATAAAACCGATAATGACGGGGTGTCGGCGATTGTTTATGCGGCACGAAGCGATGATGCTGAGGTTTGTCGGCTTTTGGTGAAATATGGCGCAGATATTTATAGCGAAGATAAAAATGGCAAAAATCCGGCGTTCTATGCGGCCGAAACCGGTAATTTTGATGTCTTTCAGGCGCTGACAGATGCTTTTATGATATTTAGTAATGTGGATAGAACAAGCGGTAAATCCATTTTGATGTATGCGATTGAAGGCGGTAATGTGGATGTGTTGCGGCGTATTTTAAATTCTGCGCCGGCGCTTAATAAAAAAGATAGACAGGGTAAAACCGTCTTGATGTATTTGGTGGATAAAGGCAGACCCGATATGGTGCGCGAGTTTATTCGCAAAGGTGCTAATACCGAGGCGCGCGATAATCGTGGTAAATCGGTGCTGATGTATGCCGCTGAGGGAACTAGCGGGGTGAATATGGTCACAATTATGCAAAATTTCCGTGAAGCGCCGATGCGTAATCTGAATCTTCGTGATGCAGACGGTAAAACTGCTCTGATGTATGCCGTTAGCGGTAAAAATGCTTTGCTCATTAAAGTACATATGTTGCTTGGGCGCAATGTTGATGTTGATACCACTGATGAAACCGGTAAAACCGCTCTGATGTATGCTGTTGGAAATCATGAGGCCAGAGTGGATAGACAGTTGGTTGGGGAATTGTTAGAAAAAGTTCAGAAACTGGAACAAACTGATGATAACGGTCGTACGGCGTTGATGTATGCGGCGGAAAATCCCAGAGCCAGTACGCAGATTTTGGCGGCTCTGCTTGATAAAAAAGCTAATGTGCAAGCCGTTGATAATAATGGTAAGTCGGTTTTGATGTATGCCGTACAAGGCGGCGATATCGGCAAAGTTAAGCTGCTCTTGGACGCCGGTGCCGATAAAAATGCTAAAACATCTGATGGCAAAACGGTGTTGGATTTTGCTAAAGCAAATGGTACTTGTTTTGCTAACGCAGTGAAAGAGTTGCTGAAATAGCGGTTCTTTTGTTCTTGTTTATCAGAGAGGCTTGAGATTGGTTCTTGAGCCTCTTTTTAT
>CALXWH010000024.1 GCA_944392315.1 uncultured Alphaproteobacteria bacterium | reverse complement strand
ATCAACGATAGACTGGATGCGGTTTCCTTTTTTGTGGACAACCCGGAGGTGCGGTTTGCTTTGCGTGATGCGCTCAGGCACTGCTTGGATATGAAAAGAGCGTTGCAACGTTTGAGCTTGGGACGCGGCGGACCGAAGGATTTGTTTGATTTGTCGGCAACGCTTAAAGTGGTGCCGATGGTTAAGGAAATTATTCTTAATTTTCAAAACTATCAGCATGATTCGGTTTACACCTTACCGCCGCAAGCGCTCTTTAACTTAGCAAACAGCTTTTTTGACCATTCTTCGTTGTGGGCGTCTATTGACAATATGCTGTTGGATAACAGGGAAGATTTGCCGGTTTTGGCCAGAAACGGCGGCTTTATTAAAGAAGGAGCCTATCCGCCGCTGGATCATTTGCGGCATATTCGGACAGACAGTGCGGCGCAATGTGACCAACTGCGCGAGCAATATGCCCAAGAAACCGGTGTTTCTGCGCTTAAAATCAAAAATAATTCGGTGATTGGGTATTATGTGGAAGTTCCGGCAAAGTTTGCGGATAAACTGTTGGAAAATAAAAAGTTTATCCATCGGCAATCGGTCTTAAACGCGGTACGTTTTACAACAGATGAATTGTGTCGGTTGGAGAGTGAAGTTTTATCTGCCGATGAAAAAGCGTTGGCGGTGGAAATGCAGATATTTGAAGACTTAACCCAGCATGCTTTGGTGCAGGCGGATATGATTGCGCAATCGGCTGAGATTATGGCGAAGTTTGATGTGGATGCGGCTTTGGCGGAATTGGCGGCCGACTATAACTATGTGCGTCCGGTTTTAAACGATAGTTTGGATTTTGAGGTGATTGAAGGACGGCACCCCGTGGTGGAAGCGGCATTGAAGCGCGAAAGCGGAACAAGTTTTGTTGGGAATGATTGTGTGTTAAAGCATGATGATGACCGCATTTGGCTCTTAACCGGCCCGAATATGGCAGGTAAATCTACGTTTTTGCGTCAGAACGCGCTGATTGCTATTATGGCGCAGATGGGTTCGTTTGTGCCGGCAAAGAGTGCGGTTATCGGCGTGGTCAACAAGATGTTTTCACGCGTGGGGGCTAGTGATGATTTAGCTAGAGGGCGCTCCACGTTTATGGTGGAAATGGTGGAGACGGCCGCTATTCTTAATCGGGCTGATGAGCGCTCCTTTGTTATCTTGGATGAAATCGGGCGCGGTACGGCGACGTTTGACGGGCTTTCCATTGCTTGGGCGGTGGTGGAACAGTTGGCAGAGGTTAATCGTTGTCGCACGATTTTTGCTACGCACTATCATGAGTTGACCAAACTGCACAACAAACTTAAAGGTTTGAGTTTGCATTGTATGAAAATTAAAGAGTTTAACGGCGATGTTGTCTTTATGCATGAAGTGATTGACGGGGCGGCAGACCGTTCTTATGGTATTCATGTGGCAAGGCTGGCCGGTCTTCCTTCTCTGACGGTTAAACGCGCCGAACAGGTGTTGAAACTCTTGGAAGATAATAAACAACATAAAGTGCTTGAGGCGGTGGAAGATGATTTGCCGCTGTTTGAAGCGCTGAAAGAAAAAGAGAAACCGGTGCCTGAAAATCCGGCTGTTGTGGAGCTTAAGGCTCTTGATGTGGATAGCTTATCGCCTCGGGAGGCCTTGGATAAACTTTATGAGCTCAAGGCAAAGGCGATGAATAAATAAAGCGTTTTTGGGTTTTTAGGCTCAATCTCGCAGCAATATGATACATCGTACCAAGGCTCCTCAAAGGTAGTTTTTAGACTAAAACCGCGTTGTTCTGGCTTTTTTTGCTGTTGAAAGTTATTTTAGCGTTTCTTTGACGATGTCGGTGGTTAAAATCTGCGGCAAAATTTGCGGCGTGCTAGTGCCTTGCGGATAATATACATATAGCGGAATACTGTTGCGATTGTAGGCTTTTAGCGCGGCTCCTATCGTTTCATCTTTGTTGGTCCAATCGGCTTTGAAAAGTTTGATGTGCTTTTGTTGGGCTAACTCTTTGAACGTTCTGGTTGAAAGAGTGCTTTTATCATTAAGTAAGCAAACAAGACACCATTTGGCGGTGAAGTTTATGAAAACAGGTTGGTTGGCTTTGAGAGCTTGCTCTACTTTTTCTTGTGCGAACGGTTCCCAGGTGATTTCTGCTTTATCTTGAGCGGGTGCCAGTTGGTTGGTGATTATCCAGCCTAGCCAAAAACATGTTAATAATATCGGTAAAGCTAAAATGCGCTTTAGGGTTATCATCCAATATCCGGGTTTGGGGATGTATTTTAAGAAAAAGCGCGGGAATAATTCTATCAATGTATAAGGCAGAGCATAGCCGAGGCTTAGGGCTAAAAAGATGCCAAAATATATCGGCGCCGGCTTGGTGATGGCATAGCCTAATGCTGCGCCCATAAACGGTCCGGTGCAGGGGCAGGCTATCAATACGGCAAAAAATCCGGTCAGGAAACTCTGCTTTCCGGCGAGCTTGCTTAAGGTGTCGGCAAATCTGTCGGGAAGGGGAAGCTTGTCTATCAGATTTAAGAAAATGATGAAAAACAGTAATAGCAAAATGATGTTAAAAAGCGGTGATTGCAGTTGGAAGCCCCACCCTAATTCTTGGCCGATTTCACGCAAATAAAAGAGGAAACCGGCTAAGACTAAAAACGAGCAGACCACACCGGCTAAATATTCTAAAGCCGATATAGGGTTGTGGTGGTGTGTGTTTTGGACGAGATAGAGAGCTTTTAGGCTTAAAATCGGCAATACGCAGGGCATCAAATTTAATATCAAGCCGGCTATAAATGCGGTTAAAATATAGTACCAGAGGCCTTGATTATTGGCGGTTCCCTCTGATGCAGCTTGCGGCGTTGGAGAGAGCGGTGATTCTGTTTGTGATTCTTGCGGTTGAGGGCGGGAGAGGGTTTCGGTTGTATCCGGCTCTATATAATAAGCGTGGCCGGGGCATAAGATAATCCCTTTGAAATCCGGCGGAAGTTCATTGTCGGCAAAGTCTACATCTATTTGGCTATGGGTGGAGACGGTGGTGGAGGGAAGTTCTGATAAGGCGTCCTTTTTGGGGTGGCGGCTGACAAATTCGGCTTCTCCGCAGTCTGCAAAAATTTTATCTTGCAGTTCTATTTCCAGATGTTTTTCTTTGAGAGTTGCACGAGCGGCGAGCTTTAACGGAAAGGTGTTTTCGGCCTGCATCATCGTGCTTAAATAGGTCGGATTTTGTTCTGCTCGTTGAGATATCGGCAAAGCAAAACTTAGGTGAATTTCTTCCGGTAAACAAGACTCGCGGCAGGCCGTGTAAGATAAGACGGCTCTGAACGGCAGGCGCGAAACGTTGGCTAAATCTTTGAGCGCAAAGGTCGTGCGAAAGTAGATTTTTTGAGTGTATACATATGAGGTGATGATATCTTCATAAACCGATTTTGACGGTGATGAATGTGCTGAGGATATTTCGCTATAATGAGGAGATTCAAAATATGATAAAGTCGTTGGGCCGCCAATGTCTCCGGGGTTGTCCCAATAGAGATGCCAGCCTTGCTCTATGTCGGCTTCGGCAATGAAGGTGATGGTTTGAGTTTGCAGAGATAGAGTTTTATATTCCGGGGTGATGCGTAAATTGACTAGTTTGGTTTTTTGATTAAAACTCACGGCTTGCACGTTTGTGGCAAGGAAAATGTTGCTCAAAAGGAAGACGAGGGTGAGTATTTTTTTTAACATTTTATCTCTCTTTGGTTGTCTTGTTGTTTACATAGTCGTTTTGCTCTTGTTTCCAAGTTTATTCACGCTCTTTTAAGGTGAATTTTTGGATGTTGACGCTTTGACTTATGTACGAACGGTAGTTGTTGTTTATAAATTCCAAATTCAAATCCGTTGAGGTGATTTTTTCTTTGGGCAAAATTACTTTTATGGTTTGCGGGCCGGGGCGTTTTTCTAATTCAATTTCTGCTATGTCTTTTTGGTTTAACTTGATGGTGAGTTGAGGTTGTGCCGAAAGCATAGCGTTAAAAGTTAGCTCTATTTCCAAATCTTTGGAGGGGATTTTTTCTAGTCTTAAACCGAGACCATTGACAAAGATTTTTTCAAATATGGTTTCATTGTATACGCTAAATGATTTGACGTTATTATTGTTTATTTCTGTACCTAAAGGGTATGGAAAAAAGCGAGAAGGGACGGTTTGATTGAAGTTTTCGTATACTTTTGATTTTTGGCGGACAGCTGTTTTCAGATTATAGTCCGTGTGGGTTATCAGAGAGGGAACGTCTGAAAAAAGCGAACGTCCTAGGCCAAAACTGTGATTGGCTAAATTGATGCCTAATATTTCCATAAATGTGGGGGCAAAGTCTAAATCTATATATGGTTTTTGTGGATTATAGGCGAAATCTTTGGGTGTGTTCAGGAAAACATTGTAGATGCCTCGGTGATATTCTTTGGGCGAGTGTACTGCTACTGGCTTAAACATCGGGTGGTCGCCTAAGATGACTATACTCGTGTTTTTCCAATAAGGTGTTTGTTGAAACTCTTTAATAAAGTCGGTGACAACCGTATCGGAACATAAAATATTGTCTCTCACATCTCCGAAAATTTTTGGACAATTATAAGGTAACACTGTTCCCGGTACATGTGTATCTACGGTGAAGGTGGTTAATAAAAATGGCTCCTTGATTTGGTTGGTTTGGAAAAGATTTAACAGATGACTAAATAGTAATTTATCACTCAGTCCGTTGTAGGAACTCTTGTTCTTTTTTATCTCTTGTGTGGATAGTCCTTTTGTTAGTACAGAAGCATCTATGATGTTTTTGTAATTATGGGCTTGATAAAAAATGTTCGTATAGGCAAAGTGGTGGTCGGCACTTTTTGCAAACCATGTTTCATAACCGTTGGCGCTTAAAACATCTGAGATGCATGTGAGATTTTTTAGGTGATTATAGATGGTTTCTAATTTGCCGCCGGTTATTATATATTGTATGCCACATTGGCTGGCGACAAAGGCTGCTTTGGTGTAGTCGGTTCCGTATAACTTTTGATAGTTATCAAAGTGCGGATTACTTTGGGTCAGTGCGGTTAATTTCGGAAGCAGATTTCTTTCGTATAATTCGGCATCGCTGAAATTGTTTTCGGTGCTTTCCATATATATCAGCAGGAGATTACGCTTTTGTGCGGGGAAATCCGCTGATGTTATTTGAGGTGCTTGGTAATATTTTTCATATAAATCCGTATAGGTGTTGCGGTAGTAATAATACGGAATAATACGCAACTGCCAGACGAAAACTATGCTGAAAAGTACGGATAGTTTTATGAGGTTGCGGTTGTTGCATAAGCTTATCAGCAATAGGTATAAAATTATACCGCCGATTAAATAGTATTTTATTTCCGGACTGAAATTGAGGATATCTATGCTATGGGGATTAAAGTTTGCATTGGCGATGATTTGCTCATATTCAAAATCCGGCCATATACTGCGGGCGCAGAGGATAATAGTGGCAAGGCTTTCGGTTATGAGCAAAATTAAAGCGCATAGGGATGTCTTGAATAAACCGGAAAGGGTTATTGGTGTTTTTTTGGTTGAAAATAGAGGTTTATTCATTTTCTAAGAGTCCTTTTATTTTTTTGATGATGTTTTCAAACATTTCATACGTTAAGACGCCGGTGTTGATATTGTAGCGTGATGTGTGGTAACTATCAATTAAACATAAGTTGGGGCGGGTAGGAAGTTTGTATACGGCGCCGTGGGTGAATTTGGCAAACGATTGTTTTAGGCTTAAGGCTTGTAAAACGTTTTTGTGTGAAATGGTGCCAAGGCTTAAGATGATTTTTAGATTGGGCATCGCGGCTATTTCTTGAATTAAAAATTGGCGACAGGTCTTCTCTTCTGCCGTGGTTGGCTTATTTTCCGGCGGAACACAACGCACGGCATTGGTAATGCGAACGTTTATTAACTCATAACCATCATCTTTTCTTTTTTGATAATTGCCTTTGGCGAATCCATATTTTTTTAATATCGGGTATAAAACATCACCGGCGTAATCGTTGGTAAATGGGCGATTGGTTTGATTGGCACCGTTTAACCCGGGGGCTAAGCCTACTATCAATATTTCTGCATTGAGGCTGCCGAAAGGTGTGACGGGGGCGTTATGATAATGTGGATATTTCAGGCGATTTTTGGCTCTGAATTCACATAAGCGCGGACATAAAGCGCAATCTTTGGCGGGTGGTGTAAAATCCATGGTTTGTTGTTCCTTCTTTTATTATTTTAAGCTGTTTGTAGCGTATTTATGTAAAAAAAACGTAAAAAAGTTTGCGCTCCCTATTTAAAAGATAAAATCGCGGCATATATAGCTAGCGAGAAGTATTATAAATCTTATAGTACTTTAGGACTAAAGTTAATTTTAGTTTGTTATGGAGTTTTTAATATGAAGAAAATTTGTTTATTAGCTGCGGCCGTATCTGTATTTGCGATGAATGCTCAAGCGGCTGATTGGAGTATGGGTAATGCTTATTTCAAACCTTATGTTGGGGCTGATTATGTTTATTCTCATACAAAACAAGGCGGTCTTGCTTCGGATGCCAAAAGAGATTATAACTCTTGGATGGTTAATATGGGTACCGATATCGGCGAATATACCAGTATTGAAGCTTTCTTCCAACAGGCACCGGAGCGTAAAGCGCATAATGCCGGCGATGAGATTAAATCTGAATTTTATGCGTATGGTTTAGATTTGTATGGTCGTATGCCGATTATGTGTTCTGATTTTAATGCCTTGGCTTCGGTTGGTATTGCGAACTATAATACCAAATATAAATTTAACGGTACAAGCGACGATAAACAACGTATCGGTTATCGTGCCGGTGTCGGTATGTCTTATGATATGACTGAAAATGTTTCTTTCCGCGTGATGGGACGTTATAGCTATGTCGGAATGAAAAATTTGGATAATTTGATGGAAGTTACAGCCGGTATTCGTTATACTTTCTAATCTATCTCAGTTGTTTGTATATGAGCGGCAGAGAGGTGGAACTTATTTGGTCTATCAGAGGAGGAGCTCTGCTGCTCATGTATGAAGTTTGTTTTTCTGTTGCCGCGGTTTGCGGCTTTTTTTATAAAAAACTTGCTAATTTAAAAATACGGTATATAAATGTTTTGGTTTTATAAAACAGACTAATGATTTGATTGTAATGAAAAGTATAACGAAATTTAAATGCGTCTTGTTGGCGGCGTTCGGGCTATGGGGTGGCGCTATAGATGCAAATGCCGAGATTACTTTGGCCGTGATTGCGCCTAAAGCCGGGGAATATGTGCAAGCCGGTACGGAATTGTTTAACGGGGCAAAATTAGCTGTTCAGGAAATTAACGATAACGGCGGGTTGAACGGCGAACGGCTTGATATGCTTACAATTGATGACCGCTGTGATGATAGATTAGCGGTTTCTACGGCAGAAATGTTGACGCTGCTTAAATCTAAAAAAATCGGTTTGGTGGTGGGGCCTTATTGCTCTAATCGCTTTGATGAAATTGCCGATATTTATGAAAAGGCCAAAATCTTCCAAATTGTTCCGACAACGGTGGCTTATAATGCGGGCAGCCTGGATAAAAAAGGACAAATCTTGCTTTTGGGGACTAAGGCGCAGATGAGCGGGGATTTCTTCCGCTTTTATAATCGTAATTTCGCCGGGCTTAAGGTTGGATTTGTTTATAATGATAAACCGGAAATCGGTTATGCAGATGTGGCGAAGTCGCTTTATGATGAATTTCGCCGCTATGGTAAAAGTGAATTGCTGAAGTTTTATGCCCTGAACCGTGAGCAGGGCGGGGTGTATGATTTGGCGCGCTCTTTGGAAGAAGATGATGTTCATGTTGTTTTTGTGTTGGGAGAAAGCGACGAAACCGTTAATTTTATTGATGCGGCGAAAGAGGTTAATGCGCAGTTGATTATTTTTACCAATAAAGGGTTGGTAAATGAAACGGCGTTGAAAAAATTAGGAAAAGCGGCAGAAGGTTTGTATGTGATGAACCTGCCGGGGCTTAAAGATAGTTTGATGTTTACGGAGAATCTGGTTAACCTGCGCTTGCTCGGTATTGAGCCCGAAGGATTGGAGGTTTATAGCTATGTTGCCGTGAAACTTTGGGGCGATTTGGCTAAGCAAGTTAAAGGGTTTGACTATGATAAACTCTCTCAAGCCGCTAACAGCGAGGAGGCTCGTGAAAAATGGAGCGAGTTTCTGATGCACAGCGGTAGTATTAAGTCGGCTAAGTATATTATTGAAATGTACCAAAACGGTGAGTTCAAACAGGTTTATTGATTAACACTGTTTTCGTTGGGCTCATGTGCAAAAAACTGTTAATCCGTTTTAATAAGTGTTTGCAGTCTAAAATTTGGTGTTTATACTCCTATCTAACAGTTAATTTTTTGTAAAGGTATAAATAAAATGGCAGGAAGCATTAATAAGGTGATTTTGGTCGGTAATTTGGGACAAGATCCACGCGTTAGCAATACACAAAGCGGGGCGAAAGTTGTTTCTTTCAGCTTGGCAACCACCGATACATGGCGCGATAAGACCAGCGGGGAACGTAAAGACCGCACAGAGTGGCACAGAATTGTGATTTTTAATCCGGGGTTGGCAGATACCGCTGAGAGATTTTTGCGCAAAGGTTCTAAGGTTTATTTGGAAGGTCAACTCCAAACTCGTGAATGGGATGATCAGAACGGTCAAAAACGCTATACAACAGAAGTTGTGTTGCAGAATTATAACAGCACATTGGTTATGCTTGATGGCCGCGGTGGTGACGGAGCTCCTGCCGGCGCCGGTGATATTTATGATTCTTCGGCTGCTTCCGGTTGGGATAGCACACCTGCTGCCGGAGCTGATGTTGTGGATGATGATGTTCCATTCTAAGGTGTGGCAACAATCATAAAAAAATAAAGCGGCAGTTTTCTGTCGCTTTTTTGTTGGTTAATTTTATCTCGCTTGCTGTAAATTTTATCTTGAGCCTTTGTTGCGGCGTGCACGTAAAATTTTGGTTTCTTTGCTCATAAACTCGTATCGGTTATTTTGGGCGCGCTCTATAATTCGTGTCATTCGCGGCATCTTGAAAATATCCGGAAGCTCGCTCAACTCTTTCTCATTCTTGAGACTGTGTTCGGCCATGATGTTCACAACTTCACGCAGGGCTTGGCTGAGTTGGTCGCCTTGTTTGGTGCGGTCATCATCGTCTTTATCTGAATAACTTGCAAAAACGTGTTCTATACCGTCCATATCTTCATCTTTTTGTATCTCTACGGGGTAGATGTTGTTGACAGCGAAAATTGTTTCATTGCCGGTGGGGCGGAAAACAGAGAAATTCATCATAAACGGGCGATTGCCGGCTTGTCTTTCCGTCTCATTGCCGTGGATACCTTCCATAAAGCGTTCGTGTTCACGTTTGCGGCGCAGGATATATTCTACTTTTGGGGTATGCACACTGGTTGCTTTTTCATCGGCCAAAGAGCCAAATTTGATGGTGGTTGTTTTGGTTATTCCAATCGGTACAACCGGGGCAACATCAATGTTATGAACTTGTTTTAACAGATAATCTTGTACTTTTTCATTAAAGCCCAGTTTTTTCATATCTTCCACCATTAAGCGCTCCATTTGAAAAGCAACGGTTGAGCCTTGGCAATGGTTGACGAAAGATATCATATTTAAACGTTGGGCGGCTTTGGCGATAGATACTTTTTGACCATTTTCGTCGCGTAGGCGCGGAGCAATGGTCTTTTGATAAATATCTTTAATATATTGCGGAATATATCCATAATCTTCTTCGCGGTAGTGCAGGAGCGGATCATTCGCATCGCCTTGATTATAGTGATTAAGCAAGGCCAAACGGTCGGTTACGGATTTGCGATCGGTTGTGTCATATTCGGCAGCGAAAAGGGCGATTTTTTTGTTTTTCAGCATTTCTTCAATCATTTTCGCAAAGCCGTTGGCTTTTTTTGAATTATCCGTATTAGAGCCTGATAGGGTTAAAATACAGGGCATATCCGGCGGAATAGCGTCTACATATTTCCACCCTAAAGGGTAATCTTTGCTTTTTTTGGTGCGTTGGCCGATTTTGGCGTGCGAATTATCTGTCATTTCTTTTCTCCATTGATTTATCTTAACAGAATCCGCATTATTTTGCAAGGGCTAATCTTTGTGTCGTGTTAAAAAGTAACTTCAAAAAAAGGGGAAAACTTCAAAAAAATAAAGGGGCAGATGATTACATCTACTCCTTTTTTATCGTGGTACGCCCGAGGCGATTCGAACGCCTGACCCACAGCTTAGAAGGCTGTTGCTCTATCCTGCTGAGCTACGGGCGCATGAACATTTTCTCTTATTAGATGATTTGTTTTCATTTGTAAAGAGTTTTTTTCTTAAAAAGCAAAAAATATTTTAGAGAAAAATATGTGAAATGTAAATGGTAACTAGTAAAAAAAGAGAATTAACGTCCGCGGGCTTGGTTGATGAGATGATTCATTTGTTGTTGGCTTAATTGATTGTTGTTGGATTTTTCGTCTTTTTGAACGGAGGCACTGTTTTCGTTGGCGTTGCTCTTGTCTGATTTCTTAATGAAATCGGTGAAGCTGTTAATTACAAATGTTTTTCCATCGTCTTTTCCGAGAGTTACTAAATTGCTGTTTGGGACGTGGGTTTCTATCAAGCCATCACTGTAGCGGATACTGCCTCCATCTCTCATCATAATCTTTTTTAGTTCTTGGTCGGCGTCAGGTGCGCGATCTACAATTTTAATGAATGCCACTTCTAGCATGGCTTGTTTTTCTTCATCCGTATGGGCGCCTTTTTGTTCTAAGTATTTTTCAACGGCTAAAAGAGTTTCTTTAGACGGGGTTTGTTTGTCTTTTATGTTGTGATCTTTCATTATTTGTTGGGCTTCTTCGTTGCTCATGGTATCTAATAGGTCGCGGCAGTGATTTAAATCTACATAGGTGTTGCTTCCAATGTATACATTAGACAGCATGCGCTTAGATGTTTTTTGATAGCGTTTTTCCGGATCTTCTTTGGAAGTGCGTAGTTGTGTGCTAAAGGAAACATTTTCGTTGACATTATGGATGGCGGCGTTGGCATGTTGTTCTTCATATAGAGGTTTTATTTCATCATGCCAATAATCTGATGCAGCTTTGACAACATTGCGCACACTTTCTTTGTTATTAATATCAAATCCGTTTTTTTCAATGGTTTCTCTGAGATTTGGGCATAAATCCAGCATTGATTCCAAGGGCTTTAATTCTCCGTCAATGTCAAGATTTTTGACGCCTTGTTCTTTGAGAGAAGTGTAGAGTTGAGCTATTGCCAGATATTCGGTTGCTTTTGCGGTGGTTTCGGTCAAGCGGTCTTCTTTGATGGCGTTTGTCGGTGTATCTCCAAGTAATCCCATTCCGTCATAGATGTTGTTTTTTCTATGGAGATTTTCATGATAAAGTACGCTTAATTGGCGTAGGACATTGTTTACTTTATTTTCTGCTGTTTCCGGTGTGAGGCTTTGTTGCGTATGTTCTGTTATGAAATTTGCGGTTTCTTCTGAAACGCTAAAACGGTGGATGGTTACTTCATCAAATTCTGCTTTGTATGAACCGAAGGTTACTCCATTGGCGACATCTTCTTGAGTAAGTTCTTTGTCCTCAATTGTTATATCGTCGCGTTTAATCATGTCGCGTGGCTTATTGGGTACTTTGGCTATTTCAGAATATTCATTATCAGGCTCAAGTATCCACATTCCATTCCAATTACCAATATTACAAACTTGTGGTGCTAGATATGGATCTGATACCGGGGAATTCAACTGAGTCTCAAGCTTTTGACTTTCTTTTTCGCTTTCGGCGAAGTCTCTAATGAAACTTTCTTGAGTGATGTTTGTGTTTACTTGGGCTGACACTTCCATTAAGTCTTGTTTTAACAAGGCTTGTTCTTCAGCCCTTCTTGCGGCTTCATCTGGTGGTGGTGTTGCCTCAATAAACATAATTCTTACTCCATGCTTCTCTTACTTTTCTTATAGAATACCAGAAAAAGAGCTGCTTGTCAATAAATATTGTTATTGCGATTCGGACGCGCGCTTTAAAACACATTTAAATTAAAAAATGTTTAAAATAATGGTTGACTTCATGAAAAAAACGGGCTAAGTTTGGTCAACTTATCAAAGGGCGCAGTTTGTGCCCTTGGTCTGTTTTGTCTTAAAAGTCTGGTCTCTGTGGCTTTAATGAATTAAAAATCAAATCCATGGTTATCTCGCTTTCAAGGCAAGTCGTTTTAATCAATTTAATTTTTTTTAAGGAAATTGTGATGCCTACAATTAATCAGTTAATTCGTAAATCACGAACACCGAAAGAGAAGAGAAACAAAGTCCCGGCTTTGGATGCTTGCCCACAAAAAAGAGGTGTTTGTACAAGGGTTTATACTACTACCCCGAAAAAACCAAACTCCGCTTTACGTAAAGTGGCACGTGTGCGTCTAACCAATGGCTCTGAAGTAATCAGCTACATCCCTGGTGAAGGTCATAATCTTCAAGAACACTCAGTGGTGCTGATTAGAGGAGGCCGTGTGAAAGACTTGCCTGGTGTTCGTTATCATATTATTCGTGGTACCTTGGATACTCAAGGAATTGCTAAACGTCGTCAACGTCGTTCTTTATACGGCGCTAAGAGACCTAAATAGGAGAATACCAGATGTCACGTCGTCATAGTGCTGTAAAAAGAGTTGTTCTACCTGATGCGAAATATAATGACCAGGTAGTCGCTAAATTTATTAATAATGTTATGGAACAAGGTAAAAAAGCTGTTGCAGAAAAAATTGTTTACTCAGCTTTTGATATTATGGCTCAAAAATCTAAACAAGATGCTTTGACCGTGTTCCATGAAGCTATTGAAAATGTTAAACCGGTTTTGGAAGTTCGTTCTCGTCGTGTCGGCGGTGCTACTTACCAAGTTCCTTGCGAAGTAAGAGCTGATCGTCGTCAGGCTTTGGCTATCCGTTGGATTATTGCCGCTGCTAAGAAACGTTCTGAAACAACCATGACCGATAAACTTGCTAATGAATTGCTTGATGCTTTTGCTAATCGTGGTGCTGCCGTTAAAAAACGTGAAGATACTCACAAAATGGCTGAAGCTAACAAAGCTTTCTCTCACTACAAGTTCTAATTTTTTAGGAAACATAAGACAATGGCTCGTACACATTCTTTACAAATGTATAGAAATATCGGTATCATGGCTCATATTGATGCCGGTAAAACCACCACATCAGAGCGTATTTTGTACTACACAGGTTTAACTCATAAAATCGGTGAAGTTCATGACGGTGCCGCTACGATGGACTGGATGGAACAAGAACAAGAACGCGGTATTACTATTACTTCCGCTGCAACGACTTGTTACTGGAAAGGTCACCGTATTAACTTAATTGATACTCCGGGACACGTTGACTTTACTGTTGAAGTTGAACGTTCTTTGCGTGTATTGGATGGTGCTATTACCGTGTTTGACTCTGTTGCCGGTGTTGAACCTCAATCTGAAACTGTATGGCGCCAAGCTGATAAATATAATGTTCCGAGAATCTGCTTCTGCAATAAAATGGACAGAATCGGTGCAAACTTCTATCGTTGCTTGGATATGATTGTTGACCGTTTGGGCGCAAGACCAATGGCTTTGCAGTTGCCAATCGGTGCTGAAGCAGATTTTAGAGGTGTTGTTGATTTAATCAATATGAAAGCTATCGTTTATACCGGCGATACTGCTGATTCTCCAATTGAAATTCAAGAAATTCCGGCTGATCTTAAAGATAAGGCTGAGGAATATCATTCAAAATTAGTTGAAATGGCTGTTGAAATGGATGACAAGGCTATGGAAGACTATTTTGAAGGTAAGGAAATTTCTGTTGAGACATTGAAGAAATGCATCCGTAAAGGTACGTTAGCTATGTCTTTTGTTCCGGTTTTATGCGGAACAGCTTTCAAAAACAAAGGTGTTCAACCTTTGTTGGATGCCGTTGTTGATTATCTGCCTTCTCCGCTGGATTTGCCGGATATTGAAGGTGTTAAACCGGGTACTGACGAAGTTATTACTCGTAAGGCCGATGATAATCAACCGTTGGCAGCTTTGGCTTTCAAGATTATGAATGACCCGTTTGTTGGTTCTTTGACTTTCACACGTATTTATTCTGGTACATTAACAGCCGGCTCTTATATCTATAACTCTGTTAAAGATAAAAAAGAAAGAATCGGTCGTATGTTGTTGATGCACTCTAATAAACGTGATGATATTAAAGAGGCTTATGCCGGTGATATTATCGCTTTGGCGGGTCTTAAAGATACAACAACCGGTGATACTTTGTGTGATGCAGCGCACCCAATCGTTTTGGAAAACATGGAATTCCCAGAACCTGTTATTGAGTTGGCTGTTGAACCAAAAACTAAAGCCGATGTAGAAAAAATGGGCTTGGCTCTTTCTCGTTTGGCAATGGAAGATCCGTCTTTCAAGGTATCTTCTGATCCAGACTCTGGTCAGACCATTATTAAAGGTATGGGCGAATTGCACTTGGATATTATTGTTGATCGTTTGCGTCGTGAATTTAAGGTTGATGCAAATGTTGGTAATCCTCAAGTTGCTTATCGCGAAACCATTACGAAACCTTGCGATATTGAATACACTCACAAGAAACAATCCGGTGGTGCCGGTCAGTTCGCTAAGGTTAAAATTAAATTTGAACCGATGGAAGGTTATACCGGTTTTGAATTTAATAATACGGTTGTCGGCGGTAACGTTCCGAAGGAATATATTCCGGGTGTTGAAAAAGGTTTGCGCTCCGCTATGGATGCCGGTGTGTTGGCAGGTTATCCTGTTACCGGTGTTAAGTGCACACTTTATGATGGTGCTTACCACGAAGTTGACTCTAACGTTATGTGCTTTGAAATTGCCGCTCGTGCAGCTTTCAGAGAAGGTATGCGTCAAGCCGGTGCTATTCTGCTTGAACCGATTATGAAGGTTGAAGTTGTTACTCCGGAAGAATATATGGGTGATATTATCGGTGACTTGAACTCTAGACGTGGTTTGGTCAACGGTATGGATCAGCGTGGTAATGCCCGCGTGATTGATGCTCATGTTCCTTTGGCTAATATGTTCGGCTATGTAAATACATTGCGTTCTTTATCTCAAGGACGTGCTCAATTTACAATGCTGTTTGATCATTATGCTGAAGTTCCGAGAGAAATCGCAGAAACAATTAAAGCTAAAAACGCTTAATTTTAATCGGAGTGTCGTTCGTTCTCTTGCGGGCGACGCTCCTTGATCGGATTTTTCTTGTTGGGAAGAAGAATCTGATTTTATGGAAATCTTTTTGTTTATATTTTAGGAGAAGATTAAGATGGCAAAAGAGAAGTTTGAACGCAGTAAGCCACACTGCAACATTGGAACCATCGGTCACGTAGACCATGGTAAAAC
>CALXWH010000023.1 GCA_944392315.1 uncultured Alphaproteobacteria bacterium | reverse complement strand
TCCATTTGGAGTTGTAAAGAAAGGCACCTTAATGGTGCCTTTCCAAGAACCCCGGGTTTACCCGGGGATATCTATTAAGAAACAAATGATAAACACAATAAATCCTCTGTTAACAATATAAAAGAGCTTTTTAAAACCAGATGTTTGTTCCATAACGGAAAACATCGCCAATCTGCCCCTTTGTGAAAAGCGGCAGATTGCTTAAAAGAAATACAGTTTCTATAATAGGTTTTTAAGCAAAACTTCTTGAGCGTCTGGTTTGTGAAAATCGGATGCTTTTTTTGTATAAAGGAACTAAAAAAATTAGAATAAGCCCTTGACAAAAACAAAAGAACTTTGCTAGAACAGTTTCGCAATTCTATTATTGAAATATACATATAAAATCTGTAATAATCCCTGTTTGCAGGTGAATAAACACTTTGCAAACATCAGTTTTCTTTGTTAATACAGAGCCCGCTTGTTTGTGAAAATAGGCCGTTCTGATAAGTGAAAACGTCTAATTGTGAGAGATGTCTTAAAAAAAACATCTCACCCATCTGCCTCTTTGTGAAAAGCGGCAGATTTTTTAAGTGTAAAATTCTTCTTCGGATTAGGTCAATAGCCTAAAAAGAAGTTTGCATATGTGAAAATGACGCTTGCCCCTTTTGCGAAAAACGGTCAAGTAATGATTTTTGAACAATAAAAACGCCTGATTTGTGAAAATCGGGCGTTTTGCTTTATGAACGCAGCCAAAAGGTAAATTATTTTTTGCGAAAGAATTTAATTTTTTGAGCAAACGCCTTAATTTTAGTAACAGAAGGCGAATTTGCCAAATCGGCATCTTCCACTTTTTGTTTAATCAAAGCTGCCTGCTCTTCAGCCTTTTTAACCGCTGCCGTAGCAATTTGTTTAATATGCTCAAAATGTTTATCTACTTCTTGAGAATTAATATTTAAAATACTGGATATATTTATTTTTTTAGAATTTTCATTTTGAGGTTCCGTGCCCCCTTCATTATTCCATTCTTCAAATTTCGGTAACTCCGGTGTAACCGCCGGTGTAGGCTCTGTCGCCTTCTCAGACTGTTCAGCAGAATCCGTTTGTTGAGAAGTTTCCGCCCCGCCCTGCTCCGCTGCATTGGTTTGCGGCAAATCAAGAGAAGAAACTACCGAAACTTCAGAAGCAGGAGCAACAGCCGCATTTTCAACAAGACGAGCATCAGAAACAACAGAATTATTTTGAACAGATGTTTCAGGCTTTATCTCCGCAATAGGTTCTTCCTGAATAGTCGTGAGGGGCTCAGACTGTAACACAGAAACAACGGAAATATTTTGAGTTTTATCAGAACTAGCCCCCTCAACAGACGAACCATCCTGTTTATCCGTATGAGTAATAATATCGGCAACCGTTTCAAGTGATAATTCCATCGGAGATGTTTCGTTAGGATTCGTATTAACAGATACCTCATCGTGCACCGTCATATCGGCAACCGGCTCTTCAGAAAGGATTATATCCTCTCTCTTTCCCTCCTCATTTACGATATCTGCGGCATTTTCTTTAATCTGAGTGGTTGTTTCTTTAAGTTGAGCAGTAGGTAAATCATCAGCTAAATCCTTTTGGCTTTCACCCTGAGCATAGCTCCGCAAAATATCAGCCGAAGAAGGAATTTTACTTGTCGGTCTGCTATCCGTAAAGTTCTTTCTTTCTGGCTCTTTATCTTGAATTTTTTGCGGAATAACCAGTTCTTTTGGAGCAGAAAACTCAGCATGAGGTAATTCTTTTTGTGTATCATTGAGAATATTTTCGGCCACTTTAGCCAAATCAACCGCTTCCTTATCTTCAGGATGCTTTGGGGTAGAAAGAAGCGTATGTTCCTCCACTTCCGCAACCGCGTCAACGACTTCATTTTCTAATTGAGCGGATTGTTGAGCGTTTAAGAGTTTCTTTTTATCATCTTCGGCATACTTTGCCCAGTTAAGCATAGACGTTCCCACCACAAACTGCTCTAATTTTTGCTTAGCCATAGATAAAGGGGTATCCTCGTCCGTTCCGATAATAACGCCTTCTTCGGTTTCAAACACACGCAAATTTAATTGCTTCGCCAAGAAACACATTTCTTGTGTTAATTTATCATCCATATACATCAAAGTATTGGCAAATAAAATAAACTGTTTAACCAATTCATTCTTATCCAAGAACCAGTTTCCGAAGACCAAGTATTTAAGAAGCATAGCCGCCTGCTGCGGACAACTGGCCTCAATAAAGATACGCGTAGCCGTCAACGCCCGCCTGGCCGCATATTCCATAAAAAAAGCATCACCGCTGCGGACATTTTGCATGTTCATACAAATAATGTCCAAAATAAACCCTTCCGAACCTTTAACTTTGGGTAACAAGCGGTGTAAGAAGCCGATAAGTTCGGTAGCTCGCCCCTTTTTGGCCAATTCCAACAAGATTTGCACAGCCGATTTGATTTGATTAAGTTCCACCAAGGTCATTGCAAAGACGACACCTTTAGGCTCCGCATCTTTTTGAATACATTTCAAGCATCGCTCGGTTAAAGGTTTTATCTTACCGAACTCGTGTTTAATAAATTTGGCTTCGGTTTCGTCAAAAAAGCCATATTCGTCTTCAAATTTGGCGGCAAAATCTTCAATTTCGGAATTTCTGGCCAAGAGAGGTTCCGCTTCCAGCTCAGAAAGTCCGTCTAAAGCCTCATCAGCCATCAGTTTAGCTAAGACCGCATCATCAAGCCCTATGGATTTTGGAGAAAAGCCGTCATTAACGGCATCAAAAAGATAAGAAAAAAGATAATCCTTTTCTCTTTCGGTCAATTTACGGTGAGTATACGCCGCCACATCACAAAGTTTGCGCAGGACGTCCGTTTTTTCATAAACCGCATCTACGGCATCTGGAGTAACACCGCAAGCGGCCCCCATCCCTCTAAATCTCTCCAGATAGGCTTTTAATTTATCATTAAGCTCAGTTTCATTGAGCTGTTCCATCATTTTTTTATAATCAACGCAATAAGGGGACACCTGTTGGGCCAAATCGGCATCGGTTTTGACTAATTTTTCCAAAACGGTTTTATGAAATTTCACACTGGCCTGAAAATTATCCAATCCCTTCCAAGCCTTAATCCGTCCATCATTAAAATGGTCGGCCATCTTGCGGTTATAGTCAGAAAGAACACCTTTATCAAAGGCCTGAACCACGCCAAACTGTACCAACGCATTCCAAATTTTGTGCCGAACAAGAGGTGAAGTTCCCTTAACGCCGGCGACCCCGATAAGTCCCCACAAATACGGAAAATTCGTTTTATTAAAAATATCTTCGTTTTCCTGAACGCCCAAATTTTTCATAAACCGCTCAACGACAATTTCCTTGCCCAAAGCAGCTACATTTTGCAGTTCAGTTTCATTCCACAACATACCGATAACAATCTCCCAACCTACAATAAGTCATCATACAAAGATTTAAGCACAAGTGTCAAGGCAATAAATAAAGGTTTGAACACGAAAAAAGCTCAAAAAAATCTGTATGAAACAGAATTTAGACTTGACAAACGCCCCATGAGCGATTATGTATGTAACCGCTTGCAATTTTTTGCCGGTTTATACTACGTATAAAAAGGCAATTTAAAATCGATTTTAAGGAACGACATGTCAGAAACAGATAACGAAGATTACAGAACATCTGATGCACCTTTGTTGGATTCATTTGGGAGTGCGCTGAAAAAGTTAATTGCCAAAGGAAAAGAGCAAGGATACATCACCATAGAAGAACTTAATCAAGCCCTTCCATCCGAAAAAGAAACTTCCGACCAGATAGAAGATATCATGGCAGCCATTTCCGATATGGAAATCAGCATAATATCGGCCGATGAAACGGAAGACTTTGAAGATGACAACGGCGAAGAAGAAAGTCCTGAAGAAGACGAAATTTTAGACGACGAAGACGGTGTAGGCAATTTAGACGGCAAAGAGCTGATGCGCTCGGATGATCCGGTCCGTATGTACTTAAAAGAAATGGGCACCGTAGAATTACTGTCGCGAGAAGGCGAAATAGCCATCGCCAAAAGAATAGAAGCCGGCAAAACGGTTATGATTGGCGGTCTTTGCGAAAATCCGATGACCTTAAAAGCCATCTCCAAATGGCGTGATGAGTTGGTAGAAGGAACAATGCAACTCCGTAACATCGTAGACTTGGAAATGATGTATGGTGTAGATTCAGAAGCCATTGTTTATGATGACGAAACGCCACAAGTGGATGACTTAGAACAAGTCGCCAAAGACTTAGAAGCCAAAAATTTGGATGAAATAGACGACGATCTAGAAAACGATATTGAATTTGACGATACCGTTGATGATGAGCCGGAAGAAGAAGACGTTGCTGAAAATGGCGAGCTGGATGGCGAAGGCAATGGAGAACTGGATGATGATGACGAAGAAGGTTCTCACAGCACCACCTCAATCAGCGCCATGGAAGCAGCCCTCTTTGAGCCGGTTTTGGATATTTTGAACAAGATTTCAAGCTACTATGATGAGTTGAGCCGCATCCAAAGCCAACGTATGAAAGCGATTTTGGCCGGCCGCAAGGCACAACCTGCGCTTGAAAAGAAATATACCAACATCAAAAAAGAATTGATAGAATTGATGAGCTCAATTCACTTAAATTCCGCCCGCGTGGAAGAATTGGTTGAACAATTAAACGATTTGAACCGCCGCTTGATGGGCGTTGAAGGTAAATTGATGCGTTTGGCCCTAAACTGCCGCGTGAAGAGAGAAGATTTCTTGGAAGCCTACCAACGTTCGGAATTAGATCCGCATTGGGTTGAAAAGATGTCTGAAAAGAAAGATAAACACTGGCAAGCTTTCATAAATGAAAACCGCGAAGAAATCACCGAATTACGTAATTCTTTGGCAGAGATGAGCAAAGAATGCGGTCTGCCGATATCTGAATACCGCAAAATGGTAGATACGATTAAGCGTGGTGAACGTGAAGCTGATCGTGCAAAAAAGGAAATGATTGAAGCAAACTTAAGATTGGTTATTTCCATTTCTAAAAAATACACCAACCGCGGTATGCAATTTTTGGATTTAATCCAAGAAGGTAACATTGGTTTGATGAAAGCCGTAGATAAATTTGAATATCGTAGAGGCTATAAATTCTCTACCTACGCAACCTGGTGGATACGTCAGGCAATCACACGTTCCATTGCCGATCAAGCTCGCACCATCCGTATTCCGGTTCATATGATAGAAACCATCAACAAGTTGGTCAGAACCTCACGTCAAATGACGTTGGAAATGGGGCGTGAACCGATACCGGAAGAGTTGGCTAAAAGATTATCCATGCCGGTAGATAAAATTCGTAAGGTAATGAAAATCGCCAAAGAGCCGGTTAGTTTGGAAGCTCCGGTTGGAGATGAAGAGGATTCATCATTAGGAGATTTTATTGCCGATGAAAACGCTTTACAACCGATTGATTCCGCAATTCATGCGAACTTAAAAGAAACTTGCACGCGCATTTTGTCTTCCCTAACACCTAGAGAAGAAAGAGTATTGCGTATGCGTTTCGGTATCGGCATGAACACAGATCACACGTTGGAAGAAGTTGGCCAGCAATTTAATGTCACGAGAGAGCGTATTCGTCAAATTGAGGCCAAGGCTTTAAGAAAATTGAAGCACCCGAGCCGCAGTAAGAAGTTGCGTTCTTTCTTAGACCAATAAGAAAAAAGAGAAGCCCCGCCATAATGGCGGGGTTTTCTTTAACATCTCCCATCCCTACTCGGCTAAAAAACATCACAAAAAGAGCACCGGTAGATAACCACCGATGCCCTTTCATTAGTCAAAGCTCGTTCAGATTAAGATGCTTTGTTTTCGTTTGTTATGTCTTCCTTGTCGCCTTGAATTGATTGTTTGCTCTTTGCAGCCATTGCTTTTAATCGTTTTGTACTCAAGTTACTTAACGACATCAGCGCTAAAAAGAACAAAATTAGCAAAATCATGATATAGAGATGAACAAAATATTCAGCCCCTTTCTGATAACCAACAAGCAACAGAGGCATATCTTCCATATTAAGCGGCTCATAAGTAACCAGATAGTACCGTCCCCAGTCATAAACAAACTTTGTTTTGGGCTTATCTTTCAGCATTTCATCAAAATACACCTCTTCCATCACCAACTGCTTTTTAGGATTATTGTCAGTGATAGCAGAAACGTAAACCGGAGCCTTTTCTTTTGTTTCCGCCATAAACGAAAACCCTTCAAAGAAATCCACCACCAACGTAACAACGCCAATTCCCCATACGAGATTAAGAATAAGCAGACCTCTCCGTTGAGATTTTTCCAGCATACGACAGCCCATCAAATATCCAAAGACCAACGCAAAAGTAATACCGCTCAAGAGCCAAGGCCGATAGGAATGAAAAAAATCATACGCAGAAACTTGTGCTGCATAGTTACGAACCACCAAAGCATGCTCTAATTTCACATTTGAAATAAGAGAAACATAGCTTCCAGAAACATAAACATAAACTTTTTTGCTCCAATCAACACCTTCATTAACAAGTCCCAAATCCGCATATGTTGTCATATACGTTTTCGCTTTATGAAGAGAATCTAATTCATCTTGAATAACAATTTCCTGTTCATCAGGATAAAATTGCGCCAAACCATAAGCATCTAAAACTGGAGGGATATTCTCACTCTGACAACTGCGGAAGGTATAAAACCCAAGCAAAATAAATCCGAACACAAATAAAAACTTTTTCATATCTATAAATAAATAATTAGTAAATTCGCTCCATCATAACGTTATTAGACAAAAAGTCAATACCATTAACCTCCCCACACGCTTTATTTTAATACATAAAAGCAAAACACCTCAAATTCTCTCCGCCGGACAATCGCCACACGCCCTCATCATCACCTTAAAGCAGATACTTTTTCTATTTATAGGGGATAAACAGTCCACTACCCTATTCTCAATATATCCCACAAAAAAAGGACAGCACACAAAGTAACTGTCCTTTAATTTTATGCTTTAAGCATCCGTCAGACTTTTAAGTAAAAGCAAGCCCTATTAACAAACGAC
Organism: uncultured Alphaproteobacteria bacterium; assembly: GCA_944392315.1. Classification (GTDB taxonomy): domain Bacteria; phylum Pseudomonadota; class Alphaproteobacteria; order RF32; family CAG-239; genus CAG-267. Next base: position 63,940 of record CALXWH010000023.1, on the reverse strand, counting down.
GCTCACCCTCAACCCAAAGCCTATTGAGCTTAGTTAGCTTGAGCTTCAGCCTTAGCTTCCGGTTCAGCCTTAACTGCAGCATCAGCAGATTGATTATTATATGCTTTTTCCTGCTTTTTAGCTTCATCAGGAGTTCTTGCAACATTAACCAAGATGGTTTGAGAAACTTCTGGGTGCAAGCTCAATTTAACCGGATAGATGCCCAAATATTTAATCGGCTTATCCAAAGCAACGAAACGACGTTCCAAAGCAACACCGGATTCGTTAATAGCTTGAGCAATATCACGAATGGTAACAGAACCATAGAGTTGCCCTGTTTCAGCAGCTTGACGAATAACAACAGCAGAAAAGCCTTTTAATTCTTCAGCTTTTTTGTTAGCTTCGTCAAAGAGAGCCTTATTGCGAGCTTCTAATTCTGCGCGTTGTTTTTCAAAGAAAGCAACATTAGCTTCAGTAGCGCGCAAAGCTTTATTTTGAGGCAACAAATAGTTACGAGCGTAACCGTTTTTAACATGAACTTTATCGCCCATTTTGCCTAATTTTTCGACATGTTCCAAAAGAATGATTTCCATTGTTCCATCTCCTTAGTTAGCAACATACGGCAAGAGAGCAACATAGCGAGCGCGTTTAATAGCACGAGCGATTTCTCTCTGGGTTTTAGAGGTTACGTTAGTGATACGGCTAGGCATAATTTTGCCTTTTTCCGAGATATAGCGAGAAAGAAACTTTGTATCTTTATAATCAATAACAAAATTAGAATTATCGCTAAAATTTTTTCTTTTAAAAAATGCTTTATTAGCCATCATTCCATCTCCTATTATTGAGCAGCTTCATCAGCAGCTTTATCATCTTTGCTGCTAAATTCTTCAACTTTAACCGTCATATAGCGGATAATATCTTCGTTCAAACGAGCCAAGCGTTCAAATTCAAAGATAGCGTTAGCCGGAGCTGAAATATTCAAAACAACATAGTAACCTTTACGGTTCTTTTTAATGCGGTAAGCCAGGTTTTTCAAGCCCCAGTTATCAACACTAACAACTTCGCCGCCTTCTTTTTTAACAGCTTCAGACAAAGTTGCAACAATGTCATTAACTTGAGACTGACCGAGATCCTGACGTGCAATCAACATACTTTCGTATTTAGTCATCTAAAAAAATCTCCTTATGGATTCTCAACAAAATTAATGTATAGCCGTAGAAACGATTTCCTACAGCAAGGACAGAGGGAAATATAGCAAAATAATTTTAAATTGCAAGCATTTTTTACACCCCTAATTGTTTCTATTTAAAGCATTGACGCGCCCTTGCCGCAATAAGAGCATTTTTTTCTTGCAGAGCATAAGAAAACGCGCTATACTAAAAGCTCAATAACTTAATTTTTATTATATATATATGGAACAGCACATTTCATGCAGTCAAAGCAACAAGGTTGCCGCTGCGCAGTCAAGAGTTCTTAACCCGGCAGAACAGATTGAACTCATCTGCCTAAATGACGAAGAATTTCTTAGAGGCTATATAAGCGATAATCGCTTTGATGCCGAGGTGGAAAAAAGTTTTGTAGAGTTCGGTAAAATCGCCATGATTCTGTTTTACCGCAGGATTCATGGCCTGACCGAGGCAGCAAAACAAATTTTCAACCTGCGCTTTGGCAATTTGCTCTAGCTGCATAAAAAAAACAAACGGAAAGTCTCTGCCCTCACCGGCAAAGACTTTCTTTTTTATTGTCACAAAAGAAAAGATAAAAAAGTTGTTTTAAGGCGCAAAAAAAGCTTGACGCAACCAATGTTATTACCTATCTAATCCATCGGTTAAATATTATTTTAAACTTAATTATCATGGAAAAAAACATTAAAATTATTATCCGCAAATTAAATGCAATTGGAAACCAAATCGGTTACCCGTACTATTTTTATCCGGACGGAACCTATGGCAAAGAAAACATCAATGCCATCGTCAGCATCAAGGGTCCCCTCGGGCAAATGAAATTAAAAGAAACCGCGCCGACATACGCTTCTGTTGCCGAGCTTTATACCAAAGCTCTCACAAAAGCCAATGCACTGGACTACCTTTATTCAGATGGGACTATTAACCCCAAACGCCTTAATCTGGAAATCACCGGCGTTATCGGGTGGAAGAATCCTGATAAAGATGCACTCATCGGCAAACGCGCCTTGTGCTTTACGTTTAACGGGTGGAAATATGATGACTTTATGAGTAACAACGACTTTAGTCAAAACAATCAATTTTCACCGCATAACATCAACAGCCCGCAAGGTATGAAAAACAGCCTGCTTCTGCAAGACTTATCCGAGCAAAATCTCGTCAACATTCTGGCCGTCAATCACTGCCTAGAATATACGGGCGGCGGTTTACAGCCGAACGATTGTTTTTTGCCCTCTATAGAAGAGATTAAGTTGGCCGAGCCGGTATTTTTGGATTTAGTCGGAAGAATAGAAAATCTCAGTTACGGCACTTCCGATAAAGTACGTTCCAAGCGTTTTGGCACCAACTCAAGTTTGTTAAAAAATTTCATTTTCACCTCAAACTTTGTGGCGCCAAATTCCATCATGTGTTATTTATATTACCCCGGACAAGACAAGGGCAAGTTTTATGCCAAAGACTTGAACGATTGTGCTTGCATAGCTCCGGCTTTCTGGATATAAACAACACAAAACAAATGAAAAAGACACCCTCCCGCGGTGTCTTTTTTTTATGACAAAGATGAGAAAAAACACTTTACAAATAGGTTATTCCGCCTTATACCACGCCATAAATAAAAAAGATTTTTTCTTCCAAGGGAGATAATATCCATGTCAAACGTCAAAACCAACGCGATGCGGATTTTAGATAAACACAAAATCGCCTACAAAACATATAGCTATGCCTCAACAACCGCAATTTCAGGCACCGAAGTCGCCGCGGCTCTGGGGCAAAATCCGGCTCAAGTGTTTAAGACGCTTGTCACCACCGGCAAGAGCGGCACACATTATGTCTTTATGCTGCCCGTTGCCGAAGAATTGGACTTAAAAAAAGCGGCACTGGCCGTTGGTGAAAAATCGGTAGAAATGTTAAAACAAAAAGAATTGCTCCCCCTAACCGGATACGTACACGGCGGTTGCTCCCCGATTGGCATGAAAAAGCAGTTTAAGACCGTGGCGCATCAAACAGCTCAAGACTTTGCCACAATTATATTCAGCGCCGGCATGATAGGCTATCAGGTTGAGTTATCGCTAAAAGATTTGGCAAGCATTATTCCGTTAACAACCGCCGACATCATCGCGCATAATGAGCCATAAAAAAGAGGCGTACTGATAATAAGCACCCCTCTTTAAGCTACATTTGTTTACAGCTCTCCTTTTTGATATTGCCAATAAATACGGCGCGCCTTTCTCCATGCCACAATATGCCCCACAGCAAAGATAATATTTCTGTATACATATTGCAGCAACACCGCCACGATGAATCCGGCAAAAACGCCCCAAACAGCCGGCTCAAAATAAAGAAACAAGGCTAACCCACCGAAAAGACCGTTTCCGGTAATGAGATTATCCAATTTTTTCTCGCCTTCTGTTTTATGCCGAAAAGCGGTTTTAGCCCAACATCTGCTACAAAAATCTTTAATTGCCGCAGCTTTGGCAAAACGCTCATAATCATCCTCAGGCACTTCAAAAGGATACTTTTCATCAAACAGCAAGTTCTCAAAAAGTCTGAGATTATTAGTCCAATACACCACATTGTAAACAATGCAGGAAATAACACTAATCGCAAGCAGAACAACGGCTGCATAAAATAATAAGTCGTTCATAACCAAAAAATTTTAAGTTCATAAAAATATTCTAACTGTGCCAACTTTAGCATAAGTAATTTTTTCCGTCAACCACAAAAAAAGAGTGCCGATGAGCACTCCTAAAAACTTTTGATTAAAATTATCGTTGAGATTTATACAATCGCCAAGCCTTTTTATATTTCTTAATTTCAAAAAAGCAGGCAATAAAACCGCGATAAATTCCCACAATACTGAAAGCAAACAAAATTGCTAACAGAAAAGTTAAAAATGGCGATAATTTTGAAAACGAAAGAAATAAAGCAAACCCGCCGCATCGTCCCATCCATTTAGCGTGATGCAACAAAGTTTCTTCTGTAACGGTTCGCTTCCGACAGATAATTTTAATCCAACAAGAATTAAAATCATCTCGTCCCTCAACTTTATATAAAAAAGATTTCTCGGCAAATTCAACAGGATAATTTCTATCTTTTAGCAATTTCTTAAAGATATCCAAATCTTTCCCAGAACACACAATTTGCTGAAGAAAAAACAAAACAACACTAATTCCTAACAGAACCAGTGCCCCATAAAATAATAAATTTCCCATAATAAAATTTTTTAAGTTATAAATATAATTTGACAAAAAAGAATGTACCACGTTTTCAACACTGTGTCAACCGATAAAGACACAAAAAAGCGCCCTGCCGCGCAGAGCGACAAGGCGTTGACAACAAAGGTTTAAACCTTATTTCTTGGTGATTTCAATTTTACGTTTTTTACCTTTTTCATCCTGAGACTTAGGAACAATAACCGTCAAAACGCCGTTATTGAATTCAGCCTTAGCATCATCAAAGCGCAAATCCCAAGGAAGAGCGACCGTACGTTTGAATGAGCCATAAGAAAATTCAGAGAAATAGCTGCCTTTACCGTGTTCTTTATGTTCTTGTTTCTTTTCACCGGAAATTGTCAAATATCCGTCAGCAGAAATTTCCAAATCAACATCTTTTTCGTTCATCCCCGGCAATTCGGCAGAAACTTTAACTTCGTTTTCATCTTCGCTGACTTCCAACTTCGGTTCAACCGCTTTAACGGCATTGCTTTCATAAGGGAAGTCCAACCAGTTATTAAAGAAGTTGTTAACCATATCGTTGAAGTCTTTACGATAGCCGTAACGAGAAGCGACATTATTGTGGTTATTATCTTTACGTGTAATCATAGAATCTGACATTATTTTATCCTCCAATTCAATTTTGCGTTCATCTCACTGCTCAGCAGCGTGTTCGCATCATGTTCTAATAATCAATTAGGAAGTGAAAAACACAAAATCAAGACTTTTGGCTAAATAAAAAATATTTTTTGTAAGTCCATATTAAGAAGAACCGTCTAAACTAAAGGAAAAGAAAGGATTCCGATGATGAAAAAAATTTTTTTAGCCTCATTTTTGATAAGCACTTTTATTTCCCCCCAAACAGCAACTTGGGCCAAGACCTATCCGATTTATAACTTCAGCGCCCCGCTTCTGAATGCCGTGAAAAATTGCTATAAATACAATGAAGAGTTTACAAAAATCAATCCGGATTTAACCTCATCCGAGGCAATTTGCCAGCGTTTCAATATCCGCATCAACGGTATCATGGCCGATAACCTCTGCCACGCCTCCGTCACGCATAAAACTCAAGACATGGGCAAAACCGTCTATAAGTGTAAATTAAGCCGTGCCGAACGAAACGAGCTCTATCAAGCCATGCTCAACCAATCCGCCGAACCGATAACCTCAACTTTTAGCATCAAAGAAGAATATGAAGATGAAAACGGAACGCTTCATCAAGCCCTCACGCCCATGACCATGACTGACACGGCTTTTAACATTGCCCTCACCAAATTAAAACACAACGCCTGCACATCAGACTATGAAGAACCAAATGAGAGTGAACAAAAACTTTTCAACGAATATGTGCTGACATTTTCCGAAAATTTTCAAAACAAATTAAAGACCTGCACGCCGGCGCAAGAATATATCAAAACACCCTATTTAAGCAAGCCGATAAAAATCATCGGCAAAGAGGCAAACACCTGCGTCATAGACAGCGGAACTTTCATTTATCACATTCCGATGTCAGATATCTATAAGCTCACAAATTACGACCAACTGAGCACCTTTGCCGCCGATCCGCAAATTGCCAAATATGTTTCCACGCCGGACCTCAGTTATGTCCTGTTTGCGCTAAGCAAATGCCTCAAAGAAGAAGATGACTATCAATCCCCCATCCAAAATCAAATGATAAACAATATCCAAATGACCAAACAAACCACCTCGCATAATCAAGACCAAGATTGTGTGCTAAAATTCATGGAAACTGTTTCACGTCCGGATTATTATGAAGCCTATGAAACCGTCTGCATCTTTCCGGAAGCCGAAGTTAAAGAGTTATTAGCCCCCTATCAAAAGATTTTAGCCAAGGCTTCACAAACGCAAATATCGCAAACAACGCAAAACGCCGCGCAAAAGCTCTATGACACACTAAATAAAAAAGGCTATTGCCACCTAAACTCTCTTTAAGCCTATTTTTTAGATACAAAAAAAGAGGAGTTTTCCCCTCCTCTTTGAACCGTAGCTTGCCTGCCGTGACTTATCCATAATAAATAGCTCAGAAAAGAGCCCTTATTTATCTTTGAGCAACATCTCAAAAATTTTAGATTTGCCCTTAGGGTTAGTCACCGTCACAAAAGCCTTCTGACAATCGGCATACCGAATTTGCAAGAGGACTTTATATCCATCTTCCACAAAACTTTTTTCCTGCACTTTCCGCACATCCAACATTGTATCGTTCCCTTTCCGATAAACGCTGAAGTACGGAAATCCTTTGTAGCGCAAAAACAAATATCCGACCGCCAAACATCTGGGGTTTTCAATCGCCCCCCACAAGAAAGTATCATAATTTTTCAAAAAGAATTCATCCTGTCCGTGCGGACTGATTAAATACTTTTCGCCATCATGATAAAGTTCCTTCCAGGAAGAGTAAATAGATTTACCTCCGCCAGTACCAACCATCAAAGCGCACCCAGTCAAGAGAACGCACAGAAAAGCCCAGACTATCGTCAGAACAGTTCCAATTTTAATAACTCTTTTCATAATGATATCAGAATAAATAAACAACTGATACCAATGTAGAAAAACAAGCCCGCCTTGTCCAGCGATTTATAAAATAATACGCTGTTTTTTTCGTATCCTACATAAAAAAATAGATAAAAAAGGTAAAAAGACAAAAAAAGGAGAAGCATATTGCCTCTCCCCTCCTTCTGTTATAGAGCCTATCGTTGATACGGCAGCAGAATGAACTGCTTGCGGTATCCGTATGGGTTTGTAATGTAGACACTTTCCCAACCGGCGTTGAGAACTTCCACCAAATACCCATTAACTCTATACTTTTTTTCACCGCGCTCGGGAATGACGACAGTATAGCCGTTTCCTTCGCGAACCACAATATTATTTCCCTGATCCAAAGATATAATCAGAGAACCAATTTGGAGCTGATATGGATGTTCACCACCCCAAACGGTACAGTTGTACTGTGGAAGGTAAACACTACCGCAATAAACCGAATATCTGGAATAAAGCGGACCATAACACCCATAATTTCCGACAGCCTCCATATAGGCGATATCGTGTGACAAAACCGCCAGTGAATAGCAGCTTGTCATCATCACAGCAGCTATCGCCGCCATGATGAAAATATATATTTTTCTTCTCATAATAATAAATGTTTTAGAGCTTAAGTATACGCCATTTTAAAGATTTAATCAATAGTTTTTTAACCAACCAATTAGCTTTCCCCCTCCAGAAAACTCTTCAAAAATTATCACAAATACCCCTGGTAGGTAACAAGAAAGGAGAGCTAAGCCCTCCTTTTCTCTTAAATCAATTGTCCGATATTACAAAGAAACGATTTCACCGTCATCGGGCACAATAACTTGCGCATCTAAATGATGTTTAGAAACAAAATCTTTAACCTCATGACGCCCGATCATCGCATGCGGAACCGCATCCAAGTGCGTAATAATCACTTTTGCCTCTGGCGCGGCCAAACAAACTTGCCTCATATCCTCAAGCCCCATAATGATAGAGCCACTATCTGTAAATTGAGCATCGGCAGCGTTAAGCGCAATGATTTCAGGATGATATTTTTTGAGCGTCTTTTCAACATTATCAAACCAAATTGTATCACCGGCCAAATAAAATGTCTTTTCATCCTTGTTTTCAAAAACCACCCCGCTTGCCGTCGCGCGCAAGTGAGTTGCGTCATAATATTTTTGTGTTGTTTCCGGATGTCCGTGCAAACAATCCACCCTAAATAACGTCACGTCATTAAAGCGCACTCCATCATAGCTGAGCCGCCGCACATCAGAAAAGCCAAACGCCTTAATCATTTCGGCATCTGTTTCATCTTGCACAAACAGCGGTATGTTTTTAGCCAATACTTTTGCGGCAAATTCGTCAAAATGATCCGGATGCATATGCGTCACAATAACGGCATCAACGTCTTGCACAATTTTTTCACCCTCCAGCGGAAGGTCAGCCGTCGGCCAACGCTTATCCGGAAAATGACAAACTTCCAATGGCGGATAAAAATCTTTTGGCGCAAAAAACGGATCAATCAAAAACGTACATCCGCCATACATAAGTTTAACCGTTGCACCGCGAATTTGTTGAAATTGCATCAAATCCTCCTAAAATTATTCATCAAACCTATTAAAAAATTTAGTATTTAAGAGCAAGATACCCTTGATCACAATACCCATATGGGTATATAGCTATAAAATTCCCCTTTGTCAAGCCATAAAAAACATCAGATTACTTCCTTGCATCCTAAAATATTCCAACCAATAAAAAAAGCACCCCAAAAAAAGAGCGCTATTAGTCAGTACGGCATCTATGCTCATTGTAATCATATACTTGACCATTTTGCAAACAAAAAGCCACCGTTCTTGCTTCATAAATACCTGACACCAGATTATTCATGGCACAATACCCTATAAAAGACACTACCGAGATGATGTATAGAATACGTTTATAACGAAATCTAAAAAAGAAAGCGCAACCTAAAGAAATAAAACAAACAAGCATTACAAAGGCATATGCAAATAAAACAATCCCCCCTATTGAGTTTTGAACAATAAAATAATCTTCTAAAAACGCCATCAATAATAAAGATAGAATAATGAACTTAAAACTCAGGAATATTACCTTTTGCAATGTTATTTTTGTCATTTTATGCATTTCCTCTTCAATATCTTTTATAGTGTGCAGGACTCGTTTCTTGTAAACTTTTTCCTTGTCTAGCCCGTTCTCTCCCACGAGCATTTGCCCCTAAATCACGCTCACAATCATCTATTGGATATTTAAAAATATCTTTTGCCTCTTTCAAATACCCTCCAATAGTTGATACAACGGAGCCATACTTTCCCCGAGAAGCTGCCTCGTAATGAGCTTTACAATGAAAGAACGTATCGCTAGTCTTCAATTCAAGTTCATTCATTTTATTAAAATTACGCCATAAATCTTTAACAGGAGCAACCAAGCCACTTCTAACTTTACCTTTAGGATATTGATAATCTTTTATATAATTGTCAAGTTCTTTTGCTGTGGCATCTCCATAATGTTGGGTTTCTTTTGTCTCATCAATTCCCTGCTCTTTCATCAACATCTTAATCACTGTCCGGCGATTGGATAAATCAAGCTTATTAATTGCCTCTCGTTGATGATCTGTAATATTTAACTCACTAGGTATTTCCATAAAAAAATCAAAATCAGACATATTAAATTCCTTTCATAAAAAAGACGGCTAACATTTTGCCAACCGTCTCATTTAAGCCAAAGAGCCGTACTCTCATATACAGCTCAAGACACAAATAATCAGATACAAAAAAAGCACTCCTTCTAGAGAGCGCTATTTGAATTGGTGATCCCAATGGGCGGCCGCAAGAAAAAGTACCCTTATGTACTTTTTCTAAGGAGACGCAATGAGACTTATTTTTCAGAGCAAGTGCAAATGCCGCTACTGAAAAATTTAGTCGGAATTGAGAGCAACTCCATTCGCTTTGTTAAAAGCGATGGGTTCAAATCCCCAAAAAATAGATTTAGATACAAAAAAGCACTCCTTTTAAAGAGTGCTATTTGAATTGGTGATCCCAACGGGATTTGAACCCATGTTACCGCCGTGAAAGGGCGATGTCCTAACCACTAGACGATGGGACCAATGATTGGAACAAAAGCGTTTATATATAGAAAAAAATAATAAGTCAACACTTTCTTTTTATTTTTTTCACATTTTTGCGTATAAATCAAATAAGCATAATAATATCAATAAGTTAGTTACAAGAAATTCTCACTTAACTTCAACAGTCATTTTCGCGAAACAATCGCTTTCATCAAATCAACCGCCCCGGCATCTGCATTTTCACCAGATGGAGCAGAACTGTTTTTTACATTATTTTCAACAGGTTGAACGGATGAGTTTTCATCTTTCACCGATTCACTTGCTTTTTCACCCAAAGAAGCCTTGTCAGAAGCATCCGGCTCAACAGAAACAGAAGAACTGTTCAAAGCATTCGGCTCAGACATTTTCTTAAACAAATTCTCTAACGCCTCATTAGCTTTTTGACTACGCGTAACTTGTTCTTCACGAGCTTGAACAGAAGAAGCAACTTCATCTGAAGCCTGCACCGCCAAAGCCTTTTTTTCATCAAGAGCACTTTGAATATTTTGAGACTTTTCTTGAACAAGCTCAACCTTTTCAGACACTGTCTTTTGCACATTATCCTGCAACCGTTCCTTTTTGTCCTGCAGTGCTTTTATCATATCAACCGGCGCCTTATCCGAAGACGCGTTAGAAGAAAGATTTTCTTTATTCGCCTCTTCTTTTATTGACGCTTTAAGAGGCTCAGCTCCTTCTCTAGCCACCGGTACTAATAGCGTTGGCTGATTATAAGAAGCCTCTTTACCCTCTTCAACAACTTTTGCCTCTTGAGACGTATTCTCTGGCTTAGTTTCTTTGGCTTTTGCATCTGCCGCAACTGTTACTGCCTGAGATACCTGCTCCACAGCCTTATCTTGCGAAGGTTTAACCTCTTTGACAGTCGTTTCATCCGTTTTTACAACCAGCGGCTCTGCCTCAATTGCTACAACTTCTGGAGAGTTTGAAACCGTCTGAACATTTTGCGCTGATTGAGACGTATGCGTTTCCGGAGTTTCAGCTTTGGGTGTTGCAATCACCTCCACACTTTCTTGCACGGCAACAACGCCTTTGTCGCTATCATAAATTTCAATTTTTCCGGCTTCAAACACAGGCTGCGGTTGAGCTTGAACCGGTTTTGCAAGAGGACGCTCTTTAATTTGCCCCAAAGCCGATTGCGGCCGTGAGATATTTTCCGCCTTTTGATGAATTTCTTGCAAAGATTGCGTTAATTCCGCCGCCCCATCGTGTGAAGAAACCTCTTTAGATAGAACCGCCTCTTTATTTTCCGGAGCTTTTTCATTTTCGGTTAAAGCAGAATTATTTTCCTTAGCTTCAACATTTTGTTGTGATTTCTCCAAACTTTGCGCTAACTTTTGCCCCAAAGACGGCTCCGCAACATTTTCCTTTTTCACCTCAGGAATAGCAATATCTTGTGCTTTCGGCGCATTAAGTTCAGAAACCGGCGCTTTGGCCTCAAGAGGTGCTTTAATAGTAGCAGAAGGTACCACCTTCTCTTTCACAACCTCACCCTCTGTTTCATTATAGTCAAAAATAACCGTAGCCGAAGACATTGGCGACACAGCATGACGATATTCGGCCACCCCGCCAACCACTAAAACCAACATCAAAAACAAAAACAGCAGTTCCACTCTGCCCTTTGCTTTTACTCTGGAGACATCTTGATTATCCATAAAAAAACTCCGTCAAAAGAAAAAAACTAAGGCATTATAGAACTGCCGATATATAAATGCAAGTATTTACTTACACATACCCTCTTACCACATATCAAGTTTTTTCATAAAGCGAGAACGCGCTTTAGAGTGATACCGATCAGCATTAGAGAGCAGATTTTTGGCATCATCATTATACTTATCCCGATGCACCAGCACCGTATTGGTTAAATGATCCAACCAGATTGTATAAAAATAGAATAATAAATCTTCATCTTCACTTTCCGGATAAAGTTTATGATCCAGCGCATACAACAAACGATCCACAAAGACTTCCTCCGCCCCATCGGTTACCGCCTCTTCTGCCGTAAAAAAGCGCCTTGGAATATCGGGTAAAAATTTCTCCCCTTGCCGATAAAACAAACGATAACCATCGTCCGCTTTAACCACCTCATAGTTTCGCAAAATAATTTTTCTAAACCGTTCCATCTCCCGATTATAAACAGCCGTTAAGTAAGAATTTCGGTTAAACTGTGAGGTCTGAAACAGTTGACTGAGATAGTGAAAAGTTTCGTGAACAATAGTTTCCGCATTAGCTTTTTCAAACAAATAAATTGTTTTATCCGCCATATCATAAGCGCCTCTTGCCATTGCCATATTCGTGGAGCTAATGGCATCAGGAACACCGGGCACCGTTTCATCATCATCCGGAAGAATACGCTTACTTTCAGGCAAAAATGGATATTGCGTATCCTCGCTGTCGGCATAATCGGCATACCGCTGCAGCGAAGCGTAATTAAGTTTACTTTTATCAACCAATGGTTCTTTTTTGGCATCATCCCAATAAGCAAAGCTCCTCTGCCAATCAGAATAATTTTGCCTTCTGAGCATCGCCCGCATATCAATATTTCCCTGAGATGCTTCCCCCATCCAAGGAAACGGCGCCGTGATGTAATAACCGGAAGAAATTCTCGCCCGAATAATCATTTCCATATTCATCTTGTGCCGTAGGTCCATTAACTCCGAATATGCGAAATCAGCCAACTTCCGTTCATCCGGATTGAGCAGATATTGCCCGTATTTTTCATCCATTTTTTTAAACACGGCATCAAAATCAATATCCGAATATTTAACGTGTTGCACAGATTGCGAAGACTTTGTGGCATTAGAGGGAGCGTTTTTGCTCTGGCTTTTATAAATGTCTAATAACGAAATCGGCATATCTTTTTCAACCACATAGTTTTTGGCGCGCTCTTCGGGCATATATCGCGCAAAAAACAAATCCAAACCGTTGATGATTTTGGGCATAACTTCCGCTTTAGCCAAATAGATATGCCTATCCATAAAGTTTTTCATCTGCGTCTCAGATAAGCTCAAATCAAAATGCTCCTTCATCTGAATAGCAAACGCCGCCCCCTTCATCAGCAAATCTTTAAGGTTGGCATAATCAAACATCCTCGGATCAATCTCCAAAACATCACTTTCAAGATTTCTGTCATGATAAAAGTGATACCCGTCATCATTATTCAGCTCGTCAAAACGCACCGTCACATCTTTAAGCTCCGGATAATTTTTATAGAGTTCTTCATGATCCAACAAATCCCCCAGCTTCATTTCCTTTTTATCAAGCAAGAGCTGCCGTTCTGCCCAATACCGTCGCAGACTTTCATCACCATCCTCAAGATGCTCCTGAACAAAAGCATTTGCGGCTTGAATATCGCGTTTTTCGGCCAATCTGGCAAAATCAAGCTCTTTATGAAACCGATAAATACGATACACCTGATCCAACAAATCGGCCATAGCGGTTTTTTCCATATACGTCATATAGCGATATTGCGGTTGAGCAAAAAATCTATCCACCATAGAGAGCGGGATGTGCGCATCGCGATAAAGTTTTTGCATATAATTCATATTAAAATAAGGCTTATGAAAATCCCCCTGTCCGGCGAGATACATCCGATAAAACTTTTCTCTGTCCACATCTTCATACAAATCCTCCACATCGGGCAACCCTAAGCGTTTAATAGCCGCTTCACGGTTACTGACCCGACGTTGCAAATCTTCATCAAGCGATTGCACATAATTTTCAAAAGCACTGGTTTTAACGCCGGCTTTATTCAAAAACTTATCCAAACGCTCAATATTTTTATCCACATCAACAGCACTGCGCCAAATCTCGTCAATAAAATTCAAATAAGAATATTCTTCCATCGCCGAACGAATAATTTTCATCTGTTCGCTCGTATAAATATTTCCGAGCGGCGACACATTGGTATTTGCGGCCTGACGACTTTTAAGCGGCGCTCTGGTTGTATGTTCTGCCTCTTTAGCGGAGATATTTTGCAGTTCAGAATTCCATATCAAACGACCGTTAATATCTTCTTTAAGAAGAAGTGCTATATGATTTTTCTCACCGTCAATTTCAATCGGCAAAACAGCCTGATAATATGCCTTCGCATCAGGTTCTTTTTTTCGTCCCAAATTCTTTGGATAAAAGACACCTTTTTCAAGCAACATCGGTAAATACGGAATCAACATCTTATGCATATCATCCAAATTTCCCTCAAGCATTACAGAAGGCGTACTTATTTCTATTTCGCGCTGAAGCGACGGATTATAAACTTTCATATTCTGATAAGTTGAAAGCAAGTCATGCATGGCCTGATTAAAGTTTTCATCCGTTCCTTTTTTATAATCAGAAGAGCGCACAACCGCCAAAACATCTTGTGCTGTTCCTGCTTGTTGACTGCTTAGCTGTTCTTGCGCATTGGAAACTTCTGCGTTTTCATTGGCGGAAACCAAATGCCTTGTATCATTTTCATCCAAAACATCAAATTTTTCTCTATCCATCAACACTTGCTTTAAGGTCATATCGCGCAATAAGGGCATTTCGCTTGTCGCGTGCTGTTTATTTCTTTCAGAAAGATACATATACCCATCTAATAACCCTTGCACACGGGTCGCAACCTGCCCTTTTTCATCTTCAATGCGCTTTTCAAAATTATGCTCGGAATCAAGAATAGAAACATCGCCGGTTCGCCCCTGCTTAAAAGAAAAATGACCACTGTAATTTTTATCCAAAAACTCAATGAAATCATCATACATATAGTTATAAAGTTCTTTAGCAAGACTGCCGCCGCTTATGAGTGAATCTTCAAAAGAGCGCAGTTGAATAATATCCTGCGCTTCAATTTCTTCCAACTTACGCACATAAGACTTCCAATATTGCTTCGGGAGTTCATCTTCTTTCACATTAAAATCAAGTTTAAGTTTGGCCTTAGCATCGCTGATTTCAAAACGCCACTTTCCATCAGTTCCGCGATACCATCCGGTTTTATTCCAAATAAATCGCGGCATATAATCTTCCGCCTCCAAACGATACGCCTCGCTGAGCCTCTTATAGTCGGCATACTTGGCATTAATACCGCCAAATTGAAACAAGACCGAAGTATTGGGCGCTAAATTTTTCTTAAAATTCTCATACGTTGTTTGTTTCACTTCCGGAATATTTTCCATCAAGATTTTCTGTGGCGAAAAAGTCTTATCCACATCATACAAAGCCATCGCCGTCGCCTGCATCATACCGGCGGTAATTTGCGCTTTGCTTTTATCATTGGTAGCTTTAAGCGTCCGTTTATACATCGTATCATATATTTTTCTAAACGCCTTAATGTCTGCTTTCCGCAAGCTTCTATCTTGCGGCTCCGCTTCAGTCGTAGCCTTTTCCATAGCTTTGAGGTTTTGCTCCAATGAATAAGATAACACTTTTCCGAAAGCTTCAGGCTTTTGTTGCAAAAACTCTAACGTGCTTTTTGTAAAGAGTTCAATTTCCTCATCACTAACCCCTTTAAGCAACATCCGCTGCCGCACATCGTCATACGTTTTTCGCGCATAATAGATACTTCCGTCAGCACCCATCAAAGCCGACGTACCGGCAATTGCCCCCAATGCACTTTCAATCAACCCTTCAAAGAGTTCCTGCGTATCGTCAATACCGACTTTTCTAACCAAATTTTCTGCCAACAGTTGCTGCAAAACTTCAGAACCGGCTTCACGAAGCGGCGCCCCGACAACTTCTTTGGCAATCATTTGAGAAGTCATCTTAGCACTTTCGGAAATCTGTTTTGGCAACGGATTAAACAGCTTATCAATCATAAAAGTCGTTCCGCCCGAAAGCAAAGCCGCTGTGTTAGCGACATCAACATTTTCATCTTTTTGATAAGACTCATTAAACACCTGCGCCGCACCGCCGCCTGCAAATAACAGATAAGTCGGCCCCGCCCCGATATATTTGGATAAAGCGCCCATCGTTAAAACTTGTGCCGAGCCCTGCCCCAAAACATTCGCCAATTTCGCCCAACTGGGGTCTGTGTTGTACGCCTCAACAGACGGTGCCAAAACCGAATTCGTATCTATCTTATCGGCATAATTTTGAAATTTATGACCGATATTTTTTAAGATAGATCCGGCTTCCGGTGCAAACAATGCCGCACCTGAAGTCATCAAACCGGTCGTGAGGTTCTTATTTTCAATATTCGTCCCAAAATAAGACAACACATTTCCGATCATTCGCAAATTATCGGAAGTAAACCCTCTGGCACCGGCTTTAAGAGCTTCTTTGCCAAACGCCCCCGCATCAAACTCGCCCATACTCCCTTCATTATAAGCCCAAGTATAGTCAGCAACATCCTCCCCCAAGCTCTCCAACGCATTCCAATACGTCTGCACATCGGTTGCCTGCTTTAACCAATCCCCGATAACCTGAAAACTGGTATGCGGTTTATCGGCATCCACACTATCGGCAGAAATAACCGGAAATTGCAAATTGTGCTCTTCTTCCACATAAGTGAACGGTAAATCGGTACTCTTCTCGCCAAAATCAAGCTGCAAATCTTGCGTCCGAGGAGCAGAAGCCGTTGAGGCTCTCAAAGAAACGCCGCTATCTTGAAGCGCACTATCATCAGAAGTTTGATTATCTAATGCTTGCGAAACATCATCGGCCCCATCATCCGGTAACTTCAGTAACGTCTGCGGAACTTCTGATTTAAAAATAGACTGCGTTTCATCATCATTCGTAACATTTGGCAAAATCGTTTGCTGAAGCTCATCATCGGCATAAGGAATAGGCGTTTGCATCAACCCCTCACCCGACGCAACGCCCTTAAAATCATCATCAACTTTATTCATATCAAATCCTACCTTAAAACAAAAACCATTAACCCTTCATCACTGCCAATCGTCCCTGAAAATAGAATTTTTCACCGGGAGCCAAATCAGCCGCTGCCAATTCTTCGTAAGAATCAAATTGCGGATAATTAAGTTCTTTGCGCTGCTCCTCACGAGCAATTTGACGCATCGTTTCAATTTTATCTTCGGCAAACGGTGCCAAAGAAGCATATTTTTTCCAAATACGCGCGACATCCGTTCCCGCATAAGCCGATTGAAGCGCTCTTTTTAATTCGCCAAACGTTACCGCATCTTTTTGAGCATTGGTTTTAAGCATCATATCTTTGATAACGCCGTCCAAAGCAAGCCTACTGATTTTCTTTTCCTGAAGCGGCGTCAACTGCCCGCCGTTTTGTTGCAAAGAAGAAGCCAAAGCCGTTTTTGTGGCATAGTAATTTTGATAAATATCCAACGCAAATTTAGCCTTATCTTCCATCAGTTGTTGCGCCATAAAATTCCCCCTCGTAGATGCTGCAGATAAATCGGCCGCAAAGGCTTTATCCACCAGCGCATCAACTTCTTTATCAAACATCATTTCAGCCGTCGGCTTATCGCTTTGCGCTGCCAAGAGTTGATTTTGCAAAGCCGAAACTTCTTCTAAGCCAAGTTTGTTTTGGTGATAAGCATTGATAAGATAATTAGACGCATCACTGATTTCTTGAGCAGAAAGTTGCGTTCCTTCGTTCATCTTGCGCACCAAGCGATAAACCTCGCTCAAAGGAGTTAAACTTCTCTCTTCGTCATCACCCCAAATATCAATCGTTTGCAGAGATTTTTCGCCGCTTGCATTTGATACCGTATTTTTTTGCCGCAAAACAAAATATTGTGCCGGAGAAATATCGCCATGCTCCTTTTGTTGCCACAAACTTTGCGCCGCGCTTAAACGATTGAGCAAATCCAATCTTTCCCTTTTGGCTTGATCTTGCTGTTGTGCCGTTGCGGTTAAAGATTTAGTCTCTTGAATTTGAGCTTTAAGCTGTTTCTTTTCCGCCTCATCGTCAACATACATATCAACCGCACGAGAAGCCGCTTCGGGATTATTTAGCGCCGCATTAAGAATACCGGTTTTAAGATACCCTTGCCGATAATTTTTTTTATCCGGTTCCGTCAAAAACGGCGTCTTTTGAATTTCATCCGTCCCCATCTCCAAAAGTCTGCTGACTTTTGCTGCATCACCGTTATCGGCCAATAAATTTTGATTATCCGCCAACATAGAATTAAGACTTTGCTTACCGAAATCAATTTGCTTCTCTGCTACAATTTTTTTCGTATCATCACGATGCGCCGCCAAAATATTATCGCCGTGTTTTTTCCAAAACGCTCTTGCCTTTTCATCACCATCAAATTGCGCCGCCAAAGCCTTATCGCCATCTTTGACCATGTTCTGCAACTCATCAGGCGTTGCGGCGTTTTGCAAAGCCTCTCGCGTTGCCTTAAGCGAAACATCCGCCTGCATAGCCAAACGTTCATCTTCCGTCTTTTGCATTTTATCAGCCAATGTGTTTGCCGCCTCAAGCAGAGCCGAATCAACATAAAGCGAAGAATCCGAGGCCAAAAATCGTCTTGCCGGAGACGTAATTTGCGCCGCCACCGGCCTTTTAAGCATAGCGCCGCCTAATCTCATAAAAGGAACTTTTTGTCTGTTTGCCATCTTATCTCTCCTAAACTTAAAACAAAGAAGACAGCGAAGATGAAAGCCCGCTGAGCAAATTGCCGCTAAAGCGATTTTGCCCCTCTTTGCGATATTGTTTGGCGTTGGCTTCTTCAACCATCGCCTGATACAAATAATTTTCAGCCTCGCTTTCAACACGATATCTTTCGTTTAAGATATTCTGTTCAAGCGCCGCAGAAGTCGTCGCCAGAGCGGTTGTCGTGGTCGGACTTTCGCCCATCCCCGCTTCACCGGCAGCCGCCGAAGCCGAAGCAACGGTTGCTCTTTTTTGCGAGCGCAAAGCATCTTCGTTTTGAGCCCCGCTCAAGCGAATATTTGCTGCATTTTGCCTATAAACTTGTGCATTTTGTAACGCCAGTTGCGCCTTTTTTTCATATTGATTTTGTTCTTCTTTTCCTTTTAAAAAACCGGAAGCAAAATTAACCCCGGCTTTAATTAAGAGTGCCTGAGCCACCATAATAAAAACTCCTTTCATAAAGTTGATAATTTTTCCCATCAAAAAAATCTTCCATCACGCGCACCGGAACAAATCCGAGCATCAACGCCAAGCGCTTCGCTTGCCCAAAATCATCCCTCACCGTCATTACCACCTGTTTGATTTTTAAGCGAGCCGCTTCGTGGGCAATTTCTTTTTTTAAGAACCGAACCAGCGTTAAAAGTTTCCCCCCGATATTCTGCCCGATAAGCGCATAACATTGCGCCGTTTTTTCGTTATTATCAAAAAACACCTCAAACCCACATACGGCCAACACTTCCCCATCGTCGTTAATTAACGTATAAGCCTGAACCCGCTCAAATCCGTCCGCAAAAGTTTGCGCCTCAACCGCCTGCTGCGCTTGTAACAGAATTTTCTTTGCGTCGCCTGATTGATAATCTCTAATCATCTTCATACCCCATAAAAAAAGAGGCAATATCTGCCCCTTTTAAGACCTCAAAACCAAGCACTATTCCGCCACATCCAAATACGGCACAATCGCCAAAATATTAAGAGGCAGCGGCGCAGTTGTCTGGATTAAGAGGTTAGCCGCCTGTTCTTTTTGCGTTGTTGAGCCGTCAAACAAAATCTCTTTATTTCCGCTAAACAATTCTTCCGGTTCATTCATTAAAGCATCCGTATCGCGGTAAAGAATATCGGTTAAAGATTTTTCGTCTTCACCGATTTGCCCGCCGCCGGAAAGATAAAGTGAAAGCAACACATGATTGATGCGTTGTTTTTGCCCGATACCGCTGCCAAATTCATTAGGAATATAAACATTTTGCGGTATAAATTGACTACAAACTGCAAGCCCCACGACAAGGTGCGAAATATTTTTGGGCACCTCAATCTGCCCGTTATAAACCACACCGGTACCCAAAACCGCCCCGTCACCAAAAAGCATCACCTCTTTTCCTTCTAAGTGCTCCAAACCGGAGAGGACAGAAGTTTCAGTGTCATTGGTTTTATCAAAAACAACCGCCGCATCCAGATAGACGGAATTTTGCCTGATATAGCGCGCTTCTTGAGAGTTTTTGCTCTGCCAATCACTAAAGTTCGTTGTTGCCACCGGAAGTGCTTGCGGCATACCGCTATCCATCCACTCCACGGTTCTGAGATAGGCGTTATTAACCACTCTTCGCACTTCTAGCCACAATTCGTCACGATTGTCATCCAAGTTTGGAATAACCGTCAAACTTTCCACCGTTCCCGAAACATCATGTCTTGAAAAAGCCACCACCTCTTGCTCAGAAGAAAAAGTCACCGCCGCCAAACTGCCGTCACCGATTAAACACCATAACACTTTATCCGGCACTTCCTGATAAACCATCGCCACAATGCGAGATTGAAACAAATGTTTTCCGAGAATAGAAACATCCGTCTGATCATAACCGTCGTTATAATAGTTATACATCAAGTCGCGCAAACTCAAACCATATCGGTCCACAAACAAAACGTGCGCTCCGATTGCCACCGGCATAATCGCCTTGCTCCCAACCGTAGAAATCTGAGAAATACGAATATTGTCAGCAGCCATCGCCTGAGAAGCCGTAATTGCGTCAATATAAAACTCAGCCGCCCCCGTCCCCACAAAAAGCGCATCACGAGCATAAATCCATTTTCCCTCATTAAATTCGGTACTGAGTACCGGCACGGTAATTGCCGTTTCAGCCGTAGCCTCTCCGCAATCCATATCGGCAAAATTGTTATAGTCGCCCGAATAAGACAAACAAACATTAGGCCCTGTTTCCGAATTAACCAAAAACGCAAATCTGTTTCTGAAAAAAGCACCTGAAATCGGATAAGAACTCCCCTGATGAATCATTCCCAATTCCCAACAAACCGTTCCTTTTTCAAGCGCATCCGGCAAGCGAGAAATCACTTCCGCAGCCACATGTTGAGCATCGGTAAATTCGCTGATTTTGACCAACCCGATACCATCGTGAACATATTGCCACGACACATTACCGTCCGAGCGCGTTCCTTCGCTGTGTACCGGTTTAATCGCCCCCGTCTGACCGGCACCAACCGCCATATAATATTTGTTATCGGAAGTACGAATTTCCAAAGCTGAAACATTAGTCCCCGCACTCCATGGTTTGGTCTCATCATCAAGCACTCTCAAGCGCACCAGTCTGCCGACATCTGTTTGAGAAAAAATATCCGTTGAGGCGGTTAATTGCGTTGTGCCGGTTTTTTCAGTAACGCTAATCATCGTTTCGGTCGTATTCATACTCAAAAAAGGCCCGTTTTTAAGCTCCAATTCTTCCAAACGCCAATCATCGTTAGCATATCGTTTAAGCAGCATAATCGGATGGTTCGCATTAAAAATATACATAATATCAGAATGTTGAATGGTCTGAATTTTGCAACACAATTCATCATCATCCCACAAATCGCTGTACGTATAAGGAGAAGTCAGCTCAAACGGCGGAAAAGCCTCATCGGGTTCCTCCGTTGTACCCCCGCCGCCTTCGGTCACGATATTATGTTGACGTACCAATGCTCTCTGCGCATAAAGCCTGATTTTAAGATGGCTGAATTCCACCACATACGCCACTCTGTGGCTATACTTAAACGGAAACAAAAAACTTCTCGCATTAGACATGACTTTTTCCTTTCAACTCCCAAACCAAACGCCCCTTATAATAAACCTTCAAAACATTACCGGAAACGACCCCGACATAATCGTTATCTTCCATAATATACTTTCCGTCCTCATCTTTTGGCCAATAGCTCAAGTTAGCCGTAAAATAATCAATTCCGCCGATGCACGAGCCATCCTCATCATAATACCATATAACGATGATATCATCCACCGCTCCTCTAACGGCAACACAAGGTGTGTAATACACGCCACCAACTTTAATTATGGCGTTATACAAGTCATAGTTTGTTTTAAAAAACATCTCGTCGCTGACAACATAGTTTGCATCAGGCGCCGTATCGCCATAGTTAAAAACAACACCCAAATATCCGTTAGAAAATTTAATCACCCAACTTTTATAGAAATAATCACTGGATAAAAAGACCGCACACCCGACAAACTTTTCCAAATTTCCCCAATCACCATAATCAATCTGCGCCAGTTCATCAGGCTCAAGAACAATACTTAAAGTTTTATTATCCGTCACCAAAACCGACCCGCTTTGTAAAATATATCCGTCTTTATACACCTGATATTCAACCGTAGAATTTTTCAAAACTCTCACAGATTGACGTTTATAACCATTCAGCACAATCGTAGCATCAAGAGGTTCAGCCTCCACCGTAAACGTCAATAATTCGGATTTGGAAACGAGCGCCACCTCAAGGGAAGTATCTTCTAAAACCACATAATTTCCGCTACTTTCCGAATATCCGTCATAACTGACCTCATAATAAAGTTTATCCCCTCTGGCAACACGAATAGAAGATCTCTCCACTCCGTTAATCAAAACTTTCGCCTCCGATGGTGTAGGCAAAATTTGAAATAAAATATCCTCCTCAACCGGCGTTTGCGCCACAAAATGCGTTCCGCCACGGCGTTTTAAGCTCCCCTCCACCAAAGGAATAAAATTCCGGCAAAGTTTCGCCGTTTTATCATATTTAGCAATATCCGTTCGTCCTTGCAGCCACGGACTAAGTTCGCCGCCATTAAACTGCATTCTTGTCGGTTTAATACTCATTTTTGCAAATCTCCCAAATAAACAGCGCCCGAAAAACGGATACGCATCTCAAAACATCAACAACTAACAACCCCACACTTGCCGAACCAAAACCCAACTGTTATCCGGCACCAATTCTGCATCTTTGGCAATTTCATTATTCAGTTCGGCCTGCTGAATAAGAGTTAAAAATTCATTATCAAGCGCCTGCTTTAAGTTAAGCGAATGTTTAATGCGCATCGCAAGTTCGGCAGCAACTTTTGCAGCCACTGCTTCCCGAAAGAGCGGCGGAAACGGCACATCGTCATCAATAACCCGCACATATTCAACATCAATTCCCTTATCAAGCAACGTGATAATACAATTATCGGCCAACTCATACCCTTGCAGCGCATAAGGCCTTGGCTCGGTCAAATCTTTAATCCCCGCACCAAATACCTGAAGCAAAAGCAAACAATCGTTCGGCAGTTGATACATAAACTTATCGCCATATTTTTCTTCTCTTCTGGCCAAACGCTTGGTTGCAACGGCAAATCGCCAAGGATAAGACGACAACAACAGATTTTTCACATCTTCATAAATCAGCTCATACGATTTGCCGAAAGCAGCATCGTTAAGCGACGAAACCGGCGGTTCGCCCAGTTTGAGCAGCGCGCGGTTAATAATTTCAACTTTAGACATATAACCTCCAAGAAAGCATAAAATAAAGAGGACGAGCAACTGCCCGCCCTCCGGACTATAGACTTTTTCTTAATAATTTGAGACAAAATAATATGCGGATGCCTTGCAAAAATTAGCGTGCCAAATAACCTAAGGTCACGCGAATATTGCCTGAATTAGAAGTGCTTGAAGCAATTGCCGCCGTCACAAAATCTTTAACATCGGCAGGCAAAGTAGCCGTTGCCATCAATTCCCCGTCAACAAAAGATTTTGTCGCTTCAATAGACATGGTGAGCAATTCGGCAAAAGCGCCCGTTTCAGTATCCCCATGCTTAACCGTGATGGTAATCGTTCCGTTAACGGCAACATCACCAACCGCAAACGCATTAACACACAAAGCCCCTTGTGTAGAACCTGCAGCCACCACATTTCCCTCGGCAATAGAGGCCTGGTTAAGCGCCCCTTTCGCCAAATCCTCGTCATAAACTTTCAAAATATTATTTAACATCAAAAAAATCTCCCAAAAAAGAGGTTACGCCAATTCAACAGCCTTTTCAGAACCGTTTTCAAAGTTGTAAGAAGTGATAAAGCGAATACCGTTCCAAGCAGCAAAACTACGGTTAACATCCATATCGCCGGTCATGGTTTGCAACACATTGCCTTTGTACTTATTAAGCATAGAAAGTACTTTCGGATGGCAAAAGATATAAGTAGATCCCGGAGTTGCCTTTGCATCCACCAACATATTGTCAATTTGTTCTGCTGTCGGAATATTATCGGCAGAAATATTAACAATTGCCGAAACCGCATCAGGGTTTGCAAGCTGCATACCGATATAGCCTTTAATGCGCACGCCATAGCCAAGTAAACCGTTAGCGTTTTTATAGAGTTGACCACCGTTAATCGGCGTTGAATCCAAAAGGCCGAAACGATTGATATTTTTAGCGGAATAAAGTCCAGTCACTTCACCCGGAATAAAACGAACCGCAACCATAGAGTAGCATTTATCATCCGCTCCCGCAGAAACAGCTTTACCGTTTTCAACCGCATACGGAATAAAGTTATCATAAATAATTTTCTTTTCGGCAGTTTCACCGGCATGCTTCAAAAGGATAGGAACTTTCTTAGCAAAATATTCCGAAACACCGATAACGGCAGCCTTATCTTCCGGCACGAAGATTTCCCCGCCCAAGATAGACAAGTCAATTTTTTTCAAATTAGAATCAACTTCCATTTCAGGCAGCGGTTGGTTAATATCAATAAAGCCCGCGCCGGAAATTTTTGCCACTTCTTCATAAGCGTTCCAAAGTCCGTGAGAAGAAGCCTCAAAACGCATATTATCCAAAATCGGAGAATCATTAGTTAAAAAATCAACATAATGCTCTTGCTTTTTAGACAAAGCAACCGCAATTTCTTTTAATGTACCAGACATTTAAAAAATCCTTTCAACAAACAAAAATTAGTAATCATTAAACATTTCTCTGAAATATTCAACCGCATCCCAATCATCGCCTTTTGGACGTCTGCCGAAGCTAATCGGATTATCTTCCGAAATCGCCTCACCCAAACGACAAAAGACCTCCATCATACGTTTGGTACCGATTGCCTTTTCAATTTCATCAATCATTTTTTCATCATCGCAAAACATTCTGACACCGCGTTTCATCAATTCCCAATTACGTTGCGCACGAGCCCCCCAAACGCGTTTCATTTCTTCCATTTCGCGCAAAGAATTTTCCGCCCAAGAGGTTTCGTTTTTTTCGTTCAGTTCATCACGATGTTTCACATACCAATCATAGATAGCCTGAGCTGATTGCGGCAAAATATGATTTTCAAGACAAACCTGTTTAAACGCCTCGCCGTCTTCTTTATCTTCGTCGGCAAAAACAACGTCAAAACAAGCGCAGTCTTGCGGCATTCCCAAACGGGAATAAAGTTTGTCCAAAGCTTTTTTATCGCCGTCCTTCGGTAAAGAAACTTTAGAAGAGAAAGCTCTTTCCAGTTCGCGATAAGATTTGAGCAAATCGGCAGGAGTTTTAAAACCCTTCTTGTCAATATAGTCCAAATCCTCCGCGGACATTTCTCCCCAACCGGATTGTGCACGCAAAAAGTCTTTATCAAATTCAGACTTTAAGAAGTTATCGGAGGTAGTCTGCCCCTCCGGCTTTTTAGAATTCATCATCATAAAATCCCCACAAAAAAGTTAGCATCAAAAAAGGCAGCCTCAAAAACGAGCACTGCCTAAAAAAATCGTCAGATACGGAGCGCAAAAACGCCCACAAAAAAAAGGACGTCAACCACGTCCCCAAACAAACACTATTTCCATTATGCAGTCATCATAACCGACCCCCGACAGGATGTCAATAGGTTTGGAAACGTTTTTGAAAATATTTTTTTTTACCTTAAACATCCAAGTCGCGTTTCACGTCATCACCGTCGCGTTGCAATTTGGTGAACAAAGCAAACACTTCCGTTTCAGAAAGCGCCAGATATTTGACCAGCAAATCAAACATTCGCCTTTTGCCTAAAAGGAAAGCCGCCGCGTTCGGATCAAACCGATTTTGCGCATCATAAAAATAAGGCACCCCGCCGGCGCCGAGCTCACCGCGCGCCCCCGCTTCGTCACGCAAAAATTCAATCACGATTTCCGCTTCGGGCTTGAGTTTACCGTTAGGCGTTAAAAAGAGTTTATGAAACGCTTTCACCAGTTCATGTTCACGCTTAATTTTCTTAAAAAACATCACTTTTCTCCTTTATGCCGAAGTTTTGTTGAGCAAAGTCGCAAGAGAAGCATTTGGTGCTCCTGCTTGCGCACCGCTTTGTTGCTGTTGCAGAAGTGCTTGTTGTTGAGCCTGCTGTTGCATTAAGAGTTCCTCAACTTCATCAGCGGTACGCACCACATCCGGACCAACACCGTAATAATCGGCAATTTTGCGGAGCGCCGCTTCGGTATCAAACACATTTAAGATATTCGGGTTAGCCTGTGCCAAAGACGTCGCCGCCTCAATCGTTTTATAAAGCCCGACAATCGCACCCGATTGCTGCATATGCACGGCCGGTCCCTCAAATTGAATAGCAATGGAACCTTCATACATCAATTCATCCGGAACGTCGTCTAACACGCCGTAAGAAGCCAAAATATCCAACTCGCGCTCAATATTGCCGGCAAGCCATTCTGCGGAAATACGTTCACACATCGGCGCCAACAACATAGATTTTTCCATCTCGCGTTTTTCCACTTCGGTAGCGGTCATCTGCTTTGTTTGGGTGAGTGATTGGAACAAAGGCACCAGAAACGCTCTTTCAATCGCCGCCCGCACCTCGCGCTGCATTTCAACCGTAATTGAGAGATTGTTGCCATATTGCATAGAAACCGCCGCAGGCTTGCCCTGATTATCCAAACCACCCCGAATAACCGCCCCCGCCGAACCGAGCTTATTGGTATCAATCAACCCCATATTAGTAAGGATGGGCGGATTAGCCTGAAGCTGACCGGTACGCAGAATAGTCTTGCCCATTTCATTGGCGGTTAATAAATCATAAAACGCCTGCAGCGCCGGACTGTCGCCGTAAGAACTTCCGGCAATCCCCAAAAACCTCGGCGCCATATACGGACAAGTGCGATACCCGCCGACATGAATAATGCGTTTAGCCGCCATGTCTATGTGCACACTCGCATATTTCATCCCGTTAAAGTCAACCGCATCAAGCGCATAGTCATCGCGCTCAAAAACAGCATGCAAAAACTTAAACATCCGCTCGGGCGTGTTTTCCGCCGCTTGCAAAATATCCCCCCGCAAAGCATCGCCGAATTTTTTGACCGCTTCGCCTGCCGTTAATTCATACTCACGAAAAACCGCGGCAATTTTTCCGCTGTCATCACGTTTGATATAAGCCTCTTTAACCGGAATAGTGCGATAAACAATCCCCTGCCCGACATTATCCTCCACCATCCACAACGCATGCCCATAAATTCCCAGTTGATTAAACAACAAATCGCTTTCGGACGCAAAATTGGAATACGCCGAATAACGCACCCGAAAGAGCAAATCCGTCGCCTTATCCAAAAACTTTTTAACCTTGGCATTGTCGTCCAAATGCGGATCCACCGGTTTAAGCCTGTGCCATTGCGATGTTGTCGGCACAATCACCGATTTCATGCTGGAGCAAAAGCAAGCCAAAGCGTTTCGCCCCGTGGTATCAAACACATTTTGCCTCACTCTCCCGCGGTTATCGGTCGTAAAGAGTTCCGATTCAACCGAACACATTTCCGCCGCCTTATCCCACATCGGCTCCCACTTAGCTCTTTCGGTTTTCATCGCCTCCAAGCGCTTCAAAATATTTTCCGCGTTAAATGCCGGTTTTTTGCGCACCAACCGCGGTGCAAAAGATTGCCCATCTTTAGCAAAAATATTCTCCGGCTGAAATTCCGAAGAACGATTATCCAAATGTTCCATACGAACCTCCCAAAATAAAGAAACGCGGAAAAGGAAGTTCCACGTTTCAGCCACAAAAAAACCGGCTTGAGAAGCAAACCGGCTCATTAAAAAGAAAAATTAAAAACTAGCCCACCAACACTTTACCGATAAGCATCACGCCGCACCAGGCCATATAAAGCCAAATAAACATCAGCGCAGATTTAATAAAATGTCGTTTATCCTCATTAACCAAACGCACATAGAGCGGTTTATGCAAAGAAAACGCCACAATAAAAGCGATAGTAAACAACCCAATCAACAACGCTTTTTGCGAGGATATGTTAAGACCGAGATTTGAGGCAAGCGCCCACTCCGTCCACATCGGCAACACCGCCGCCCCTATGAGAAAACATAAGATTGCTTTCCAATACATTTTGAACTTCATCATCTTCCGCCTCGTCACACCAACAAACTAAACATAACCATAAACCCGCACCACAAGAGGTAATAAAGCACCCCCACGCCGACAAAACGAGCATATTCCGCCACAGGCTTTTGCAGTTTCATGCTTTGGGTTAATTTGGCATAAACAGTCGTCAACGAACCCCCGCATCCGCCAATCGCGATAAACAGCACATAAACCCCAACAGCACCAATCATCCAAAAATCCGCACCGTCATCAATAAACAGCCCAAACAACAGTGCCGGCACGATTGAAACCATATAGTCAACCGCCGTCATCCTTTTGGCTTTAGATAAGTTATTCAAATTTGCGTCCATAGATTTATTCCCATAAAACAAAACCAGAATACACAAACTTTATACCAAAATAAAACTTAAATGCAACGTTTTTTATCGCGCTTATTTAGGCACCGAGCGTTGTTTTACCGCCGCCGGAACCATAAGAATTATCGTGAGATAAAAGTTGTGATACGGCGCCCATTTTCTTTTTGCGCTTATTTTCCAATTCATGCACTTCAGCAGAATTATCCACAACTTCCAACTCCACCTCTTGCGGTTGCACCTGAACAACTTTCGGTTTAGAAAAAACAGAACTCATCTATGTACTCCTTTATAAAATTAAGTTAAAGATAAACGGAATCATCCACAAAATCCCCACCTGAGGGATGAGGAATTTTTAACAGATATTCCGCATTTTGAATAGCAAACGTGAGCGCCAACGCATCAGCAACATCTGTAGAACGCCCCAATCTTTTTTTAATCTCGGCTTTTGGTTCCAACTGCAACCGCCCAAGCGCATCAAACATCTTAAGCGGCGCCGTCAAATCTTCCACCAAGCCGGAAAATTCGGGCAAAGAAACCGGCAAAGGCGACGTCAGCCATTGAGCCACTCTTGCCCACATTTCCGCCCGTCGGTTGACATAGCGCTCGGCGTTGTCAGCTCGCTCGCCAAAATTAACCGCGACAACATATTCAGCCAAACCGTTTGCGGCCAACACGTCATACACACCGGCACCAAGTCCGCCCACATCAATACACACCCGCGCCGGCTTATCCTCGGCAATAATAGCACCGATAAGATGCGCCACCTGCACCACGTCAAGCTTTTGAAACGTTTTGAATTTTAAGACTTGTCTTCCACGCCGATAGCAAATAGCGGTTTTATCATCGCCAAAACGCGCCACATCAACCCCAATAATGAGCGGCGCCGTATCGTCATTGATTTTAATATCGTTTTCAAGCGCCCGATACACTTCTTCGCGCCCGATTAAGTGATTATCCGCCGTCAAGCGTGGTTCTCCCTCCCAAACATGCAGATATTCGCCGTAATTTTCATTTTTCATCTTAAGCGCCAATCGCTTCATGTTGTCGGGACAATACGGATTGTCATAATAGTTAACCTTGCGAATAATCGTGTCATTATCAGGATGCAGAGCGAGCGCCTTCCAAACGGGGTCGTTTTCTTCTTCACGGTTAAGTGAGAGCCAAATTTCCGCATTGGGCTTACGAATGGTCGGGTCCAAGATTTGCCAAGCGCGTTCCGAGATTTTCTGCGCCTCTTCACACCAACAAATATCCACCCCTTCAAGCGATTTGATATTTTGCGCATTGTGTTCCAAAATCCCCTTAAAGATAAATTTGGATTTGTTTTTGAGGTTGACGATTTTATCTTCATAGAGGCGGTATTCGTTGAGCTGATAAAAAGCAATTCTGTCGGCAATCAACTTATAAACAGAATCTTTAATAGAATTTTGCACCTCACGCACACAGGCGATTAAGAGTTTCCGACTGGTCGCGAGCGTCAAGAGCGCATCGGCAAACGCATAAGATTTCCCGCCGGCTCTTCCGCCATAAAACATCTTATAGCGTGCTTTAACCGTCAAGAGCTCCCGAAACACCCGCGGCAGTTGCACTTTCATTTCTTTTTGTATCACCTTAGCCATGATCCTCTGCCCATCATCAAATACTCACACAAACTTCACCACAATTTCTTTCAAATTCTGCCCATCGTCATTATCATCATCGCCATTTTGCAACGTCGCCCAGACAGGTTCCGGACAAGCCTTTTGCGCCAACCACTTTTCGGTTTCAATCAAAAGTTTGGCCGTAGAGTTATCTATTTCGCCTTTTTTAAGTTCCGCCACAATTTTACGAATATTATCGGTACAGCTATCGGCATAATCAGCCAGCGCCAACTTATACCCTTGCGAAAAAGCGGGATTAGCGAACGTTGCCTCATAAAATTGCTTCGTCCCGATACCGTTTTTTTGACAAGCGGCAAAAAGAGAAGCGCCCTTGCGCAACGCCTCAAACACCGCCGTCAAAATTTCTTCATCCGTTTTATTAATACTTTTTTTCCGAACACCCATAATAACCCATACCCACATATACGGAACACCCGTTGCGTCATAAGAGACACACGGCGCTTATGTCCGCTCATAAGCGCCCCGCCCATACATTTTCACCTAAAGCAAAAATCCCATAATTGACGATAGAAAGAGTGCCTATCCGTTTTTTAGGAGAATTGTCGTTTTCTTATAAAAGTAGATAAGGTAATGAATTCTTGGCCTAAACCAAATCAAAGCCCAAATTCCAGAACAACGCAAAAGCCCTGCCGATAAGTTCACGACCGAGCCTTTATGTTTCGGCCACGAAAAAACGCCGCCGATAAAAAACCGACAGCGCTTTTAATGACATTCAATTAAAATTTAAACTTTAAAAATAATTTATCCCAAGATTCAACTTTTTAGATATGCACTCTTCCACGATACAAAAACTTATATCACCCTCCGACAGAGATGTCAATACTTTCAGATTCAAAATGATAAAAAAATAAACAAAGCCAAAACAACAAGTTAAACAAATTGTGTATAGAATTTTTGTTTAATTGACTAAACCCCGCCCGCAAATTAGGGTATAAATGGATGAAAAAGAGTACCAAAAATGCAAACAGATGATATGACACCCACGAAAAAAACGCAAAAATCCATGAAATCTGCCGTTTTAACACCAAAATCGGCTCACCAAGACACATCTGATAATCAAGCAAAAACACCGCAAAAAACAACAACCTTGGCTGAAAAAATCTTAAATTTTGATATTCTGAACCTCATCAAACAGCTATATCAACAAGCCGATAAACCGTTTTGGCTGGCGTTTTTGACCGCATTCATCAGCTTAAACCTGATATTTTTGTACCATGGGGCGCATTTTCTGTTCGGCGACCATGATTGGCGTTACCTAAAAGAAGGCATCTCCTTAGGTGCCGGCTTGTTTGAAGCACGTTTCACCCAGTTTATCCCGATAAATCTGCTAAGCCGAGGCGAGATTTACCCAATATTGAACAATCTGTTCGGTTTTGCCGGCTTTTCGTTAGGAATAGCCCTCCTCGCGCGGTATTGGAATTTGCCGCATCAAAAACGATATTACACGCTGTTTGCGCTGTTCTCCACCATAACGCCGTATATTTTGTCGTTTATGTATTTTGCCTTTTTGATTATGCCGGTTTTGGGGTGGAACGCTTTTATTTTAGGCGCGTTGGTGATAAGTGAGAAGGAACAGAAATTCTCGCTCTTTCGCACCATAGCCGCCGTCTTTTTAGTCATAATGGCGTTGGGCGGTTATCCGCCGGTTATCAACCTAATCGCGGTTATATTGAGTATCAAATTATTGCAAAACAGCCTAACTCTTCCTCATGAAACGAAGTTTGCAGACTTCATCTCCGCCCAATTTAACCGCTATAAATGGACGTTTGCCAATTTGCTCATCGGGCTTTTAGGGTATAAACTTTGCCTTTGGGGTTTAGAGCAAACCGGCGCCGTTAATACCGCATATTACAATCTGCAAACCACCCCGATTGCCGAGTGGGGCAATAAGTTTATATTGGTGAGCAAAGATGTCTTCCGCCAGTTTATGGTAACCTTGCCGTTTATACCTGCTACATATAAAGCGCTGACTTTAGCACTAGTCGTTTTAGGATTATGCTTAATAATCAAGCACTTAAGCACAAAATCAGCACCAATCTCTCAAAAATTCATCATTTTCGCCCTAACCATTATCTGCCTCTATGCGCCGTTGGTCACTTTGTTTATCTCCACCTCGCTGGCTGAAACGGAATTTTCCCCGCGGATAGACTTTTTCGGCTTGATGTACTTATACGCGGGCCTTTTTGCAATCATACTAAGCGCACCTAATAAAGAAAAAGTTTTTAAGAACATCGGTACCGCCCTTGCCATAGCGATTATCTTTGTTTCCGCCAATAACCTGTTTGAAGCCCAAAAGGTGTGGAAATTAGGCTTTGATGCAGAAATGAAATTATATCGCCGCGCCGCCGCACGTTTCATGGCCTCGCCAGCTTTTTCGCTCAATCAAAAATATATCATGATACAAGGAGGTATCGCTTCGTTCCGTCCGCGGTTTTATCATACTCCTTATGACATCAAGAGCGATGATTTATTGAGCATCTCGTATGTTCCGGGGCTAAATCCCGGGGTGATGTGGAACTATTATGCCCCCAAAGACTTTGCCGACACCACCTCCTATGTCTATACGCTAAAGCCCGATGCCCCAACCGCCGCCCAAATCAGACAATCCGCCGGTTGGCCGCACCAAAATAGCACGGCAATTTCCATATTACCGTGGCAACAATTTTTGCTTGCAAAAGCACCTGCCAACATCCACGTCACCACCTCTCAGCAAAATTGGATAATGCTGATAATAGATGACGGCGGCCGCGAAAGCCTAAGCCGCAGCTATGGATTATAAGCGAAATAAGCCATAAAGAGATTGACCAAGCTAAAAATTTGTGCTATTCTGATAGAAAATGACGTCGGGCTATTATTATCGGGAGGTCAATATGTCTCTAAAAGATAAAATCAAACAAGCAGCCATGGGGGCAACCATAGGTGCAGCCAGCCTATCTCCAACAATGGCCCAACAAGCATCACAACAAGATATTCACCCCGAACAATACACCAAAACCATCACGGTGAGAAATGACACAGTCCGAATGGTCGGCAATACGGCGGCATATTACAGTCAAAACGACAATCAAATCTACACCATCAAAGGAGATATGCAGTGGAGCGACTTCGGTTTTGAAAACGCACCGCACGTCACAGATGAAACTTTACAAATTATCCACGAAGCCCAGCACCAAATCAATCGCAACAAAAAGCATCTGGGTTCGGCAAATATGAGCTTAAATGAAAATTACCAACGAGATGTTCATGATGAAATCACGGCCTTAATCGCCGAAAAGTTAGAAATTCGCCGTCAATATCGCGGAGCCAAAACCAAAGCCGAAAAAGATGCGATTATAGAAAAATATATGCAAGAGGACGCACATCGTCAATATATAAGCGCCATTAAAGAAGGCATAATAAAGCCGGACAGCAATAAGAGCGCCGATTTTGATAAAGAAATGTCTTTTATCAAGAATGACGCAACAGAGTATCGCGCCGATCCCAACGATGATGGTTACAAAAAACAATGGACCAGCTTAAGCATGGCCTATTTAAACCGTGTCGGAACCAATACGCAATCAAATCCGGAAGCTCTAAAACAAGAAATCCATGATATCTACCAAATCGGCGGTATAGATTTCACCAAATACGGCAAACATGACGTCTTTGTTTTAGAAAATCAATCAATACTAGCCGCGGATAATCTATTGCAACAAGGAGCCGACCCGCAAAAGCTCATTGCTTTTATGAACGAAGGAGAAGGCCCATTTAAGCTAGCAGAAAGTTTGGATGTCAGTGGCTTATCTAAAGAGCAAGCTGAAAAAGTTCTCCAAACGGCAATCGTCACCCAAAATCTACAAGAAAGCATCACCGAAGACATTTGTTTTGGGAAAGAAGGCTCTTATGACTTTCATTTTATATCCGAAGATTTAAGAGAAAAGACCGCCGTTTATCTGGATATGAAGTCAGACATATGGGAAAAGAACGGGACTTTGAATCCAAACGGAGATGAAGCTAAATTCAATCAATTGATGCAACAAGCCAAAACGATAAACATAGACACCGAGCAATGGTTTGAAAGTATCAAAGATGATCTACACCACTACCGTCCGGCCCAAACCGAAGAAGGTCTGAGAAAAATAATGGAAGCCGTCAAACAAAATCAGGGCCGCACCGTAAATTTAGATGATTTCGTAACCAATATGGATGAGTTCACACTCCCCTTAGACGGCACCAGCAAAGAGGCCGTCTTAAAAGAAAAAGCCGACAAAGCCAAAGAGGATGCCGATTTCTGGAAAGAATACTATAAAAAGAACCCACCCAAAGCCAAACGCTTATCCGATCCGTATGAAATAAATATTATGGATTTGGAATCAAATATATTAAAAGACGAGTTAAACGCCCGCAAAAAAGCCGAAGAAGAAAAGAAGATAGAACCTTTATATCAATCACCGCGCAACACAACCTATAAACTTTCAGACGGCGGCATAGATATAGCCATTCCGAACAACAGTTATGAAAACGCCGAACTAAAACAAATCAAAAACGACAAAGGCGAAGTTTTGGATTTAACTTTGCTGGATGGAAAGGTCCATGGTTTATATTCCATCATGGATGAAAACGGCAATATCAAGAGTTTCAAGCTCTATGACAAAGGCAAAGAGATAGACTTAAACAAGCATCAGTTAGAAATTAAACAAGAAGAAAAAGACGGCGCCAAACATGAATATATGTTATTAGACGGCAAGAAATTCGGAACGGAAATCGTCACCGGCGCGGACGGCACGCAAAAAGCCGCCTTTTGGGATAATTTTGGTCTGATTAACGGCAGCAAAGCCGCCTCAATCGTAAGCACCGAGAATCACACAGACGATTATATTCCCTCGCCGCTTCGGCCGGAATATCAAGATGCGCTCTCCAATCGTACCGAGCTTAAAGAAAGCCTAAAAAGCCAAACCGGAGCATTACCGACACCGACGGCAGAAAACACTTCCAAACAACTGCGCTTTGATATGCATATAAAAGCGCATGAAAACAACCGCCCCGATGAGCTGAGTGGAAAAAAGGTCATCAAGGACACCACCAAACAAGACACCAACAAGCTGTACGTACCGATATGGCAACAGCAAAACACACACTAGAATAGTAATCAGCCGAAAAACAGAGCTAAGACAATAAAAAAAAGAGCGCCAAACAAGCGCCCTTTTAAGTTTGAGAACCATGCGTTATTTACGCTTAAAGCGGTCTTTACGTCCGGTATCTTGCGCCTTACTAAACTCAAACAGACTTTCATCCAACGTTCCGTCCGCCACGGTATTATAGAGCGACAGAGAAACCTCCATAGCTTGCGGCGTAACGACTTTCCATTGTTTAAGCTGCATCGGGTTATTGGCAAAAACAAGCGTAAACGGCCCCAAATCACCGGCATTAGCATATTGCAACCCGATTTTGGTCACGCCCGGATCTTCATAAAAATCAGTAACTTTCAGCTCTTTGCCGTCAATTTTAACCGTATTGGCCAAAACAGCCGCCGCCGGAATATCTTCATAA
This sequence comes from uncultured Alphaproteobacteria bacterium, assembly GCA_944392315.1. Classification (GTDB taxonomy): domain Bacteria; phylum Pseudomonadota; class Alphaproteobacteria; order RF32; family CAG-239; genus CAG-267. The sequence continues at coordinate 28,195 of CALXWH010000023.1, read as the reverse complement.
TCAATATTGGTAATCTGGTCCAACTCTTTGTCATAATAAACGATATAGTCGCCGTTCCCGACAATCAAGATATTAGACGGTTCGTTATATTCCATGCGGATTTTATTAGGTTTTTCAATATAAATCCGCCCCTCAACTTTTTCCCCGTTGCTGGCAATTTGCACAAAATCGGCACGCATGGTTTTAAGCGAGTTCAGATAATTTTCCACTTTTTTAATATCATCGGCAGAAGGAGCTGTACCGGCAGCCAAAACCGGATAAGCCGCCCCCAAGAAGCAACCGCCGCAAAGCATAACGGCAAAAACTTTCGCAAATTTCATCAATTCATCCTTAAAAAAACTAAACTAATGTATAAGATAAGGGCGAAGTCCGTTTTTTTCAAGTTAAATTCGCGGTTATCTTCAACAATTTCCCCAAAGAAATCCACAACAAGAAGCCTTAAAAAAGATAAAAAAAAGCTTTCAGATATATTGACTCACCCCCGAAAATGTGCTACACTCCGACGAATAAACAATCTCTTATTAAGGTATCAAATTAAATGGCAAACAAAGCACTGACATCACCGGAAATTCTGTTACTTGATAAATTAGAAGAAGTAGACAAATCCCTGCCGGTAACTCTGTGGGAACAGATGCGCTCCGATGTCACGATGGCCGATGCGGTAGAAGAAGCGGATATACATACGCTTCCGGCCGTCCGTCAACGTAAAAAGATGTTTTTGCGAGACTTTGTTGAAAGAGCCATCAATCACCCGATACGCGTTTATCCCGATGTTCCAGAAGAAACTTTGCGTCAATTATATCGGCTGCACCTGTTTTGCTGCCAACGCGCCATCCATAACATTGAGGTTAAAAGAAACCCGTTTCAGCTGGGTTTTGTCGCTTTAAGAGAGATGAAAACGGCATTGATGGGAATGTTGATATCCTATCGCCTAATAGATCCCTCTTGTCCGTATAGTTGGAATCATCAATTTTTTGAAATGAACATCATAACGGATAAAAACGCCGATGGAGACACGGTCATTAAGTTCAACCGCATTCCGCCGCAAATTATCCCCTTGGCCATAACCGAAGAGTTAGTGACCGACTGGCTCATATACCGCGCTTATGATAACAACGGCATCCGTACCTTGATGGATTATAAAAATAACCTCTTAACCCTGCCCGATTATCAACGCGGCGGCGCACCGGAAAATGAGTTTTCGCGCTTTGAACGTAAGATGCAAGAACAGCGTAACCGTTTTGAACGCCATAAAAATCAAGAGTTGGACCTAGAGTTTCGCAAAACTTTGGTAAGAAACGTCGCCCAACAAACCGCCAATGAGATGTTAAATTCAGGGCTAAGTGCTTCAGAAATCTTAGAACAAGCCTTCAAGGCGGATTTAAGCAGTTTGGTTGTAGATAAACCTAAACCACGTTATAACGAGATGAATTATCACGCAGTTCCCAGCCATCAATCACATGAGCACCATCACAAAATACAAGAGCAAAATAAACCTTGGTTGGATTCGGTGGCAGAAGAAGAGTACTTAAACGCACCGCAAGCACAAAAATTGCAAGCTCTCCCCGCACCGGAAGCTGCATCTAAAAAAACAAAAAAGCCCCTAAAGCATGAAGATACATCCATGATAGATGAAATGATTGCAAAGTTTTTGGATGAAGATTAGTTTGTCGTTTGGCTTGCCATGAGCAGGATGAAATATCTTCGCACCCCTCAACACTGAAGTTAGAATAAAAAAAGCGGATAAAAAAATTCCCCGCTCTCATCCGGCGCACAAAATTTCGCTCGCGCAAAAAACGTCTGCACCAAAAGAGAATACGGAGATGTGGGAGAATTTGGAGCAGGTGACGGGAATCGAACCCGCATTAAAAGCTTGGGAAGCTCTCATTCTACCATTGAATTACACCTGCGTCCAAGAGAGTTATCACAAACAACGGAGAATAAATAAAAGATAAAAACAAAATTTTCAACGTTTTTTGCACCAATGTGCATAAAATTGTGCATAACTGACACAAAAAAATACAAAAAAAGCAAAAGATTAGCCCTCAAAAGCCAAGCAATTTCATAAAAAAATTACCTCTGCTTACGCTTAAACAAATTCATCACTTGTCCTTGTAAAGTATCGCCAAGGTAGAACTTACCCTTCCAATCATCTTCAAAATCTAATCCGCTCTTCATAAGTTGCTTTCTGTTTTTAAACATCAACCGCGCCTCATTTCCAAACTTTGCGCTATGAAGAAACAAAGTTTCGCAAGGGGTGAAATCAATTTTAGCATTGATATTTTTAGCCCCCCACATTCTAACCTCTGCCCCTTTCCGAAAACGAAACGTTTTGACGGTAGCCAAATCGCAGGAATCAAGCACCACCTTGCGACATTCGGAAAAATCCACTTGAGGAGACAAATTCTTCGTCCATTGAAAATTAACCTCCGCCCCCGGCATAAAATGTAAATTCTGCTGATTGCCCAAGTCGCAATAAGATATCTCCACCACCCGATAACGAGAAACATCAAGATTGGGAGGCAAATTTCTGGAACTAATAAAATGTACCTCTCCCTCATCTTTAAGCCGAACATCGGATACGCCGTCCAAATCAGAAAGCGAAAATTCAAGCCGCCGACATTTAGAATAATCCAAATTTTGCGGAATATTAAAAACTCTGCCGAAGCTAACTGCCGCGCCATCTCTAAACAAAAAGTTTTCGGTCTGTTCCAGATTGCACTCTTCAATTCTCACTTCTCCGAAAGCAGAAAAATCCCACACACCGGATAAATTTTCCCCTTTGGTGTGCATAGCCATCGTCTCGGGATTATACTTCCAACTTTTTAAGCAAGAATTTGGTTTCGTAAGCTCAACATCATTAACAACCACTTTGTCACACATAGAAACATCAAGATGAGCTGGCAGATGACGCACATCTTTGAGTTTAACTTTAGCTTTTTTGCGAAAAACCACCCTTTTGACACCTGCAAAATCACTACCACAAAAATCCAAATCATCCGCGAGCGAAAATTCCATCACTTGCGGTAACTTTTCTTTATTTTGTAAATAGATTTTGGCAATATCCAAACAAATCAGCTTGTCATACAAACTCAAGTCTACATCTCTAATTTCCGCCCCGCGAAAGCCGCGAGAAAGTTTGGGAGAAGACAGTAAAAACGCCCCTTCTACAGGTTGAATTATTGTTTTAAATTCTGCACTATAACCACCCAACCGCGCAAAGTTTTCACCCATTTCCATAATACTGTCAGGTTGCTCACGTTGCGAAAAAGTAGCAAGCACCACCTCTTTGAATTGCGCTTGTTCGGCAACGGGCAGTTCCGCAATGCAGAGGAGCATATCTTTAATATTGCGCGCATAATTGGTTGATTGCAAAACCTCAAAACACACCTCGGGCGTAATCTTTTCTTTAGGAAGACGCTGCTTTTTATCATCACTCAAGCGCCCCTTTTTATAGGGAATTAAGATGTTTTCAACGGCAATCGCCGATTTAAAATCATGAATATCAACAAACATTTACGCGCTTTCATGCAACCGATTTAGGAAAAAAGTAACACAATTTCCCCTTTAAAGCAACAAAAAAATCCCCATAAAAAAAACAGCGATACGCCCATAGACATACCGCCGTCACCGAAAAAGTTCTTAAAAAAATTAGCTGGCTTTTTGGGAAAGATACGCCGATAAAAACATATCAATATCGCCATCCAAAACCCCTCTGTCATCGGAAGTTTCCGCTCCCGTGCGCAAATCTTTAATCATCTTATAGGGTTGTAAAACGTATGAACGAATTTGATATCCCCAACCGTTATCGCCTTGATCTTCCCACTTTTGCTCAGCCGCCGCTTCTTTTTTGCGCAACTCAATTTCATAAAGTTTAGCTTTTAACATATTCATCGCCTGATCGCGGTTTGCAAATTGCGAACGCTCCGTTTGGCAAGAAACAACCACTCCGCTCGGAATGTGGGTAATCCGCACGGCAGATTCGGTTTTATTGATGTGTTGCCCCCCCGCACCGGAAGAACGATATGTATCCATCTTCAAGTCCGCCGGATTGATTTCAATGTGAATAGAATCATCCACCACCGGATAAACACTGATAGAAGCAAAGCTGGTATGACGTCTGGCATTGCTGTCAAAAGGAGAAATACGTACCAAACGATGCACGCCGCTCTCTCCTTTCAGCCAACCGTATGCGTTATGACCGGAAATTTTAATCGTAGCGGATTTAAGCCCTGCGACCTCGCCTTCGGTTTCTTCCACGTATGTCAATTTATAATGATGTTTTTCCGCCCACCGAGAGTACATTCTAAGCAACATCTCCGCCCAATCTTGCGCTTCCGTCCCGCCGGAACCGGCATGCACCTCAAGATAAGTGTCTTTGGCGTCCATTTCACCGGAAAGCAAAGCCTCCAGCTCGTGCCTTTTGGCCTCACTCTTCAAATTTTCAAGATGCTGATACAAATCCGCCAACATTGCCTCATCATTATCAGCCTCAGCCATTTCCACCATTTCTTCGGAGTTTTGCAAATCCGCCATTAAATCTTCAAAAAAAGCAATTTTCTCATCCAAAACATTTTTTTCGCCGGTCAATTTCATGGCCTGTTCTTGATTATCCCAAAGTTTCGGATCAGCGGTTAAGACGTTTAACTCTTCTTGGCGTTGTTTAGCATTATCGTAGTCAAAGAGACCTCCGCAAAAGCTCGGCACTGGCTTTGATTTCGTTCAATAAATTATAAAATTCGGCACGCATAACAAATCTCCTTCAAAAACAACATAGAGCATAGATAAGCAAAAAACTTCCGTTTGTAAAGTTTTTTTTAAACCTCCCCGCTTATAATAAGATGAATTAAAAAGAGAGAACCGCCATGAGCTTTAGAAGAATCATCAATCACAGCCCGAATTATCGTAACCGCACCCAACCCATCCGTTACATCATCATCCACTGTTCCAAATTCTCCCCCGAAAAGCAGATAGAGATTTTAAACGAATATAAACTAAGCACGCATTACATAATTTCTCAAACCGGAAGAGTGACGGAAAATTGCCCCCCTGAACGTGTTGCTTATCATAGCGGAGAAAGCCATTGGCTGCAAAGTCCGGAAAAATCCTTAAATGAAACGAGCATAGGTATAGAGTTGGAAGCGCCTCATTTAGGACAAACCACAGAAGATTATCCGCGAAGTTTACGTAGTGCCCTGACGCGCGTGCTAAAAGAATTAAGCAAAGTCTATAACATCCGCCCCGAAAATGTTTTAGGCCATTCAGATATTGCCCCCACGCGCAAGATTGACCCCGGATGCGGTTTTCCGTGGTATAAGTTATACCGTAACGGTTACGGCGTTTGGCCAGATTTCAAACAAACATCGCCCAAAGGCAGCGAAGAAGAACTATTGCAAACCATCGGTTATGACACGAGCGATTTGACAGCGGCAAGATATGCTTTTTGCCGTCATTTTCTCCCCGAAGAAGTCCTCATTAACAACGATTTACAAGAGCTGTTGGATAATCCCTACCCCAAAGATTTCACCGTTCAAAATCAAGAAAAATATCAGCTATATTTAAGAGCAACTGCAAAGGCTTATGAAACGGCAAGAAAAAAGCGATATTGGTATATGGAAGAATAATCCCAAACATAGCAAGAGCAAGACCTACCCCAAAACCCGATTAAAAGTCAAAAAATTATCGTCCGCCTTTTGTTTTCGCCATAAAAGCCATATTGGTCAAATCAGCCCGTGGATATCCTTCAGCAAAAATAAGCCCACCTTGCCAATCATCGGATATCTGAAGACCACTTTCATCAAGTTGTTTTTGATTTTTAAAGCGCAAACATCCGACATTTTCCAAATCAAATTCATACAAACTGAGTTCGCCGCAATCAGTAAAATTCAAATCACCGCAATAGTTATATGCACCGTCTAAATAAACGTCAGCACCACGAGCAAACTTCAGATTTTTAACATCACTTAAGTCACAATAATTAAGATTAACCAACGAGCAATGAGAAAAGTCAAGATTTTTTGGTAAATTCTCGGCATTTTCCAAAACAACCTCCGCCCCTTTACGAAAATTAAGCCGTTTAAGCGGTGTCAAATCAACATTTCCCAAATCAACCGCCGCACAACAAGAAACATCAAGAAATTCAGGTATATTCCGAACATCATTTAAGTTAAGATCCATCCCTTCTTTAAGTCTAAGCTCCCGCAAGTGCGCTAAATCGCAACGATACATTTCCACATTTGAACAATGAGAAACATCAATAAAAGGAGGCAAATTTTTTATCAAAGCCAGAGATACGCCATCTTCATGTAAGCAAATAAGTTTTTGATATTTTTTTAAATCTTGTTGTGGCATCTTATAACTAGCCGTCATCAATCCCCAAGAGATTTGCGAAGAAGAAAGCAGAAATTCCCCTTCACATAATTTTTGCATTTGAGAAAATTCTTTTTCATAACCGGAATTTTCCGCCAAAGCATCACCTAAATCAATAATAACCTGCGGCTGCTCACGTCTGTCAAAACAAGCCAAGACAACATCTTTAAACTGAGCTTGCTCGGAAAGAGGCAAATCTTTAATACATAAGAGCATATCTTTAATATTGCGCGCATAGTTGGTGGATTTCAAAACCTCAAAACACACATCAGACGTAATCGGCTCTCTGGGAAGACGCTGCTTTTTGTCATCACTCAAGCGCCCCTTTTTATAGGGGGTTAAGATATTTTCAACGGCTATCGCCGATTTAAAATTTTGAATATCAACAAACATTTACGTTCCGAAACTTAACCAATTTATGCAAGAATAACATAATTTTATAAATTCCGCAACCAAAAGATACTCAAGACATCAAGCCTTAGTCACTTAGCTTTTTTTCAAGAGTGATAAAGCTCAAACGCGCGTAACACGACGCCCGAATTTAAAGTTTATCTTTCAGATATTTATAGGTATATCCTTTGGCTTTTTTAACAATCTCTTCAGGAGTACCCTCGGCAACAATTCGTCCGCCGCCATCACCGCCTTCAGGCCCCATATCAATAATGTAGTCCGCCACTTTAATCACATCAAGGTTGTGCTCAATCACGACCACGGTGTTCCCTTGGTCAACCAGAGCTTGCAACACTTTCAAAAGTTTATTGATGTCTTCAAAATGCAAACCGGTCGTCGGCTCATCCAAAATATAAATCGTCTTGCCGGTCGCCCGCTTAGAGAGCTCTTTGGAGAGTTTAATACGTTGCGCCTCACCGCCGGAAAGCGTGGTGGCCGATTGTCCCAAACGAATATACCCCAAACCAACTTTTTGTAATAACTCAAGCCTTGAAGCGATAGAAGGAATATTGCTAAAGAAGTCATGCGCATCATCAACCGTCATATCCAAAACATCGGCAATAGATTTCCCTTTATAGGTAACCTCCAGCGTTTCGCGGTTAAAGCGTTTGCCGTGACATTGTTCACATTCCACATACACATCGGGTAAGAAGTTCATCTCAATCTTAGTAACGCCGTCTCCTTTGCACGCTTCACAACGTCCGCCGGCCACGTTAAACGAAAACCGCCCCGCCTGATAACCGCGCGCTTTAGAAAGCGGCAATTCGGCAAACCAATCCCTGATATACGTAAACAAGCCCGTATAAGTCGCCGGATTAGAACGTGGTGTCCGCCCGATTGGCGATTGGTCAATATCAATCACCTTATCAATATTTTCAAGCCCGATAAGTTTGTCATAAACCCCCGTCGGCTCACGCGAAGCATTAAGCTCTTTATTAAGGGCTTTATAGAGTGTTTCTAAGATAAGCGAAGATTTACCGCCGCCGGAAACACCGGTCACAAGCGTCAATGTTCCCAACGGAATTTTGAGCTTAACGTTTTTAAGGTTATGCGTTTTTGCGCCGGTTAATTCCAAAAATTTACCATTACCTTTCCGCCGTCTGCGAGGAACGGAAATTTCTTTTTGCCCGTTTAAGTATTGCGCGGTGAGGCTGTTTTTATTAGCAAGCACTTCATCAACCGTACCGGCCGCGACAACATTTCCACCGAGCTCGCCTGCCCCCGGCCCCATATCAATCAAATAGTCGGCCGAACGAATAGCGTCTTCGTCATGTTCCACCACAATCACGGTATTGCCGATATCGCGCAACCGATTGAGCGTCTCAAGCAATTTGTCGTTATCACGCTGATGCAAACCGATGGACGGCTCATCCAAAACATAAAGCACGCCGGTTAAGCCCGAACCGATTTGTGAGGCCAAACGAATACGCTGTGATTCACCGCCCGATAGCCCGCCGGATTGCCGAGAGAGTGTCAGATAATCCAACCCGACGTTATTTAAGAATTGCAAGCGGTCAATAATTTCCTTTAAGATTTTATGCGCGATTTGCTGCTTTTGCGGCGAAAGCTGTTCTTCCACCTGAGAAAACCATTTCAGCGCCTCTTTAATGGATAAATCCGAAACCTCCATAATATCTTTTCCGCAAACCTTAACGGCAAGCGCTTCCGGCTTCAATCTTTTGCCGTTGCAATAGGTACAAGGCGCTGCGGATTGATAATGCGAAAGTTCCTCACGAGAAGCCGCGGAATCCGTTTCCAAGAAACGCCGTTCCATATTCGGAATAACCCCTTCAAACGGCTTATCGGAAACAAACGTGGAATAATAAAGCGGCACACAAACGTTCCCCGACCCATAAAGAATAATATGACGGGCTTCTTCAGGCAAATCTTTCCACGGTGTATCTTGCGAGATATGCAAGAAGTCGCAAAGCGAAACCAATGTTTGTTTATAAAAAGCGGACTTAAACCCATACCACGGCGCAATCGCCCCTTGTGCGATAGAACGATTGACATTCGGAATAACGAGTTTTTCATCCATATAAAGCCGCGCGCCCAAACCATCACAATGCGGACAAGCACCTTGCGGATTGTTAAAAGAAAAGAGCCGCGGTTCAATTTCTTCAATCGTGAAGCCCGAAACCGGACAAGCATATTTTGCCGAACACGTAAACCGATTATTTTCTGAAAGATTATCCACATAAAGAATGCCGTCGCCGATTTTGAGCGCCGTTTCCACAGATTGCGCCACCCGTTCGCTCATATCTTCATCTTTAATCACCAAACGGTCAACAACCACTTCAATATCGTGCTTAATATTTTTTTCAAGTGCCGGCACTTCTTCCAAATCATAGACTTCGCCATCAATTTTAACACGTTGAAATCCCTGTTTCAAAAGACCTTCCAACTCTTTTTTAAATTCGCCTTTGCGTTGACGCACCATCGGAGCCACCAACATCACTTTCGTTCCAACCGGCAGAGCCAAAATTTTATCCACCATCTGTGAAACGGTTTGCGCCTCAATCGGAAGCCCCGTCGCCGGAGAGTAAGGTGTACCGGCACGCGCCCACAACAGCCGCATATAGTCATAAATTTCGGTGATGGTGCCCACGGTAGAACGTGGATTATGAGAAGTTGTTTTTTGCTCAATAGAAATTGCCGGCGCCAACCCTTCAATAGAGTCTACCTCAGGCTTTTTCATCAAATCCAAAAACTGTCTGGCATAAGCCGAAAGGCTCTCCACATAGCGGCGCTGACCTTCAGCATAAATCGTATCAAATGCGAGCGAAGATTTTCCGGAGCCGGAAAGTCCCGTAATCACGGTCAACTGATTTTTAGGGATAGAAATATTGACATTTTTAAGATTATGTTCCCTCGCCCCTTTAATCTCAATAAATTTACTCTCCGCCATAATCTGTGCCTCCGCAACACTCAAAAAAAGCTGAAATTTTTATACCGAAGAGATTAGATAGACTACTTTTGTTCTTTTTGCAAGTATTTTTTACCGCCCCATAAATGAAATATTTTTACGAAAAATTAACAGAGATAAATTATGCTAAAATGAGATAATAGCAACGGAGGATAGAATGGCCAAAACACCCCAAACCACAAAAACGGCAAAAACAAATAAATCAACCGCTAAAAATAAACAACCCCAGACAAAAACGGCTCCAAAAGAGCAAAAATCAAAAAAAGCCGCTCCACAAACAACAGACGCCGCATTAACGCCTGAAACGCCAAAAACAACGCCGCAAAAAAGCGTTTTATCGCCCGATAATCTGTTTAAGATATGGTTTGAAGGTTGGAAAAAGACCTTTGTTTTAAGAGGCCGTTCTTCGCGTTTTGAACTCTGGACTTTTATGCTGTTCAACAGCCTTTTGATGATAGCCATCCAGCTCAAATGCAGTTATATATTATCCCCGCGCTTTTTACGTGAAGCCAACAACATGGGCTTTACGATAGATAAAATAGAAAACTACATTATCGTTGCCGAAATCCTGTTTTATATTGTGATGATTGTTCCGCTCTTCCCGTTGGGTTCCATGCTCATCCGCCGTATGCATGATTTAAATAGACTAGCCTGGCATAATTATTTGGAACCGGTATTTATGGGCGTTGTCGTTTTAAGTATGATAAACATAGCCATCACCTCTTTGGCCAACACGGACTTTGCCTATATAGCAATGTTTTTAAGCATCTGCTTCATTGTTATCTTGTATGGCGTAGGTTTTTACGGCTTAAAATTTTTGATAATGACCATGTTTTACCGCGGTGATAAAATAAAGAACAATTACGGCGAACCGAAATACACCGATGAAGAACACGAAGAAAAAGCCTTAAATTTAAGCTGTGTTTATTTCTTATTCATCGGCACCATCGGCCTATTATATCTGGTCTTAGCCTTGTTATAAAAAAAGCCGTACATAAGCCCAAGAATTATGCTCATCGGATAAAAAGCGCTTGATTTTATAAAGCGCTTAGGTTAAAGACTAAATCAAATAAGACTAAAGCGAATAAAGTTAATCAAAAAGGAGATTTATGGACATGAAAGCAAGAACACGTTTTGCGCCCAGTCCGACAGGATATATGCATATCGGCAACTTAAGAACCGCGTTATATGAATACCTTATCGCCAAATCATCAGGCGGCAGTTTCATTTTGCGCATTGAAGACACCGACCAAAAACGCTATGTAGAAGGCGCAACGGAAATCATTTACAACACCTTAAAAACCGTTGGGATGAATTGGGATGAAGGTCCGGATATCGGGGGAGAATATGGGCCGTATATTCAGTCCGAAAGATTACCCTTGTATCAAGAATATGCCCATAAATTGGTAGAATTGGGCGGTGCGCATTATTGCTTCTGCAGCAAAGATGAAGCCGATGAACAAAAAGATGAAGAAATGAACATCAAGTTCAAAGACCCCTGCAAAAATATCCCCTTGGCAGAAGCCAAAGCAAGAATTGCCAACGGTGAACCGTATGTTGTCCGCCAAAACATCAATAAAAAAGGCAAAGCAACCTTCCATGACGTTGTATATGGCGATATTGAGATTGACTATGACGAGCTGGATGAAGGCGTATTGTTAAAATCCGACGGTTTCCCGACCTATAACTTTGCGAACGTCATAGACGACCACTTGATGAACATCACCCATGTCGTCAGAGGTAACGAATATATTTCATCAACTCCGAAATATAATTTGATATATGAGACTTTCGGGTGGACCCCGCCGATATATGTACACGTTGCCCAAGTGATGAAAGATGCGCAACATAAGCTCTCTAAAAGAAACGGTGATGCCTCGTTCCAAGATTTGGTAGATAAAGGCTTTTTGCCGATGGCTATTTTGAATTACATCGCCCTGCTCGGCTGGAACCCGGGAACGGAGCAAGAAATCTTCTCACTTGAAGAGTTGGAAAAAATCTTTGATGCAAATCGTATCAACAAATCACCTGCCATTTTTGACATAACGAAATTGCGTTGGATGAACGGATGCTACATCAGAGCTTTGCCGTTTGAAGAATTTCATAAGTTGGCCGAAAAGGAATATGCAAAATTCATCACGCGCAAGATTAACGCTGAGGAATTATCCAAAGTTTTGCAACCGAGAATAGAAACGTTAAAAGATATAGAAGAAATCGCCGGCTTTATAGAAACCTTGCCGCAATTCAGCGATGAGCTCTATATCAACAAAAAGATGAAAACCGATGTTGAGATTGCCAAAAAATCTTTAGCCTTGGCAGAACCAGCCTTAGAAAAGTTGGAAAACTGGAGCAACGAAGGTCTGTTTGAATGCTTAAAGGCGGTTGCCGCAGAAAACGGATTGAAAAACGGCCAAGTTTTGTATCCGGTACGTATCGCCTTAACCGGCTTGGAAACCACACCGGGCGGTGCAAGCGAGATTGCCGCGGTATTGGGCAAAGAAGAAACTTTGCGCCGTATCAAACAAGCAATTTAAAGAAGCAAGAATAAAAAAGCGAGAGAAGCCAGTCTCTCGCTTTTTTTTAATAGAAATTAATTTTTAATCACCTCATATAAATCTAGATAAGTCCAACCAATATTAACTTCTGAAATAAAACGTAAATGATGCTCTTGATCTTTACATAGCGGCAATTTATCTACATTTCCGCGAGGACCACTATTCTCCACCGTATAATAATAAACAAACACCAAATCTACATTTTTCCAAACATCGGTAGAGCAATATTTCTCTGTAAAATAGATTTTATTCACCTGATAAATAAACGGTAAAAAACGGAAAGTTAATAGTTTTTCTTTTATACCTAACACCGCTATTTTTTTCCCCTGCAACTGCTTCAAAGCATTACTTTCAGACTGTGTGTAAGCAACATTAAACACACCTTTTTGAAAAGGTTTTGCATAAAAAGAATTTAAGACAAGCAAAATAGCCAATAGTGAGTAAAAAACCTTTTTAGGCAATAAGAACACCAAACCAAGCTTATAAATAACACAAACAGAAATAATAGCCATAAAAGGAGTTATTAAAAAGAAATACCGCAAATCAAAAGGCCCCATAGCAGGCATTAACAGTACTACATATAGTCCAAAAAACAAAACAGAAAACAGCAGCACATAAAAAATTGTTTGGAATTTTTCTTTAGCCCACCAAAAACAAGCAACAAGCAAACAAAGCCCAATAAAAATCACCGTCATATTGACTTCAGAAAAGCTCAATAATTTAGTTCCCCAAACATCAATAAAGCGATAAATTAATAAATCTAATTTAATCAAGACGTAATCAGAAAAGAAAATTCCGCCAAACTTTTGAGCTTGCATCCCTCTATACGAAAAAAACAACGCATACCAAGCATCAGGAAAAAATAAAAACAACATTGCCACACTACAGAGCATCATCAGAGCATATCGCCAGAGCAGAGCATAATTTTTCCGCCACAGCAGCAGCGAACATGAACAAGCAGCCAAAATAAACGAAAAAACAATTGAGCTATAATGCGTAAAAATCCCCAAGAAAGAGAAGATACATATTTTAGCTAAATCGCCATAAGACGCCATATTATTTTGAATCATTTTACAAGTATAATACATAAGCAACACGGCCAACAGCGTCTGCAGCAAATACATACGTATAAAGACAACGGAGCTCAATCCGCATAGAGAGAAAGCAAATAGCAACACCGTTGCTTGCCCCAAAAGCTCCGAAGGCAGAAAGAGTTTCGCCAAGCGATACAATGCCAATAGCAAACATCCCCAAATTAACAAATTGAGACCAAAACCATACCATAAGCTAAAACTATCAGGAAAAAAAGAGCATAAAGTATGTAACAAAACAAAATAAAGAGGCGGATGCACATCATCACCCATATTTTTCCAAATAAAATCATACTGAAACATCTCATCAGGTTGCACCGTCAGATAATCATGAAACAATTTCCCATTCCACCAGCGATTATAAATTTTATCATTAATATGAGTAAAATAAGAATCAATACCTTGCACTAAAAAAGGATAAGTAGAGCTATTAGCGTGAGCAAACGAAAATATTTCATCAACATGTATAACTTGTTTCTGCTGCATTAAAGCAAAAAGCAAAAGAAAATTGATTCCAATCAATAAAAGAAACAAATATTTCCGCCAAATCATAACCACTCACATAAATAAAGATTGCAATGCATCCAAAATAACAACAAATACAGAAAATACATCATACAATTAACATTATCCACAGGCAACAAGCCCCGCAACAAATCGTAATAAATTTTGACTGCAAAAAGGCTAAAAAAAGCGCCAAGAAAAATAAAATCTGCTTTACATCATAAAGGAATTTTGTTAACATCCGAACCAGTAATAATTTTGATATGGAGAAAAAATATGATACATCCTTCTGCAGTTGTTGAAGACGGCGCACAAATAGATGAAACCGCTGAAATTGGACCATTCTGCTACATTTCCGGCCGCGCCAAAATCGGAGCACATAACAAATTAATTGCTCGCGTCACCATCTTAGGTGATACAACCTTAGGCGAAGGAAACGTCATATTTCCGGGCGCATGCTTAGGCGGCGGCCCGCAAGACCACGGCAATGAATTTCAACCGGATGCAAAGTTGGTAATCGGTTCACATAATGTGATAAGAGAAAACGTAACCATGCACGCCGGCACCCCAAAGGGGCAAAACCCGATAGCCGGCGAGCCTGTAGAAAAATTAATCACCCGCGTTGGCAGCAACGGCATGTTTATGGTCAATTCACACATTGCGCATGACTGTGTTGTCGGCGATAATGTAATTATGACCAACAACGCGGTCATCGGCGGCCACGTACGCTTGGAAGACGGGGTTATCTTAGGTGGCAACTCAGCGGTACACCAGTTCTGCCGTATCGGGCGCAAGACCATGGTTGGCGGCATGACCGGTATCGGCCGTGACGTTATTCCGTTTGCAATTGTGACCGGCGACAGGGGCAAATTAAGAGGTTTGAACTTGGTCGGCTTAAGAAGAAGCGGCTATGATGAACACACCATCAAATCCGTCACCCGCGCTTATATGTATATTTTCAAATCAAACGACGGTACGTTTGAAGAAAGAGTTGCCAAAGCCAAAGAAAAATATGCCGACAACAGCATGGTTCAAGAACAAATCAAATTTATTGAAGAAGCTATGCACAGCCGCCGTCAGGTTTTAGTTGCGGAATAATAAAAAGCGACATTATAATATCCCCCAGAAAATCATCTGGGGGATTTTTTTATGCGAGAGAAAATATCCCCAAGAAAGATAAGGAGCCAAAATGAACAAAAGCTTGCTGACACTTATCATCTTCGGCCTTGTTGTGATGACGGGCATCATCGGGGTATACGCTTACCAACATCAAACCTTGACCATCAAACAAGAACTTACGCCTCTAAATCAAGATAAAACCACCACCATATTTGCCGCCTACTCGGCCGATGGCAGCGTTTCAGACTACGTTCTAACCTATCTCAAGGCGCTTAAAGAAGTCTCGCCGAACATAATTTTCATCACCGATAATAAGATACAAAGAAGAGAGATAAAAAGGCTTGCACCGTATATAAACCAAATCATCGCCGAACGACATGGCGAATATGATTGGGGCTCGTTTAAGCGTGGCCTTGAGATATTAAAACAACAAGGCATGCTCAACCACCCCGAAGCAACCTCAAAAGAAGAACCGTTATTGATATTTGCCAATGATTCCAGTTTATTGGTCGCCCCGACGCTCAAACCGATTTTTCAAGAAATGCAAACAAGAAAAGCCGATTTTTGGGGCATAACTGCTAACAAAGACGGGATGTATCATCTGCAAAGTTACTTTTTGGTATTCACGCCCAAAGTATATCAAAGCATAGAGTTTTATGGGTATCTACAAGCCGTTAAAGCCGAAAAAGACGGCCTGACCGTGGCCTATCGTTATGAAGTTCCTTTCACCGGATTTTTAGAAAATTTAGGTTACAAATCCACCGCCTATATTCCGTATGAAGAATTGAGTTATTTACCGCTAAACGATAAAAACTGTTACCCGTTGGCTTTGTTGGGCAAACACCATGCGCCGTTTTTGAAAATGCGCACTTTTACGGATAGATTAAATGTACAAGACGCGCGCCGTTTAGTTTTCCATTGGTTAAATGAGCACAATCCGAAAGCCTATAAAGAATTGGTCGCCCACTTAAAAAAGATAAATTCACCCTATCTTAAGGAGGCAAGAGAATGAAAATCACCCCGACTTTAAGCAAAATCAGATTAGCCCGCCTCAAAACACTGCTCAGCAACAGCGCCGATAAAATCAGTTGGAAAAGCATTTTGATTATAGGCGTTTTAGTGATATTAACCCTAAGCTCACTTTGTTATGTAACCCCCTGCCCGAAAAGATATGTGGTTTTTGCCGGCTATAACGCCAATGGCGAGTTAGCCCCATATGTGAAGAGATATATCAAAAAATTAAATGAAATCAGCAGCGGTGTCGTCTACATCACCGACAGCCCTTTAAGCGAACAAGCCCAAAAAGAAATCGCCCCTTATGTGCTGCATGGCGAATATCAACGACACGGCGAATATGATTGGGGCTCATATAAACGAGGGTACGAATGGTTAAAAACCAATCATATGCTTGAAAACGCGGATGAGCTGATTTTTGCCAACGATTCCTGCTATGCGCCGTTACAAAGTTTTCGCCCAATGTTTAAGAAGATGCGCCATATCGGGGTAGACTTTTGGGGAAACACGCAAAATCAGAAGTTTAATCAACATTTGCAAAGTTATTTCTTAGTCTTTCGCCGTCCGGTTATCAATTCCAAAACGTTCGCAACGTTTATGAACAACATCAAAAAACAACCCGACCACTCGCTCTATATTACCGAATATGAAATAAAATTGACCCCGATGTTAGAAAATTTGGGTTACACATGGGTTAGTTATATTCCGAATTTCAGCAGCGAGCAAGCCGAGCTTGGCAAATCCGAAGATCCGAATTCATACCCGCTGACGCTGATAAAGGAATATCATAATCAATTCTTAAAACGCCGCACGTTTACAGAAAAATTGCCGATAGAAGAAGATAAAAAAGCCCTATTGAGCTATTTGCAACAACACGCCCCCACAACCTATAATGAGATAAAGGCTGATTTTCCAAGTACGGTTCAGTAGAAACGAAAAGCCCTAGAGCGAAGCACTCCAAATCGGTAAGAAGCCAAAGAGATAATGCACCCGCCGAATACCTTTTTGTTTGATTTTATAAAGCGGCAAGGCAGAAAAGAGCTTATATTTCATCTTCGTCGGCGTCCGCACGATTTTGAGCATCGGCACGCCGGCAATTTTAATAATCCGCGCCCCGCCGCCATCCATTAACTCATCAAATTGCCACTGCCACATCAAACGCTGACAATCAACAAACCGCACCTTGTTCTCGGGCATAATCAACCGCAAAAACCAACTGGGGTTAGAAACTCTTGTGCCCACAAAGAGCATCGCCCGCCGACAAATTTCAATGTTGGCCAAAATTTTAAGCAAGCCATAGTGCCTTGAGACGTCATCTTGTTTCATAAAACATTCATAGTCAAACCCACGCTCAAGCGACGTACAGAGTGAAAAAATGCGAAATTCGGGTAATAAAAACGCCAACTGCCGCACCAAACGAAAATCATCCGCAAACACAAACACCTTTTTGGCGCACGGCAATAAACCACTCTCGTATCCGTAAAAGAATTGCCGAATATATTGCGCATAAGGTTTCGCCCCCAAAATCGGCTGTCTACGCCAAAAACATTCTTTTTTAATATCGCCCGCCCGCATTTGTATGGCAATAAAGTCCTCATCTTTGAGTTCAGAAGGAGGAACTGAGCGCACGCAACCGTTGGCAAAAACTTCCGCTAAGCGTTCGGAAGTTAAGGATTGAATATCCGCTAAAGTCTTACGGTTAAGCCGATACAAAGCCAAAGCAAAAGCTCTGGCAACCGCAAAAGAATTACCGGCTACCTGCAATTCTTGAAAATCAAAAACTTTGGTGGCAAAGTTGCGATTTTCAAAAAACTTCCGAAACACATCCTGCGTTAAGAGCTGCACTTTTTCCTCTTTTTTAAGTTGCGCGATTTTGGCCTCATCATCATCTTTTCGCAAATAGCGCCGATTAACCCCCATCAATTGAGAACGGCACATTTCATCCGTAAACGGCAAAAAGAAGTCTTGCCACCCCACATCGCCCAAATTAGAAAACCGTGAACATAATTCAAACCGAACTTTGTGGTCAAACGCCCAAACCAATGCAAACAACATATTGTTAATTTCCGAAAAAAATCCGGCGCTGTCCCCTACCCGATAGACCAACCGCCTAGCAAAAGAACGATTATATTTTTGCCAAACTTCCAAGAATTTATCTTCATCAAAACCCACATCCAGTAAAACGATGGTAGACGCAGACAATTTTTCACGTTCGCCCCATTTAAGCCTAAGCCGAAAGCTGTCCGCCCGTTGCTTTTTAAGATATTTAGCCCCTGAAGAGAGCCCGCCGTAATAAAACTTGCAAATCGGATAATTAAGATGATACGGTACAATTTGATGCGTAATCAACAAGCGCAAATTAAAATCATAATCGGCCACAATTTGAAATTGCTCATCATACCGCCCGAATTGAGCAAACAAAGTCCTTTTGTAAAAAATACTCTGATGACAGATATTTTGCACCCCAATCGGTTCCAGATATTCCCGAAAGAACGGTCTGCCGATTTCAGGCACAATGCACGCATCCCCAAAAAGAAAAGAGCAATCCGGATTTTCCGCCAACGCCTCCGCCGCTTTTTCTAAAACAAACGGGTTAAAGAACTCATCGCCAGCGTTCATAAAAATCACAAATTCCCCACCACACAAATCAAGAGATTTATTCATCGCGTTATAAACACCGCTATCGGGTTCAGAAACAAAACGCGTCACCGTTTTTTCATGTTTCAAAAACGCCTCCGTGCCATCTGTTGAGGCACCGTCCACCACAATCCACTCAAACCCGCGATAAGTTTGCGATTTCAGACTTTGTAGTGTCCGTTCCAAATCTTTTTTAGCGTTATAACAAACCGTTACGACCGAAAATTTAACATTTTCTTCCATTTTTCGCTCCAATAATCCATAGTCCGACCGGTCATGAACTGCCCATCCCAAATATCCCAACAACAAGCCTCCTGCCCGATATCGGGTTGAGTGGCAATTTGCTCCCAAAATAAACGCCATGCCGAACCGTCATCATGATGTCTTTCTTTTCGCTTGGCAAGAATATCCCTTTGCCCCTGCCGAATAAGCCCTTTTAATTCATTTTCCACCGCGCGGATTTGCCGCATCAATTCTGCTTTGCGCTGTTGTTTCAGAGCAATCAAGGCCTTAATTTTCGCATCATTTTCGCGCATTTGCTGCCTTTTTTTGTGCGATGTATTGCCATTAAAATTGCGATAAAGCAGCAAAACCTCCTGCAAATTATAAAATTCGGTCTTGCCGATAAGCCGCGCAAACAAAGCATAATCTTCCGCCGGAGAAAATTCCGGTTCATAGCGGATATGAAATTGGTTTAAGACTGATTTTCGTATCATCGCCGCCGGATGAATAACCGCACACCCCTCACTCATCGCCGCCACAATTTCCGCATTTGTTTCCGGCCTTTTGCGCACCAGGTTGCGCTTACCATACATTTTTTGATACCATGAAGAAACAACCCCGCAATTTGGATGCTCATCAAGAAATTTAACCTCCTTTTGCAAACGAGTTTCAAGTGACACATCATCATGGTCAACCACCGCCAAATATTCTCCCTTCGCCTTTTCAATCAGCAAATTGCGACTGGCGGCAATTCCGAGATTAGTTTCGTTTTTAAGATAAACAATTCGTTCGTCACCATAAGATGCGACAATCTCATCGGTAGCCGTATCTTCCGGACAATCGTTTAAGAGGATAAATTCAAAATCAGAAAACGTCTGATGAAGCACGCTCTCCATCATCTCGCGCAAATAGTCCTCAGGCGGCCGATAGAGCGGCGTCAAAACAGAAACTTTAGGCATACGACCTCCAAAATCAAAAGACCACATCTTCCGCCTATATATAATCACGCCCAAAGCTCTATTTAACCTATCCGAAAGTTTTATATCGCCACGATATCGCCTAAAGAAAGATATCCCCCATCCCGAACACTTGATTGACAAGAAAAGACACCTTTTGATAATATAACCCCAACAAGCTCAAAGAGATAGAGATATAAAGAGATAGAAATAAAAGAGATAATCGGAGAAAGAAATGCCCCGTATGAAAAAAGCCACTATTGCTACAACCCCTGCCGAAATCACTACTGCCCCTCCAATCCGCCATATTCTAAAGCCCCTAAACGGCCTTAAAGCCTTGGCGGTCATCGGGATAGTTTTCGGCCATATGAATTTTGGCGGCAGTTGGGATATGTGCGCCCGCATGGTGGAAATATTGTTTATTCTATCGGGCTTTTGCATGGCGTACAATCATTATCAAGACAGCGCAAAAAAACCGGAAAAGACCGGCTGGGAGATTATCAAAAGCAAATTACCGAAGTTTTATCCGGTGCACGTGACGACGTTTCTCTTGCAAGTTTTGTTTGTGCCAACCTGGGCGATGAAGAGCATGGGGTTTATTTTGGTGTTTGGCACATTGAATTTAAGTTTGCAACAAGCGTGGTTTCAAAAGACGCAATTTATGTTTAATAATGTGTCGTGGTTTTTGAGCTCGCTGATATTTTGCTATTTCATCACCCCGAGTTTAAAGAAGTTATGCCGTTATAGCGAAGAAAAAGGCAAATTGTGGCTATGTTTTTTAAGCCTGTTAGGGATTAGGATATATCTGGAATATACCATCTTGAACTACCCGACGTATGTGTTTATGGATTTACACACCAACCCGATAATTCAGAGTTTAAATTATGCACTAGGTTTTATCACCGGCATATATTTCATCCGCCCCACGCATATAAATCGCTATTTAAGCACTCAACGCGATAGATTACAAATGAGTGTGCTAGAATGTGTGTTTATCGGCGTGTATGCAAGTTTTTGTTATAGTTTTGGCGTGGAGTTATACCGTATTTTTTATGTCGTGCTGGCATTACCGATAATTTATCTCTTAGGATTCGGCAACGGTTTGATAAGCCGTTTATTGAGTATTAAGCCGCTCATGTGGTTTGAAAAGATAAATTTGGAGTTATTTATGTTCCACTCGTTTATTTTGTATCATCTGCCGGTAGAGAGCGGGAATATAGGGTATTATGTCAAATTCTGGCTGATAAGCATCATGGTAGCCCTAGGGTTTAAGATGATATGGAATAAGACGACAAATTACATCGGCGCCCACCGCCACGCAGAGAGTAATGAGATAAAAGGATAATGGGATAAACAAGAAAAAACAAAAAAGGTGGATAAAGGCAAAAAATTTTCTTGACTGAAAAGAATAACTATCCTAAAAAGGACGGCGACGGGTCCTTAGCTCAGTTGGTTAGAGCCGGCCGCTCATAACGGTCTGGTCGTAGGTTCGAGTCCTACAGGACCCACCATATAAAAGCCTCTTCTTGATGAAGAGGTTTTTTTGTTTTAAATTCTCGGGTGCGATTTTAGCGCAATTTATACCCTCTATATCCCTTATTTTCAGGCACTTTCCGGTTTTCTATGCATTTACTTTATGAGCTCTTTTATGCGGTGGTCTGGTCGCGTATCCCTCCAATTTGTGGATATACCAGAAAAAAAGATACCAAAAAAGATACTTTTGGTCGGGACAGACCCGACCAAATTCGGCTTAAAACTAAGGCTTTTTATTCCCAACTGTTCGCGCTTCAAAACCCCTGTTTTTGTGTGCATAAAAAATTTTTCAAATTATGCCGAACGATTTTTTGATTTTGCGGAGTGTTGTCTGTTGAAAGGAAAAAACAATGGATACAGACAATGCTTTTGAAACTTTGATTGAACTTCTCTCAACTCCGATAATGATTTTGCTTGATGAACAAGAAAACGGCGGAAAAGTATCTAATTTACTGGATAATAACGAAAAAGAGAGTGTTCATGTCACTCAAGAGGTGACCAATGGATAATTTAATCAATTTAATATTTAGTGCCGTTCTGGTGTTGATAGAAGAAAACAAAGAAAAAGACACAAAAGGAGAAACCGATGATTAAGGTGGATTTAAATGTGGACTTGCGCAAAATCCCGTCGCTCACATTTCCTGAATTAAAGGAATATTACGAGGCTCTGTTTAACATACCGACAACTTCCACCCGCAAGGAATATTATGTCTGGCGCATTACCAATAAATTGCAGGAAATGCGCTTCGGCGGGCTGGATAACAAAACACGTCGGATGTTAGAAAATATGGAAATTAAGGAATTAAGCGAGCATAAAATGGTTGCCGGTATTGAGCTCGTTAAAAAATACAAAGGTGCAACTTATAAAGTGCGCGTTGTCAACGGCGGTTTTATGATGGACGGTGAAACATATAAATCGCTCGGTGCGGTGGCCAGAACCATTACCGGGCGCAAAATATCGGGACAGGCATTTTTCGGAGTATAGCGATGGAAGAAATCAAGTGTGCGGTTTATACCAGAAAATCAACGGACGAAGGTTTGGAAAAAGAGTTCAATACCCTAGAGGCTCAGCGCGAGGCCGGCGAAAACTATGTTAAAAGCCAAAAGCACCAAGGCTGGGTGCTGATTAAAGAGCATTATGATGATGGCGGTTTTTCCGGTGGTAATATGAACCGGCCGTCACTTAAACGCTTGTTGCAAGATGTCGAAGCCGGCAAAGTGAATATGATTGTGGTTTATAAAATTGACCGTCTCACGCGTTCCTTAACCGATTTTGCCAAGATGGTCGATATTTTTGATAAATATAAATGCTCGTTTGTCTCGGTAACACAAAACTTCAACACTGCCGACAGCATGGGTCGCCTGACCTTAAATATGCTGTTGTCCTTTGCTCAGTTCGAGCGTGAAATCAGCGGAGAACGTATCCGCGATAAAGTTGCCGCTTCCAAGAAGAAAGGAATTTGGATGGGCGGTTGCGTGCCGTACGGTTATGAGCCGATTAAACGCAAGCTGGTTATAAAGCCTGATGAAGCCAAAGCGATCAAGTTTATGTTTGAAAAATATCTGGAGTATAAATCGCCGCTTGCCGTATCCAAGCTGATGGAAGAAGCCGGCATGAAAACCTTTGCCAGAGCCTCGATTGACCGCATGCTTAAAAACCCGATTTATATGGGCAAGATTAAACATCAAGGTGTTCTTTATGACGGACAGCATGAAGCCATTGTCAGCGAGGAGATTTTTAAGGCGGCACAAAATGTGGTGGCAGAAAAGCCGAAGAAACAACGCACTTGTATGTATGATAAAAATGAAGTCGGAATTATGCGCGGGCTCTTAACCTGCGGGTGTTGTCATTCTTTGATGACACCGACTTCCAGCCAGGCGCATGGAATGAAGCGTTATTACTATACCTCAACGATGGCGAAAATGTACGGACATCACAAATGCACCAACGGATCTGTGCCGGTGGTTACGATGGACGAATGTATGATAAAAATTGTATCACAACTGTTCTTGGACCCGAAAGTTTTTCAAGGTCTGCTTGAGAAAGTCGCGCCGAATAAATCAATGGAATTATTAAGGGTTTTGCGCTCGCCGGAACGGGTGTTTAATAAGCTTTCGGAAAGGCATCAACTGCTTTTAATGCGCTTGATGATGACCAGTGTGACGGTTAATGCCGAAACCATGGAGATAAACTGGACGGACTTAGGTTTAAGCCTGCTTCCGGATCATCTGTTGCAAAAAACAACCGGACATCAGACAATTTTGCCGATGCCGTTTGTAAAACATAAAGGTCGGACGGAAATTCATTTGCCGGAAAATATAGAGGTTGAACCGCATTTTGATAATGAGCTGATTAAGGGAATTTGTCTCGGGTTTAAGTATCAAAAAATGATGGATCAGAAGAAAATGAGTATCGCCGATTTGGCTATCACAGAAAATACCGATGCTTCTCATATCGGTCGGCTGTTGCGTTTGACTTCACTCTCGCCGGCAATTATTCGCACGATATTGAAAGGCCACCAACCGCCGAAATTATACCTGCGCAACTTATTGCGTAAAACTATCCCGCCGATTTGGGAGGATCAGGTTAAACAGTTCGGCTTCACGATTTTAGACTAGGAAAATCAATCATTTACCGCCTCGGAATATATCCGGGGCAATTTTTTTATATTTTTTTTAAATTTTGCCGAACGATTTTCCGATTTTGCGGAGTGTTCCTTAGTGAAACAAGAATTTTAGAAAAGGAGAAATAACATGTTTCACAGAGACAAAAAGCACTACGTTACTGCGGAAATTCGCAAAATTCCGGTTGCCTATCTGCTTAATCTTGAGATGACGGCTTTGGACGAACTTGAAAAGCGCATTGAGGAAGAAGGTAAACGCTCCGAGCTTGCCCGTAAATGGGTGGCCGGCTTAAAGCGTATTAAGCAAACGCTTAAAAAAGGAGGCGGCGATGGAAAATAGAAAAACCTCAATTATCATCTATCCGGCAGACTTCCTTGCTTCTGTGCATAACTTTAAGAAAAGCGAGATTGCAAATTTAATTGTCGCGATATGTGAATTTAATTTATTCGGTGCCACGTCAGTAAAATTATCGGAGCTGAATAAAAAAAGATTTGATGCGATTCAACAAGTGATTGCAAGTCACAATGAGAAATGGCGTCAAACCTGCGAGATTAACGCACAAAATGCCAAACGCGCGGTCAGCCGTCGCAAAGCGAACGCTAAACGAACGGTCAGCGAAGTTATTGAGTTTCCGTCAACCGGTCGCCAACAGGAGAAGGAGTCGGAGAATGAGAAGGAATCTGATAAGGATAATGATAAGGATTGTAGAGAAAGAGAGACGGCATTTGTGGATAACTTGAGCTACATCGGAGCTCCGACAGCTGAAGATGTGTCCGGTTATTGTAATGAAATTGGAATTACGATCGACATACCGGCTTTCATCAGTTGGCACAATGAGCGTGGCTGGAAGCATGGCAAGAAGTGTATTGCGCGTGACTGGCAGAAGGCTATTCGGCAATGGTATTGCAAAGATAACGAGCTTTCCTTGCATGAATTTGAAGTTACGGTCTTGAAGCGAGAATACGCAAAAGAGCTCAGCAAAGGCGGTGCGTTATGATAACCGTTGAGCAAATCAAACATGACCTGCAGACTGCGGCATTTGTTGATCGTATGATGCCAAAGATCAGACCACCGAAAGCCTCAGGCTGGCAATTTGAGATTATCTATTCTCAGCAAGAAATGGAGTTGATGGAACGTAAACCGCCTAAACTCTAACCAACCCCGGAACAAATCAATATCTGGGAACGCGTGGTTTTAGACTGGTTTATGATTTTAGAACCGGAGGAACGACGGCTTGCATGGAAGCGAGCCAACCATATTCCTTGGAAATTCTTATGCCGGGAATTCGGTTACGGGCGAGCCGAGATGTGGCGACGTTTTCATCGGGTGTTAATAAAAATTTCCTTTTATCTCAAAGGGAAAAATGTTGGAGACAAAAAAGTATGAGACATTTTTGAATTTTTAGGTTATAAAACCGGATATAATCGGGGGCGATGAATAAATTGCTCCCGATTTGTCATTTTAAAGAGCTGTTTAAGGCTGATTTATCGGGCTTTTAACAACTATTTTGTCGCGACAATTTTTAGCGCGACAAATTCCCAAAAAATTATTATAAAAAAGGTTATAATGCGGTAGGCTTTGTAACCTTGGTATTATTATCTATTCATGATTAATCCCAAGTATTTGAAGTTCATGATTTTGATGTAACAAAACAAGCAAAAATGTTGCAACAAAAAAACATGCAACATTTTCAGCAAAATGGTTTATAAATACCAGTATGATTGGGGAAAAATGTTCTGAACAAAAAAGTACTTAACATTTTCACCGAATTTGACTAGAATTTAATGTATAATCGGGAGAAAGTTGTAATGACATCTTTGATGTTTACATTTTTCCCAAAAATGTGCAATATTTCAAATATAATCGGAAGAAATTGTGCGCACAACAAAGTCGTGGACATTTTTGCATAAAATGAGGTAATTTACTGGTATAATCTGCAAAAGATGTTGCGAACAAAAAACTCGTGGACATTTTACCTTAAATTGGTGTAATTCTGAGATATAATCGGGAAGATGTTCCGAACATCTTAGCACTGGACATTTTACCTTAAATTGAAGTATTTTTGTTGTATCATCGGGAGGAAAAATGTGGTGCACATTTTTGTAGTGGACATTTTCACCGAAAAAGTGCTATTTTTTCGATATACTGGGAAGTAATATGTCCGGACATAAAATAACTGGACATTTTATCGGAAAATGAGATACTTTTGAGTTACAATGTGCGAAAAAAGTGCACGCGAAATTTTTAACTCTGAAACAACAAAATTGTCTAGACAATTTTTCACAAGACATTTTGAGCAAAAATGCATACAATTTCCTGTATAATCGCGAAGTAATGTGTCCTAGACACTTTTCTTCTGGACACTTTTATGCTTTTTCGGTTATTTGTTATTTATGCTTGGAAAATTGAATGCATTAAAAATACATTTGAATTTTTGATGTATTTTCAATGTGATAACACTCAAAAACAAGAAAAATGTACTGTGCAAATTAGGGGGTTACATTTTCGCCTAAAATGTGGTAATTTCTTGGTATGATCGGGAGGTTCGAGTAACCTCCCGTTTTTCGTGACTATTTGAACTATCTGAACTCTTAATTCGGACTACCGGGGACGGCCTTAAAAAGCCGCCCCCGTTTTTTGTTTTAAATTTTAAACATCAGGGATTAATCATGAATAAAGAGATTTTCAACGGATTTCCGCAGTATATCCGTATCACAATCTGTGCTCAAATCAAAAAATTGTTGTCGACGCCGTACTTCGGTTATGACGACCGGGAAGATATTGCGCAGGACATGCTATGCCACTATTTGTATAAGTTTTACGAAATCCCTGATGTTGACGAAGCATTAGTGGTGCATGACCTGCGTCAATATGCCTTGCACTTGCTGGACAAACGAAAGCGAACCCGCGCACATTTAACATCCTCATTAGATTCTGATCAATCTGATGGGGATTTTTTTTGCGCCAATTTAAGCACATCTACTGACAATGTTCGGATGTTGACGGCTTATGAGTTTCTTGAAAGAGCCGATACACCGAAACTTAAAAACGCCATGCGACTTATCATGGAAGGTGAAAGCATTGACAGTGTGTCGCGCACGCTACATATTAGCAAAGAGACGATTTATAAGTTCTTCAAGAGAATGCGAGAACTGTAAATTTGCAATGCCGGCGCGGTGGTAACCAATGGGTCCTTCCTGACGATTTTTCGTATGCGGGGACGCAAGCCGCGCCGTTTCGCTAGCTGAACAGAAAAATTCCGGCTGGTCGGGTGCTTTGAAAAACAATGCAATATCAAATAGTTATAACAACCTCTTAAAATGCGGGCTGGTCATTTTATAAATCCGGCTGGTCACCTAGGGTTTTGAAAGTGAGAAAATATGGGAAGATTAGTATCAATGCGAGAATATGCGCGTATTCGCGGGGTGAACCTGAATGCGGTGCAAACGGCGATAAAATCCGGGCGTATTCATAAAACGAGAGATGATAAAATTGATGTGGACGAAGCAAACCGGGAGTGGTTTATGAATACCGATCCGGCACAGCAACGCAAACCGGATCCACTGTTTGAGGCGCAAGGCGGCGTTCGTATGAGCAATATGGGAACCTTTCAGCAGGCCAAGACGGCAGATATTTATTACCGGGCGATGTTGGCTAAGGCTAAACTCAAGATGTTGACCGGCGAGATGGTTGACCGCAAACGTGCCGGCAATTATGCCTTTAACCTCGGTCGGGCGTTGAGAGATTTGTTTATGAGCTTCCCGGTACGCTACGGTGCCTTAATCGCCGCAGAACTCGGAACCGACGAACACCAAACCTCCGCAGTCTTGGACGAGTATATCCGCAAAATGCTCACCGAAAGCCAGGATATTTTAAGTAAGGAGATGTGAGATAAATTTCCACAAAAGACCGAATTTGAAATAAATAATGCGGACCTCATAAAAGTATTCAGTTGTTGCAAAATTTGCAATAACTTGTGCAAAAAATGCACGAGTTTAGTTTTTACAGAAAGCAACGTGCAAAATTTGCACATTTGAAATATATTTATGCATACTCATTGAATTGTCCGGTATTTCCGGATATTTTAATAAGATTTTCCTCCGACTCATTGAAAAACCCTAATTATTTCTTGCAATTTCGATACGGCTCGAATAATATTACAATCGCTGTTGTAGAATAATTAAGGACTAACAT
>CALXWH010000022.1 GCA_944392315.1 uncultured Alphaproteobacteria bacterium | reverse complement strand
GGCGCTCATAAGCCTTTGGCTTACCGGCGTTCTTCCGCCCGCCTTTCGCTTGTAGTCAAACCCCATTTCAGGGGTTCGCTTCCCCTTTGTTCTCACTTGTAGCTAATGATACTGAAAAACAAAAGAATTGGTGGAGCTGAGGGGAATCGAACCCCTGACCTCTTGAATGCCATTCAAGCGCTCTCCCAACTGAGCTACAACCCCATTCATACGGTACGAGTGCTTTTATACTGTCGTTGTGCTCAAAAAGCAAGCTAAATTTTTTAGGATGTGAAAAAAATCGTCGGCTTATGTGGTTTTAATTTTGCTTCTTGTGCTTGCTTTTTAGAAACATTACGCTATACTCTTTTTCAAAAAAAATAACTTGTTGGAAAATATCTGATGCCTAAAATATTGTTGCTTTCTTGTTGTGCGCCTTGTGCCTGCGCCGTGATTAAAAAACTTCATGACGACGGGGCGGATTTTGCCGTGGCGTTTTATAACCCAAATATCCATCCAGAAGCTGAATATCTCAAACGGCGTGATGAGCAAAAAAAATTGTGCGAACAGTGGCATATCCCCTTTGTGGAACTGGAGTATAATCCGGAATTTTGGTTTCAACAAACGCTGCTTTATAAAGATGAACCAGAACGCGGCAGACGTTGCGATGTTTGTTTTGAATTACGCCTAAAACGGGTGATGGAATATGCCAAAGAAAACGGCTATGAAGCGGTGGCGTCTGTTTTGGGCGTGTCGCGGTGGAAGAATTTGGCGCAAGTGAATGCGGCGGCTCATCGGGCTTCGGCTCAAGTCGGGGTGCCTTATGTGGAAATTGAGGGGCGTAAACACGGGATGCAAGAGGCGCGCTTGTCTTTGATTAAAGAATTGCAACTCTATAATCAGGATTATTGCGGATGTGTTTATTCTGAGCAGCAGGCTAGGCGCCATAAGGCTCAACTTGCGGAAGAGAAAAAATAAACTGATTTTTGTTTGGTTTTTAAGTTTAATCTCTTTTTGATATCGTTTAGGTTAATTTTGGGCGAGGGTGTATTGTTATTTCAGCTCCGATGATTATGTTTTTATCAAAAGGAGCGGCAATGTTGATATATGTTCACGATAAAATGCAGAGTGGGTATACGTATGAATTAACCGAACCGGCGGGAGAAAATTTTTCACCGCTGTTTAAACCGGAGCTCACACCGCAACAAATGTTGACCTTAGGCGTGTTTGAAGGGCATTATCTGAACGATTGTCAAAACGAATTTCCTAAGGAGTGGTTTGTTCATGCCAAACTTTCCCCGGAAAGGCCTGATGTCGCTTGTAATTGTTTTCGGGTCAAATCGCGGCAATCTCTTCAGGAGTGGCAGAGAAAACATTGGATTTTAGGGCCGGATGTGCGGGGATGGTTTCAATGGTATTGCCGTTATTATTTGGGACGGCGAATCCCGTTTATTGATACGGTGCAGATTAAGCGATGGCGGGCGTTTTATCGTCATGCGGCGCAAATCCAAAAAAATTGCGGTTTGGCTGATTTTGAATGTCGTCCGAGGCAGAGGCAGGCTCTGCTCCAGTGGGCGTATAATCCGTTTATTTGAGGCATTGGGCGTTTTTGTTTTTCGGTTTTCATAAAAAATTTAACTTTGTTCGTGTAAATTCTTTGCTATATGGTTTTATTGATTGAGTTAGCAAAGATGAACGAGCAACATAAAAATTATCTGCCGGAAAAGTTAGAAAAAGAATTTGATGAATTTTATCGGGCAAGACTCTTACAAGACTTTATGTTTTTGGAACCGCTACGCAAAAAATATTTGCGACAGTTTGTTTTATTTTTGGTGATATTTGTTTTTGGCGCTTTTGTGGCACGAGTGCTCGCCGAACGGGTGGCAATGTATGAAAGTGCCGGAGAAACGACGGTTTTATCGGATCTGGTGGCGATATTGATTGTGGGGCTTTTGTTCTTTGCGGGGATATTTTTGAAGAAACCGGCGCAAAACTATAAAAAAGATACCAAAAAAATGGTGATGCCGAAAATTATGGACTTTTTTAAGAATATTACTTATCTGAGCAATAGAGGCGGCATTAGTGAGAGTGTGCTTCAGAAATCCGATTTGTTTGAGGGGATGGCAAATGTTTATTGTGATGATACATTTCGCGGTTCTATTCAGGGAACGGAATTTCAACTGGGCGAACAGCGCATTACCACTTATGTGCAGACGAAAAACGGCCGAAGAGAAGTGACGATGTTTCAGGGGATTTTTTTGTTGTTTCAGCTTGGGAAAAAATTTAACGGGCAAACGGTTGTTAAAGATAAAAAAGGACAGATATGGGTTTATTTTTTATCATTTTTGAGTGTGGCTTTGGTGGTGTTGCTGGTGGCGATGAATGTGGAAGATTTTATGTCCGGTGGGGAGATACAGTGGGACTTTTTGGTTTGGACGCTTATTTTTGCCGGAACTCTTCTTTATGGCTTTTTTAAAAGTAAATATAAAAAGGTCAATCTTGAGGATGTGGTCTTTGCTAAAAATTGGAGAGTTAAGGCAACCGACCAAGTGGAGGCACGCTATATCTTGACGCCGGCGTTGATGGAAAGAATGCTTAAAATTAAAAAAATGTTTTACGGAAAGAGCCTGCATTTTGCTTTTTTTGATAATCAGGTTTTGATTGCAGTGGGGACAAGCAAAGATATGTTTGAAACAACATCGCTCTTTTCTTCGGCCTTAAATTATCAAAAAGTGCGCGAGGTGATTGCGCAATTTTATAGCGTGTTTGCTATTCTTGAGGAGATGAAACAATCTGGGTTGAAAGAGAAAAGAACGAAAAAAAAATCTCTTTAACAAAATCTTGATTAAAAAAATGCTTGACTTAGAGCAAACTCTAAGGTTTACACTCCATCTCAGAATCGATAAAAAGCTCAGTTGGTTGTTTAGATTAACGGGGCTTTTAGGTTAGGTGATAATTATTTTTTGTGAGGGAAATGATGACTTTGTTAGAGACTGTACATTCTCCGGCTGTTGTTAAAAAAATGTCGGTGCAAGAACTGAATACTTTGGCTGAAGAAATTCGTCAGGGAATTTTGAAACGCGACAGCCTTATCGGGGGACACGTCGGGCCGAATTTGGGCTTTGTGGAGGCGACGTTGGCACTCCATTATGTGTTTAACTCGCCGGTTGATAAAATTGTGTTTGACGTATCTCACCAATGTTATGCGCACAAGATGATTACGGGGCGGCAAAACGGTTTCTTAAACCCGAATGATTATGAAAAAATTTCCGGCTTTACCAATCCGCACGAGAGCGAGCATGACCACTTTGCCATCGGGCATACGTCTACGGCGGTCAGCCTTGCTTCCGGTTTGGCAAAAGCACGTGATTTGAAAGGGGAAAAATATAACGTTATCGCGGTTGTCGGCGATGGTTCGCTTTCCGGCGGCGAAGCTCTGGAAGGGCTTGATTTTGCCGGTTCGGAATTGGGTACAAACTTTATTGTGGTTATTAACGACAACCAGATGTCTATTGCCGAAAATCATGGCGGGCTTTATAATAATTTGAAACTTTTGCGCGAAACAAACGGTCAGGCCGAGACAAACTTCTTTAAGGCGCTTGGTTATGACTATCTTTATGTAAACGATGGCAACGACGTTGAAAAGCTGATTGCTGCTTTTCAATCGGTTAAAGATGCCGACAAGCCGGTGGTTGTGCATCTGAATACGCTGAAAGGTAAGGGCTATAAATTAGCTGAAACTTATAAAGAACCATGGCACTGGAGCGTTCCGTTTGATGTGACAAGCGGTGAAAAAACGGTTGATTTCGGCGGTGGTGAGAGTTTGGATGATTTGACTTATAACTACCTTCAAGATAAAATCAAAAAAGGTGAAAAGGTGGCGGTTGTGGTTGCCGGTACACCGGGCGTCTTTGGCTTTAATGAACAGCGTCGTCAAGAAATGGGCGCACACTATATTGATGTCGGAATTGCCGAAGAGCACGCTGTTGCGATGAGTTCGGCTTTGGCAAAAGGCGGATGTCGTCCGGTCTTTTTTGTACATAGCTCTTTCTTGCAGAGAACGTATGACCAACTTTCGCAAGATTTGGCCTTAAACAAAAATCCGGCGGTGATTTTGGTTTATTGGTCCGGTATATCCGGCGGCGATGCAACGCACTTGGGATGTTTTGATATGGCGTTGGCGGCTAATATTCCGAATATCACTTTCTTGACACCGGTGACAAAAGAAGAATATATGGCGATGCTTGACTGGGCTATGACTCAAAAAGATGGTCCGGTGATGATGAGAGTGCCGAATGCGGTGGTTCATGGTGACAGCGTTCAACCGAAAGCTGATGAAATCAAAACCATGGCTTGGGCGCACAAAGGCGAAAAAGTTGCGCTTTTGGCTGTGGGTGAAATGTTGGGCTTGGCGCAGAAGGTTGCTGATAAACTTAAAGCCTTGCAAGTTGATGCCAGTGTGTTGACGGTGCGTTGTGTTTCGGAATTTGATGAGGCAACGTTGGAAGCTCTGAAAGCCAACCACAAGGTTGTGGTTACGCTTGAGGGAGGCGTTATTACCGGCGGTTTTGGTGAAAAAATTGCACGCTATTTCGGAAGTTCTGAGCTTAAGGTTTTGAACTATGGACTTAAAAGAGAATTTACCGACAGAGTGCCGGTGGATGAAATCTATCGCGAGAATCGTTTGGTTCCGCAGTTGATTGCCGAAGATGCGCTCAAATTGCTCTAGTTAAGCGCAAGTTTGTTTCTTTCAACTCCGTTACTGTTGGGTAGCGGAGCTTTTTTGTACAAAAAAGTTGACAGAACTCGTAAAAAGGTGTATGTTACATTCCTCAAAACTAATTATTTTAACCAAATTTAATTTTATTTTTTATGTATTACATTATTTTTTCTTTGTGTTTAACCGCCTTGTTTGCGGTTATCAGCTATCGTAAATCAGTCTCAAAGTTGAACAATCTGTTGTGGATTGTTTCTGTAATGCTGGTTTTGTTGGTGATTAACTTCTTCGGTTTGCCTGTGTTGGCTCCTTGGGGATTCCACGGGGTATGGATTGAGGCTTTTCTAGTTTCTATCTTGGGCGCTGTGGTCTACTTTTCCCAATATGAGCTAAATCGTAAAAAGTTAGACTTTGGGCGCTTTGTTCCGGGAGTTATTACCGTTATTGCGGCGATTGTTTGCTTTTTTCAATCTGCGGAGTGCTTCCATGCCTCAAAGTATTATCAGCGTTTGAAAGTAACCGAAGTGGCGGATACCGCCGTGCATCGTGATTTTAATCACGTTGTTTCTCCTCTTCCCGTATCCAAGATGATTTCAGTGGATGCGGCTTTGGCGCGTAAAGTTGCCGAAGATAAATTGGGTGAAAATATCGGACTTGGTTCCAAAGTTGAGGTTGGTAATATGACTATTCAGAGTATTACCGGTTCTTTTACCATCAATAACGGTAAAAAGCTGAACTTTGATAACGATGTTATTTGGGTGGCACCTCTGGAGCATCGCTCCTTTTTCAAATGGTTTTGGAACGACGTTACCCCGGGGTATCTGATTGTGGATGCATCGGATGCAACCAAACGTTATCTTGTGACCGAAGTGAACGGTAAACCTTTGCAGATTAAGTATTTGGAAAGCGGCTGTTTTGATGATGATATTGAAAGACATATCAAAATGAATGGCTTTGTTTCCAAGGGACTTAACGACCATTGCTTTGAAATTGACAGTGTGGGCAGACCTTATTGGGTGCTTTCTACTTATACGCATACGATTGGCTTTGGTGGTGAAGAATCTGATGGGGTTGTTACCGTTGATGCGCAGACAGGTGAGCTTAATGCTTATAGCATTGCCGAGGCGCCGAGTTGGGTGGATAGAATCCAACCGCAGGATTTTGTGGAAGATCAAATTCGCTGTTGGGGTGAGTATAAGAAGGGCTGGAGAAACTCTTTTATGGCTCAAGACAGCGTTCGGGTTCCAACACCCGGTACAACACTTGTCTATTCGCAAGGACGGAGCTTTTGGTATACCGGTATTCAATCTGCCGGTTCCGATAATGGTACTAACGGGTTTATGCTCGTTGATACTCGTACTAAAGAGGCTAAGTACTATCATGCCATTGGTGTCAACGAAAGCGAAGCAATGCGTATAGCCGAAGACCAGCCGTTTGCAAAAACAGCACAGTATAAGGCTAACTTTCCGGTGTTGTATAATGTGCGCGGTATTCCGACCTATTTTATGGTCTTGAAAGGTGGTTCCGGTAATGTGGTCGGATATTGCTTTTTGGCGATGAATAATCGTCAGGCGGTCGGATGTGGGGCGTCTAAGCAAGATGCCGAAAGTGCTTATCTCAGAATGCTTCGGAAAACGCAGTCCGACACTATTAAAGACGGAGTGGTTAAACGCGAAACAAAATCTTATGTCGTCCGCGGAATCGTACAGGAGAATAATCTTTATTATCTCTTGTTTGAAGAAGAACGTGGTGTGGAATTTACCGGTAGTACCGAATTTTTCCCCGAGCTGAAATGGACGGAGGTCGGTGATACGGTCAACGTATCGTTCGGACGCGGCGAAGGTAAGGTTATTCCTCTGGATTTCTTTGATAACGTTAATTTTGAAATCTAACGTTGTCAGAGCTTAACTAAAAAAGAGCCAGACCTTTGTGGTCTAGCTCTTTTTTTGTGGCCGGTATCTAATTTTGAGAGGAACTTAATAAATCATATTCAGGCGTGTATAATGACGTCTGTATACCGGCCAAACCCAAAACCGTATGGAATACATTATCGTGTGATACGGGGAGGTTTAAGCTGTTTTTGAGATGCTCACGGTTAATCTTTAGGGCCTCAATAGTTGTTTGCGGAATCCAGAGCATGAAGGGGATATGCGTTTGTTCTGCGGGGGCTAAAGCATAGGGGGCAGAGTGGAGATATATCCCATTTTCGCCAAGAGATTCCCCATGGTCGGAAACATAGAGCAGCGCCACATTATATTTGTCGGTTAGCGTTTCTAATTGCTTGATGGTTTGGGCGATGATATGCGCGGTGTAAGCGATGCTGTTATCATAAGCGTTGATGATTTCTGCTTGAGAACATTTGCCGAAATCTTTTTTCGTACAATAAGGTTGGTATAGACCAAACTCTTTAGGGTAGCGGCGGAAGTATGCCGGCCCGTGGCTTCCTTGTTGATGAAGGACAATCACCTGATTTTGCGGCTTTAACAAGGTGGTGAAATTTTGAAGCAAAATCTCATCGGGGTTTTCATAATTCTTGCTTAAAACTTCGGTTTTAATGCGCTTGCATATTCCTTTGCAGCCGGAATTGTTTTCTCGCCACAAAACGTCGTAACCGCTTTTTTGCAATATATCTAGCAGATTTTCGCGATTGTTTGCTTTGCGGACTGAAAAGTCGCTTCTGCCTTCGGGGGCAAAAATGCAGGGCAGAGATACTGCGGTTGCGGTGCCACAGCTGGTGGCTTTTTGGTAAACGTATAAATCTTGGCTATAGGGCAGCAGCTCTTTGTCGGTTTGGCGCTCGTATCCGTATAATGAGAAATTGGCCGCGCGGGCAGTTTCGCCGATGATGATAACAAAGAGATTGTTTTTGTTATTTTGCCAATAGGGCACTAAATGTGCGTCTTCACCGATTTTTTGCAGAGGGGCCGAACGCAAATTTAATATGCGGTGCGCCGAGATAACCGCTCCGATATAATTGGCCGGTATCAGGTCATATTTTAATCTTTTGTGTTCACGCAGGAAAGAGGCGGTTTCTTTGGTGTTGGGAAGAATCAAAACCAATATAATCCCTAAACAGCCTAAGATGAACAAAAGGCGTTGTTTCATAGAGGGGTAGGTGAGGGGAAGTTTGTGCACCAAAAGCGCCGGTAACATCCCCCCAATGATGAGATAACTGATAAAACGAATATTTAATAAATCTGCCACTTCTTCCAAGTCTGTTTCCAGAACGTTTAACAGCATGATTTTATCTATGCTGATGTGATAGGTGTTCATAAAATATAGAGCGATGGCATTGGCAAACAGAAAAAAGTATATTACCAGTTTGGTTGTATGCCGCCAAAATAAAAGGTTTTCTGCTATCAGCAACAAGGCAAAAAGGCAGACGCTTACGCCTATGCTCATCGGAACGCTGGTGACAGCACTCAATTTTTGAAAGAAAATGATGTTGTAGGCCAGAAGCGTTAGGGCGGCGTACAGTAAAGTGAAGATGAAATAGTTTACCTTTTTCATAGTGCTATCTTAGTCCGTTTGTTTAGAGACTGAATACAAATCCGTATACTAACGGTATTAAAAAGTTGTCGTCAAGTTTGATTTTTTTTGCATAGAGTTCAGTTAAGGTGCTGATGGATGCGGCGGCTAAGCCTTTGATGAGTAGAGGTGTCAGACCACAATAAATGCCGCTTACAATCATCGCCATAATGAAAAAGGCTAGGCTTCCCTCTAGAGTTTTATGTTCGCTTATCTTTATCTTGCCGTGATATTTACCTATCAATGCGGCGGCGGCATCGGACAATATCATCACGCATAATGATAAACAAGCGACCTCACGGCTGAAGATAATTGTGCAACAAAAGGCCGAAACCAAAACGAAAAATGCACCGCTTAAATGAAAAGTGTTTTTTTGAATTTCATCATAACGCATTGTTTTTATCAGGTTCTTTTTGATAACATGATCTAAATTGCCGGTGTGGCGAAAAGACAAGTATTCTATAAAGAAATCTAATGCACAGAGGCACAATAGAAAAGCTGCGCTGAAAATGCGATCTTGCGTATAGATGAAAAGCGGTATCCATAGTGAACTTAAGTGGATGGCTTTGCGATAATATTCGCTTTTGATGTTGCCGGTAGTGCGGGTGAGTGTTTTCATATTCCCTCCTATTTATCTTTTTTATCTTCGTTTTGGTATCTGCCGTCTTTAACAAGGCTAAATGAAATTTGTCTGAAATAATTTTAAATTCTTTAAAAAAAATAACTTCCTTTTTAGGCAGATTAAAGCTACTATGCGAAAAAAATCGGAGGAATTATGCGAATTTTATTGGCGGAAGACGACGAAAGGCTCGGACAAATTACCAAAGAACTGCTGACGTTTGAAAATTGCTCGGTGGAGTGGGTGAAAAACGGCGCAGACGTTTTGACGTGCTTTCAAGACAATATGTTGAATATTTTTGATGTGGTTGTTTTGGACTGGATGTTGCCGGAATTGGATGGGCTTTCGGTATGTAAAATCTTGCGGCAAAAATTTAACTTTCAGGGCGGAATTGTTTTTGTGACGGCAAGAGGCGATGAAGATGATTGTGTGAAAGCGCTGGATTGCGGGGCTGATGATTATGTGGTGAAACCGTTTAAGATTAAAGAATTGATTGCGCGGGTGAGAGCCGTTGAAAGACGTAAGGCTAAGCCGTTTGTGGATAATGTGTTTGTGCGCAACGGAATTACGCTTAATAAAAATTTGTTGACGGTGGAAAACGAACGGACAACTTTGAAACTGCGCAAAAAAGAGTTTCAAATTTTTGATATCCTTTTTACGAATTTCAATCGGGTTTTGCCGCGTGATACGATTTTTGAGAAAATTTGGCAGGATAGTTTGGATACCAATCTGGAAACGTTGGATGCCCATATCTATAACTTGCGGAAAAAATTAAAAGCGGCTTTGCCGGAATTGCGCATCCGTTTGGTGAAAAATATCGGATATGTGCTTGAAAATAATCCGGATTATCATGAGGCGGAAAATGATTAACGAAATCAGACATCGGCTGGTGCTCAAATATACGGTGGTGATTGCTTTGGTGTTGTTGGGGCTTTCGCTCTTGAGCTATTTTATGCAAAAAATGAGCAATATCCGCTTTGTGGAAGAGGGACTGGAAGATTACTTGGATGAGGAAATCTGGGAGGCGCAACGTTTTGAGTTTGATGAAAATTCTTCTGTTCAAGATAGAATCCATAAAATCGCTTCTAATGCCGAATCGTTTCATAACTATACGTTTTGGTATAAAAATAATATACTCATACATACCGAAGAACCGCTTATGGATGATGTGGCACAAAAGTTGCGG
Source organism: uncultured Alphaproteobacteria bacterium (assembly GCA_944392315.1). Lineage (GTDB taxonomy): Bacteria > Pseudomonadota > Alphaproteobacteria > RF32 > CAG-239 > CAG-267. The sequence goes on along the minus strand of CALXWH010000022.1, from coordinate 39,300 downwards.
CAGAGGATAGAAAAAGACGCATTTGAAAACGGACGTATCTATCATGTTAATGTGGTGAGCGAGGGGCAGAAGTGGTATTTCTTTTTGATGAAGCAATCTTTAGTTTTTGATGACGGTATCAGCGGGGAAGTTTTTGTTTTGGGTAATTATACGGGGATGAAAGTCAGTGCCCATATTTATTTGCGCAATATCTTGCTTTCGGCTTTAGTTCTAACCTTGATTGCTTGGTTGCTCGGCTGCTTTTTGGTTAATAAATCTATGGTCTATATCAGTCGGAGTTATAATAAGCAGAAGCAATTTGTTTCGGATGCTTCGCATGAGTTGCGCACGCCGCTTTCGGTTTTGATGGGATATACGGAGCTTATGGAATATCGCTATGGGGAGTCCGCGGAAACAAAAGCAATGAAAAAAGAAATTGATGGGGTTTCGGCGCTGATTGATGCTTTGCTTGATATTGCTCGCTTTGATAGTGGCAAAATGTCTCTTTCGGTTGAAAATATCCATATGAAGGATTTGTTGCAGATGTGTTTGGAAAATATGGCTGTTGTGGCTAAAGATACGGAAATTGTCACACATCTTGAGGACGATATTGTTGTTCAGGGAGATTTGCGGCTGGTGCGGCAGTTGGTGTTTATTCTTTTAGACAACGCGATAAAATATTCTTTGCCGCCGCGGCGATTGGTTATTGTGCTTAAACGGCGCGGTGAGGTACCGATTTTGGAAGTTGGTGACAACGGTATCGGGATTGATAAGGCAGAGCAACAGCTGATTTTTGAACGCTTTTATCGGGCGGATAAAGCTCGGGAAGCGACAGTTAAAGGTTCCGGACTCGGATTAGCTTTGGCGGATGCAATCGTCAAACTGCATGGCTGGCATATTGAACTTGTCAGCGCGCTTCATAAAGGCAGCGTGTTTACGGTTGTATTTGACAAGCATTAGTTCTGTATCTGGTTTCGGAGGGCGCATCGGAATTTGGTTTCGGTGCGCTTTTTTTGATGATTTTTAGTATTTGGGGCTTCTGTGGTTGATATCAAAGAGAGAGTTGCTGCATGATGATGCTTTTAAGGTGTTTAGTTCTTACGATTTTAGGGAATTTTGGGTTGTTTAAGGGGATTTTAGCGCTTGTTATTGTTTGAATTATTCGGATTTTGTCGGGTGATGTTGTTTTTTTCTTGACTCAAACAAACGTTTGTTTTATACTTAAAACACTACTTGGCAAAAAGTTTCAAGAGTATGAAAAGGATTGCAGCGAAGAAATGAACAGCGAAGAAATAAACAGAGAAGAAATAAACAGAGGGAAATAAATAGGGGAAAATAAACAGGAGGAAAGAAACAGAAGGAAAGAAACAGAGGGAAATAAATAGGGGAAAATAAACAGGAGGAAAGAAACAGAAGGAAAGAAACAGAGGGAAATGAACGAGAGAGAAATAAACGAGAGGAAAGAAATAGGAGGAAATAAACAGGAGGGAATAAACAAGAGGAAATAAACAGAGGAAAATAAATAGAAGGAAATAAACAGAAGGAAATAAATAGGGGAAAATAAATAGAAGGAAATAAACGAGAGGGTTAAATGCCTGTGATTGAATTGCTGTGCACAAGGTGGGAGAGGAAAGTGAGCCTTTAGTAGTGGTAGGATAGGGGAGAGATTGAAGAGATGGAGTAGGTGCGAGGAAAAACAAAGAGGCGCAAGAGCGGTCGTAGGGGCAGAGAGGAAAGTGAGCTTTCAGTAGTGGTGAGATAGGGGAGAGATTGAGGAGATGGAGCAGGTGCGAGGAAAAGCAAAGAGGTGAAGAGAGGTTGTAGGGGCAGAGAGAATGAAGCAAGCAAAAGGAAAAGCATAGATTTGCAAGAGGGTTTTGATAGATTGCGTGGTCATCATGGGGTTATAAATTTTTAGGAGTTATCAAATGAAGTCAGAAGCAAACAGTAAGGAAAGAATTTTAGCGGTGGCGGCAAAGCTCTTTGCCGAAAAAGGATATGACGGCGTGGGTGTGCGGGAAATCTGCGCCAAGGCCGGTGTAAACGTTAGTATGGTGTCATATTACTTTGGTGGAAAAGAGGAGTTGTATAATGCGTTATTAGATGATCTTAATGCGCGTTCTGCTACGTTTTTAGCGCCTTATTTGGATTTTAATATAGACCTTTATCAACTTTCTAAAACAGAGGTGGTGCAACTGCTGGAGCAAGTGGCGGATAAGGTGGTGGATTTTATTTATACGCAAGTATCTCAAGATTTATTGACCATTCTACTGCATGAGCAGCAATCTCCGAAAATATCCTTTATTCCGGACGGCTTTTTATTTATGCGGCGCGTGATGGCGAGGTTGTTTGATAAGGCTATTGAAGATAGAGAAATTTGTCTGAAGGCCGTGTTTGCTCTTTCTAATATCAATGCACCGCGCGTTATGCTTCATTTTGCTTTGAATGGACAACAAAAATTTTCTTCAGAAGATATTCTTTTTATAAAACAACATGTTCGTCAATATTTGCACTTTTTAACTAAAGATGTTCATGATTAGTTGCGGAGAAAGATTATGCTTATACATAAAAAATTAGTGATGATGTTTGCTGTATTATTGGTCATCGGCGGGGCTGCAACGGGTGTATTTTGGTGGATGAGACCGGATGCTTCGGCGTTGGTGCTCTATGGTAATATTGATATTCGGCAGGTGGATTTGAGTTTTCATGTCGGTGGGCGAATCGCTTCTATGCTTAAAGACGAGGGTGATACCGTTCAAAAAGGGGAAGTGATTGCTATTCTTGATAAACGTGATTATAAGGCGGCTCTGGATGAGGCGGAAGCTCAATTGGAATATGCTCAGGCTATGCTTGATGACGCGGAAACTAAATTCAAGAGAAAAACGCCGCTGTGTAAAGATAAAATTGTTTCTGAATTGGAATGCGATACGTTGACGTTTAATAAAAACGCCGCAGAGGCTCAACTTGCTTTGGCCAGGGCTCAGTTGGAAAATGCGCAAAATAAATTTGATTATACCGAACTGTGGGCGCCGGATGACGGAATTATTACGGTGCGGGCGCAGGAGCCGGGGGCAATTGTGGCTGAAACCCAAAAAGTTTATACACTCTCTAAAACAACACCGGTTTGGGCGAGGGTGTTTGTGCCGGAACCTTATCTCGGGCGGATTACTTATGGTATGAAAGCGACTATCTTGACCGATAGTCTTGATCCGAAAACAAATGAGAAAAAATCTTATGAGGGAACTATCGGATATATCTCTCCGGTGAGCGAGTTTACGCCTAAAACCGTGCAATCTACAGATTTAAGACCGGATTTGGTGTATCGGGTGAGGGTGTATGTGGATAATGTAGATGACTTTTTGAGGCAGGGTATGCCGGTTACGGTAAAACTGAATTTGCAATAACTTGATTTTTTTTGGGTGAGCGATGATGACTGATTGTGCCGTTGTTATTCAAAATTTGACTAAGACGTTTGGAAAAGTTAGGGCGTTGGATAACTTGTCGCTCACGTTTGCCAAAGGGAAAATTACCGGTCTGATTGGTGCGGACGGAGCCGGTAAAACGACGCTGCTGAGATTGATATGCGGATTGTTGGTGCCGGATAGCGGGCAAATTTTGACATTGGGTGAAAATCCCGTGACCGATAAAGATATGATTATTTCTCAGATTGGGTATATGCCGCAAAAATTTGGACTTTATGAGGATTTGAGCGTGATTGAAAATTTGCGCTTGTATGCTGATTTAAAGGGAGTGCCTTATCAATTTGACAGACTTTTGAAATTTACGGATTTGGCGGCTTTTCAAAATCGGCTTGCCGGGCAGCTTTCCGGCGGTATGAAACAAAAACTCGGTTTGGCTTGTGCTTTGCTTGGAAATCCTAAATTGTTGATTCTGGATGAACCTTCCGTCGGGGTTGACCCGATTTCTCGTCAGGATTTGCAACAGATGGTGCAAAGTCTGATTGACGAAGATACAACCGTTATTTGGTCTACGGCTTATATGGATGAGGCGCATCGTTTTCATCATACGGTGGTGCTTGATAAGGGGCGCTTGATTTATGACGGCGTTCCGCAAGATTTGGCCGAAAATACGGCGGCTTTTGAAAATAAAATTATTGATTTGATGGGCGGATATCAGGAACATCCGTCTTTGATTGCCGAACATTATCAGGCTCATTTGCAAGACCTGCCTTATACCGTGGAGGCGTGCCATTTGGTTAAAAGGTATGGCGATTTTTTTGCGGTTAAAGATAATTCTTTTCAGATTAAAAAAGGTGAAATTTTCGGTTTGCTCGGCCCAAACGGTGCAGGCAAATCCACATCGTTTAAGATGATGTGCGGATTATCCAGACCAACAAGCGGTACGGCTAAAATTATGGGTGTTGATATTTGTCAAAATCCTTCAAAGGCACGGGCTCATTTGGGGTATATGGCACAGAAGTTTTCGCTTTATGCCAATATGTCGGTATGGCAAAATTTGTCGTTTTTTGCAGGTGTTTATGGTGTACATCCCCGAGATAGAGAGGCGCGCTTAAATGAAATTTTACAAGTTTTCGGGTTGCTTGATTATCGTGATGCGGTTGCTGACGAATTGCCGTTGGGGATTAAACAACGTTTGTCTATGGCGGCGGCCTTAATTCATAATCCTGCCGTTTTGTTTTTGGACGAACCGACTTCGGGGGTTGACGTTATTACTAGGCGTGATTTTTGGACGCATATTCGTGGCTTGGCTAAAAAGGGCGTTACGGTTTTGATTACAACGCATTTTATGGATGAAGCAGAGTTTTGCGACCGTATCAGCTTGTTTTATAAAGGCGAAACTATTGCTTTGGGAACACCTCAGGCGCTTAAAGACAAAGCCGAATCTTCTTCTATGGAAGAGGCGTTTATTCGCTTGATTAAGGAGAGAGAAGCATGAGAGTTTTTTTTGCGTTGTTGAAAAAGGAATTTTTGCAAATTGTTAGGGATCCGAGCAGCATTATTATCGCGTTTGTGTTGCCGCTTATTTCTATTGTGATTTATATGTATGGCATTAATTTGGATGCCGTTAAAGTTAAGGTCGGTATTTGGAATAATGATGCAACGCCGCAGACACGGCTTTTGACGGAAATGTTTAATCATAATGCGTATGTGTCTTCGGTGGTGTATGATTCTCGTCAAAAGCTCAGAGAAGATTTGGTGCATTCGGAAATCAATGCGGCTCTCTATATCCCTGCGGATTTTAGCGAAAAATTGGCTCGCGGTGAGCAGGCGCAAGTCTTGGCGGTTACCGATGGTGCGGTGGCTAATGTGGCTAATTATGCTCAATCTTATATTTCAACGATTGTGCAACAATGGTTGGAGGTGGCTTTAGGGAAAAATAATACGGCACAGCCTTTGGTAACGGTTACTTCCAGATTTTGGTATAATGAAACACTAAACAGTCATCATTTTATTTTGCCGGGGTCGGTGGCGGTTACAATGACACTTATCGGAATTTTGTTGACGGCGTTGGTGGTGGCGCGTGAATGGGAAAGGGGAACGATGGAAGCCTTGCTTAGCACGAGTATGCGCAAAAGTCAGTTCATAGCGGCAAAATATTGCGCTTACTTTTTGTTGGGGATGGTGGCTATGTTTTTTAATATTTGGATGTGTGTGGCTATTTTTGATATCCCGTTTCGCGGTAGTTATGGCGTGTTGACGTTTGTGAGCGGCTTATTTTTGTTGACGGCGCTCGGTATAGGGTTGTTGGTGTCGTCGGTGTTGAAAAATCAATTTTTGGCCAGTCAAGCCGCGGTCGGTATCGGCTTTTTGCCCTCTTTGATGTTGTCCGGATTGGCCTTTCCGGTGGCGTCCATGCCGGCGTTTTTTCAGGGGATAACCATGTTGTTGCCGGCAAGACATTATGTGACGTTTATTGTTAGTGAATTTTTGACCGGAACGGTTGCTGAAATTGTGGCTCTGAATGCTCTTTATCTTTCGGTTATTGCGCTGTTGCTCGGGGTGGCCGTAAAGCGCAAAACGGCTTCGCGTTTGGAATAAGGAGACGGGTAGATGTGGGTTAGAATTTGCGCCTTGATTAAAAAAGAATTTATTGCCTTTTGGAATGATCCGAAAAGCCGAATTATGATTGTGTGGCTGCCGATTATGTTGCTGCTGGTGATTGGTCCGGCGATTACGCTTGAGGCTAAAAATATTAAGCTTGCAGTTTGGGATAGAGCGCAAACATTGGAATCTCGTGAACTGGTGGCAAGGTTTGCCGCTTCGCCGCGATTTGAGATTGTGCGTATGGCCGAGAGTTTGCCTCAATTACGTCATTGGATGGATACGCAAAGCGTGCAAGCGGGACTTTTGATTGATAATGATTTTTCGGATAAGATTAAAAGAGGGGAAACGGCCGAAGTTTTAACCGTCTTTGATGGACGGCAGACTAATTCGGCGGCGATTATGTCAGCTTATGTGCAACAAATCGTGGCCGCTTATGCGCAGGAATTATCCGCTGATGTGTATCCGCGGGTGGCTAAGGCGGCGGTTGATGTGGAAATCAGAAATTGGTATAATCCTAATTTGGAATATAAATGGTATTTGCAAACTGTTTTGATTGCGCTTATCGCTATGGTTATGACTTTGCTGTTGACGGCGCTTTCTGTTGCCAGAGAGCGCGAAACGGGAACTTTTGATCAGCTGATTGTCAGTCCGCTGTCATCTTTTGAAATTTTGGTGGGGAAAATGGTGCCGCCGCTATTGATTGTGATGGCGTTAGTTGTGGTGATGACGGTTATTGTTATTTGGGGGTTTCAGGTTCCTTTTGTCGGTTCTTTGTGGTTGTTTGTGGCGGTGATGCCTTTTGCGTTGCTTTCTATTGTTGGTGTCGGGTTGTTTATTTCTTCTGTGGTACGCACGCAGCAGCAGGCTATTTTGGGGGTGATTACTTTTCAATTGCCGGCGGCTTTGCTTTCAGGATTTTTATCACCGGTGGAAGATATGGCACTTCCGTTTAAGATTATCGGCAAATGCAATCCGTTGTATTATTTTATCAATCTGGTGCAGGGTATCTTTCTTAAAAATATGAATTGGACTGAGGCGCTTTATAACCTATGGCCGATGATGTTGATGGCGGTGATTACGTTAAGCTTGGCCGGATGGATGTTTAACAAACGTTTGGATTAGGATTTGCGTTTGACTTTGGGGGAAATGATTGTATACTGCTATTATAGGCAATTTGTGCGAGGAGTAGATATGATGATTTCCTATTTTGGAAAAAATATAAAGCCAAAAGTGTGGCTGGGAGTCGTGGCTGTTGTTGCATTATTTACGGCGGATGCGGCGTGGGCTAAGCGAGATTTTTTCGTGCGGCATGAAATCAGTTGCGGGGCTTTTGATAATCAATGTGTTGAGGTCAAAACCGGTGCGCCGCTAAACGGAATGCTTAGAGCTTATTATCCTTCCGGCAAAGTTGAGGCCGAAATTTATTATGCCAACGGTATGCGCGACGGTAAATACAAAATTTATTATGAAAGCGGGGCGCTTCGTTCGGCCGGTGTGTATCTGAACGGTAAAGCTAACGGTAGTTTGACTTCTTATTATGAAAACGGTACGTTGGAGACGGAAACGGAAGTTTCCGAAGGCTTATGGAACGGTGTACGGCGGACGTATTATCAAGACGGAACACTTAAATCCGAAGAAGAATTTGCGCAGGGACTTAAAAATGGTGTGCAGCAGTTTTATGATGATAACGGCAAACCGACGCTACGAGTTGTTTATGATATGGGAAATCTTGTTTCCGGCTATTGTTTGACAGAGCGTGGGCAACGGATAGATTTGAACACGCATATGGAAGAGTTCAAATTGACCGGCAAAACACCGTGTGATAAAGCGGCGGCAGAATAATCTTTAAGCATTGCTTGTGCTAGGCTTTAGCGATGCTTGTTGTGCGTGTGTGCAAGCAAAAATCCCCTTAGTTTATTTAAGGGGATTTTATCTTAAAAGAGGTGTTCTTTATTTTTATTCTTTTATCCGCTTTTCATACGCTTCTATAATTTTTTGGCTGACTTCATCCATAGAACCAGAGGCGTCTATGATGATAAAGCGCTCCGGTTCTTGTTTGGCCAACTCCAAATATCCCTGACGCAGGCGCTCATGAAAAGCGATATCCACATTTTCAAACCGCAACTCTTTGTTGGTCATCGTTTGCGCTTTCTTAAAACTGCGCTCTAGTCCCGTTTTCACATCTATATCCAGCAAAAAGGTTATATCCGGTTTGAAATCGCCGGCGACAATTTGATATAGGTTATCCATAATGCGGCGGTCGGCGAATTTGTTTGAACCATAGTATTGGTAGGCAATGGTGGAATCATTAAAACGGTCGGATAAAACAATCTTTCCTTTATCTAATGCCGGATGGATAACTTTGGTCAAATCTATGCGTCTATCTGCATAAAACAGCAAAATTTCCGTTATTTCATCAAACTTATCTTTATCCCCTTCCACCAACAGACGACGTATCTCTTTGCCGGTTTCGGTGCCGCCAGGTTCACGCGTGGTGACAACCTCTTGGTTATGATTTTGCAAATATTCCGCGAAACGTGCTAATTGTACTGATTTGCCGGCGCCTTCACCACCTTCAAAGGTTATAAATACCCCTTTTTTATTTGATGTAGTCATCGCTTATTTGGCTCCAAAGACAAAGTACTTTAAGTTTTCCAAAAAGCGGCTGAACGGCCCGATTTTGGCCACATTGTCTTTGGCTACCAGCGGAATTTTATCTACGGTTTCACCATTATAGGTGATGAATAATTCGCCAATCTTGTCGCCTTGCAATATCGGGGCTTTGAGCGGCTCATCATAAATCATTTTGGCTGCGTATTTGCTCTTGGCGCTCTTTTTGATGGTCTTGATAACTTCTTCCGGAACAACGGCCGCAACACTCTTTGATGTGCCGTACCAAACCGGAACTTCCGCCATTATCTGGTTTTTGGTGAAGAATTTGTAATTATCAAAGTTTGCAAAGCCCCAGGTCATTAAGCTTTCGGTTTCTTCTGAGCGTTGTTTGTTGCTCTCAAGACCGGTCATAACTTCAATCAAACGGCGGTTGTTTCTAACAGCCGAGCCGGTTAAGCAGAAGCCTGCTTCTGAGGTGTGGCCGGTTTTGAGGCCGTCGGCGCCTTTTAAGCTATAAAGCAACGGATTGCGGTTGCCTTGGCGGATGCCGTTAAACGTGAATTCTTTTTCTGAGAACAGGTGATAAAACTCCGGAAATTCTTTGATGATGTGGCGGGCTAATATGGCCAAATCTTCAACGGAAATTTTGTGTTCCGGATGCGGCAAACCGGTCGCGTTAACAAAGTGGGCGTGATGCAGACCTATTTTTTCGGCGGTTTCGTTCATCATTGCGGCAAATTCTTCTTCCGATCCGGCTAAATTTTCAGCCACAACAATACACGCATCATTGCCGGATTGAATTAAAATGCCTTTTAATAAATCTTCAACGCGGACTTCTTGCCCGATTTTTAAGAACATGGTGGAACCACCGGAGGCCGCTCCGCCCTTGCGCCAAGCATTTTCGCTGACGGTGTATTTGTCATCTAAGGAAACTTCGCCGTCTTTGATTTTGCTTAATAAAACATAAACCGTCATCAGTTTGCTCATGGAGGCCGGAGCTATCATCTCTTGATGGTCTTTGGTGTATAAATATGCGCCGGTTTCATAGTCCATCAAAATGGCGTTTCTGGCTTTGGTTTCAAAGGCATTGGCTTTTCCGCTCATGGCTAAAACGGAAACCCCCATCGCCAAAATACATAACTTCTTTAATGACATGGTTTATTGTTCTCCTATGCTTTTATTCTTTTCCTACAATCGTTACATCCGAGTGTCCGTAATCTAACACACGGTCTAAAATTTGCATTGCTTCGGCTTTGCTTTGATAAGCGCCTAAACGTACGCGATAAACGCCGTTTTTGCTTAAATAGGCTTCATAAATGGAAACATTGCCGAAACGTTTCATATTGGCGGCCATTTGTTTGGCTTTGTCATAATCCGCAAACGCACCTACTTGTACGAAAAAAGGGCCTTTTTCGGTACTAGCCGGAATATTCACGTTCGTATTTGCGTTTGAGGCCAGGCTGATTTCGGATGTATATTGCAACGGACGACGCGCCGAGGTGCTTATTTCGTATTTGGTATTGTTGGCGGCATTGGCGTTTGCTACCGTTTGAGTGTTGAGGTACGGAATGGTGCTGTTGCCATAGGTTTTGGAGGAGTTGGTCGGCGATAACATCGCTTCTTTAATGGCGCGGCTCTCTCTTTCCAATATCTCAACTTTTACTTTAGCAGTGCCTTTGTTTTTGTAGCCCAAGAGTTCCGCCCCTTTTTCCGATAAGTCTATAATGCGGTTTTTAACATACGGACCGCGGTCATTTACACGGGCAATAATGGATTTGCCGTTTTCTAAGTTGGTAACGCGAACAATGGAGGGCAATGGCAAAGTGCGGTGTGCGGCGGTGACGGCGCGCATATCATAAGTTTCACCGTTTGCCGTGCGTTTGTTATGAAAATCATCGCCATACCAAGAGGCCATGCCGACTTCTTCATAATCGTAATCTTCGCTTGGGGTGTAGCTTTGGCCTAATACCGTATAAGGGTTGCCTACTTTGTATATTCCCCCGTCTTCCTTGATGGAGGCGACTTCTTCTTGTAAATTTTTATATTCAAACTCTTTCGGTTCCGAAGCGCAACCTGACAGCAGCAATAATGCGCAGAAACCTAATTGAAATTTGTATCTCTTTAGTATCGTCATTTTATATCGTTCCTTGTTGCGCGATAGTTTAATCGCTCGTTTATGGTCTGTAAAGCCTCTTTCATCAGTTATTGACCGTTGTTTTTTTGCAGAAGCTCTAAAAAATTTTTGACAATTATATTCTTTGGCTTATCATATCTCATAAATCCTTAATAAATAGATAAGGGAATGGGAAATGTTCGCAAAACGTAAGGTGCTTTTTGGGGTTTTAATGGCGGCTGGTTTCTTTGCTGATGCGGCCGCGGCTAAACCGGTTGATGTTATTCGGCCGGAAGATGAGGCTATTTTGGAGGGAATTTTTGATGTTGAGGGGCAAAATGCTAAGTCTCAACCCTCGCCAATGGCTGACGGTAATGGTGTGAAAATGAAAGGGGCGCGCGATGCAACCCGTATTAAAGCTCAGCCGCTTAATGTAACGTTTGGGAAAAATGAACCCAAAACTGCTTCTCAAAGCTCTTCTCAAGTGCAAAAAGCCAATGATGCTGACATGGTAGTTGAAGTGAATGAAGGGGCGAACCTTAAAGATACGATGAAAAACGTTGTGGAAGGAACGCCTTCTGCAACCAAACAGGTTGAAACCGTTGTCTCTACGGCTACGGCATCGGAAAGTGACAGCGAATCTGCAAAAAGCAACGTGTCTTCGCAAACTCAACATGAAATCGGCTACACTTATCCCAGCAAGGCTGAAAGAGCCGAAGCTCGGCAACCGCTCAGAGAATGGTATGACCCGAATTTGGGCAAAGAAGCGCCGTCTATCGGCGGAGAGCCCAAAAAAGATGAGGTTTTTGAAAGCTATCGTCAGGCGATTGCCGATTGTTTAGACAGCAAAGAGGCTGATTTGGAAGTGGACAGAGGTATGCTCTATCGGGGCAATATGTACGACGCGGCGGCTTATTTGTCACAAAATTTGGCGGATGTCAACGCTTGTTATGAAAATATCGGGTATGATATTATCCGCGTTTATTATAACGATGAACCACGGCTGAAAGAACGTTTTGCCAAAGATGTGCAAGATTTTTATATCACCGGAACGGATGTCAACTTTAGTCCGAAATTCTGTGGTGAAGATTGCTCTATGGAGAGTATGCTTGATGCGCAAATGGCTAAATTTGCCGATTTCAGAACATATTTGGGCAAACTGTTGGCGGAAAGACCCGTGCAAGAACCTTTAGAGGCTCCAATGATTGATGTTGCTTCAGGAACGCAAGCGCCGAAGACGGTTGCGACGGAAAGTGTTGAGGAAATTCAATATGATGAAGACGGAGTGCCGTTTATTGATGCCTATTTAGAAGAAGATGCGGAAAATACCGCTTCGGTACGGCCAGAAACGCGTCAGCCCTCTTTAAGTCGTTCGCAACGTTATGAACGTGCGGCTTCTCCCCGTACACCTGCGGCTCAGCCGGAGAAATATGAATTGCCGGAAATTATGTAAGCGCGAAGGGAATGCTAGCGTATCGGTTGGCAAGGTTAGAGGGGATAATGTATCGGTTGGCTAGGGTAAAAGTGTAGCGTGTTGTTTGGTAGGCTGAAAGTGTAGTGTATCGGTTTGTTTGGTAAGGTTAGAGAGTGTAGCGTAGAGTAGAGGTTTGTTTTGTTGGGTTGAAAGAATAGGTAATGGCAGACGAGGTAATTTATCCATATCAGAATCCATATCTTATCGGGCATGACGAAGAAGTCAGGCTCTTTTTATCTGCTTATAATTCGGGGGCGCTTCACCACGGGTGGTTGATTACCGGTGATGAAGGTATCGGCAAGGCTACGCTTGCCTATAAAATTGCTCGCTTTTTGTTATCGGCCAAAGACGGCGAAAAATATAACTCTTTGGATGTGGATGTCAACGGCACGGTGTTTGCACAAGTGGCGCAAAAGTCGCATCCTGATTTTAAGGTTTTGGAGAGAGATTTTACCGATACGGATAAGAAAAAGTTGATTAAAGCTATCAATCAGGGCGAAGAAATTGATGAGGGTATGAAACAAAGCCTTAAGCGCTCGGCGGTGATTAAGGTGGAAGATGTGCGCGATGTGGTGGAGTTTCTTTCTAAAAAGTCGTTTAATGACAGTTGGCGCGTGGTTTTGGTGGATGCGGCTGATGATTTGAATGTTTCAAGTGCCAATGCGTTGTTGAAAATTTTGGAGGAACCGCCGCTTAAAAGTATCTTGTTGCTTATTTCGCATAATCCGGGGAAACTGTTGCCGACTATTCGTTCCAGATGTGCCAAGTTGGCGTTGAAACCGTTGACGGAAGGCGAAGTTGCTTCTTTGTTGCGGCGCTATAAGCCGTCATTGTCCGAGGGGGAAGTGACCGGCTTGGCCAAGATTGCCGCAGGAAGTATCGGACGCGCTATTAAATATGCCGATAATGACGCGCTGGAAATGTATGAAAATATTAAAAAAATATGCTATGCCGGGGCAAAATGCGACGGTGCGTTGCTCTTGGATTTGGCTAATCAGGTGGCGGCGGATGAAGATTGTTGGGATTTGTTTGTGGAGTTGATTTGTCGGTTTGCACGCGATAATCTGCCGGAAGCTCATCATCCGCGCGAGTTTTATGCGGCCTATGAGCAGGTGTTGAAAATTTTTGATGAAACCGTGCGTGTGAATATGGATAAAAAAATGGCCGCCTTACAGGTCTTGACATTGTTTGGCGGGGCGTGCTAATATTTTCTTTAAGAGCATAATTGCTGGGAGCAAGGCGATGTCTGTTAAAGATGTAATCTTTATTGTGTTGGCGGTGATGTATATCCGCTATCTTTATCAGCGTGATTTATTGGGCAGCGTAGTGCAGGATTTAAGCCTTATTCTCCTTATCCTTATCGTTTGGATATTTGTGATTGCCGCAACGTGGCAGTTGATGGTCTATTTCGGGGTGCCGAAGTTTGAGGCGGTTATCACGGAGCTTTTGGGCGGGGCTTATTTGCAGTTTATGGTGTTGGCCTCGGTGTTTTATTATAAACGATAGAAATAATTTGGAATTCTTAATCATATTTAAACGCTTCGGGGGTAGGGTTAGCGCATATTCTTTGCCGGATGGCAGATGATTTTTTGAGGTTAGATAATATGTTTGTGGATAGCCATTGTCATATTGAAGATGATGAAACGGCTTTGCGTGCCGGAAGCGTCGGCGTTTTGGGATTGCTTAATGCCGGAAAAGATTTGGATGAGGCGCAGGCGCAGCTTTTGATGTGCGCTCGCTTTGATAATTTGCGCCAACAAAATCCGTGTGCTCCGATGATGTGGACTTCGGCCGGTGTGCATCCGGATACCGCGCCTGAAAAATTGAAGAAAATTCAAGTGGAAGATATTGTAAAAGCGGCACAACATCCGAAAGTTATCGCCATTGGTGAGTGTGGGCTTGACTATCATTACGGTGCCGAGTTCAAAGACGAACAGAGGCAAATGTTTGCGCGTCATGTGGAAGCTGCGGGGATTACCGGTTTGCCGTTGATGATTCACCAACGCGAGGCGGAAGAAGATTTGTTGCAGTTGCTTGGCGACGGGGTTAAAAAATTTGGTAAACTTCGCGGGGTTATTCACTGTTTTACATCCAATCAGGCGTTTGCCGATGCGGTGCGAGAATTGGGGTTTTATATCTCGGCTTCAGGAATTGTTACCTTTAAAAGCGGTGCGGATATTGCGGCGGTTTTTCAAAACTATCCTATTGATAAAATCTTGATTGAAACGGATAGCCCGTATTTGGCGCCGGTGCCTTATAGAGGTAAAACCAACGAGCCGGCTTTTGTGCTCAAAACGGCAGAGAAAATTGCCCAAATTAGGGGCTTGACGATTCAAGAAATTGAACGTATAACTAGCGATAACTTTTTTAATTTATATTCTAAAGCTCAACGATGAACGGAAAGGTGTAGCGTGTCTAAAGTTTTGATTTTGGGGGCGGGGGCAGCTCCGGGCGTGCCTTCTTTGGCTAATGGTTTTGGTGAATGTGATCCGAAAAATGAGAAAAATATTCGCTTGAGAAGCGGTACTTATATGGAAATCGGCGGGGTGAAATTTTTGATTGATACATCGCCGGATTTGCGGATGCAGTTGATACTCGGCAATATTCGTGCGGTGGATGCCGTTTTTTATACCCATACGCATGCCGACCATTTGCACGGAATTGATGATTTGCGCGAAATTAACCGTATTACCGGACAGGCGATTGAATTGTTTGCTTCTCCCGATAATTTGGCGATTATTCGGACGCGCTTTCCGTATCTGATTGCCGAGAAAAAAGAAGATGTGGAACCGGTATATCGGGCGGCTTTGCATCCGAATACGTTTAACTATGAGGAGAGTTTTTATTTTAAGGATTTGAAAGTGACGCCGATTAAACTACAGGGTCATAATGTGGAATGTTCGGGGTATATCTTTAATGACGGCGAAGTTGTGCATATATCTGATTTTCGGGATATTCCGGAAAGCGCTTTCCAATTTATCAAACGCAAGCCGGAAGTGTTGATTATGCCACTGACAACGCCGGAGGGGACGCGCTTTCATGCCGGCTTGGCGACGCTTCTTGAATATGCAGAGCGTTTGCAGGCCAAGAAGACTATTATTACACATATGGCGGTGGAATGCGACTATGAAACGGTGCGGAAGGCTTGCCCAAAAGATGTTGAACCGGCATTTGACGGGATGGAAATTTCTTGGCGCAGTAATACGGTGGCTCAGGCTGTGTGAGTGAGACGGGTTGATTAACGAAAGGATTGGCTTAGATGTTATGTATTTATCATTCGGCAGATCATGATGGTAAAGGGTCGGCGGCGATTGTCAAATATGCATATAAAGATTGCGAATTGTTGGGATTTAATTACGATCAGGAAATTCCTTACGCTGAGATTGAAAAACATCAGGATATTGTGATTTGCGATATCTCGTTTCCGATGGATTATATGTTTAAGTTGCATGCCGAGAAAAATTTGACTTGGATAGATCATCACGCATCGGCGATTGAAGCATATGAGCAAAAACTCAAAGAAGAAGGCGGATTTGGCATTAAAGGTTCGCGTGCGGTCGGAACGGCTGCGATTGAATTGACGTGGCAATATTTCTTTCCGCAAAAAGAGGTGCCGGAAGGGGTGAAACTTTTGGCGCTTAATGATTTGTTTGATTTGAGGGATAAAAGAGTCCGTCCGTTTGAATTTGCATTTCAATCTATGGGGGTTAATCGCCCGTATGAAAAAGTTTGGCGCGATTTGTTTGAGGGGCGGATTGATATTAACCTGATGGTTGAAAAAGGTAATGCCATCTTAGCCTATATCCGCAACCGTGATTACAGACTTTCTCGCAATATGTCTTTTGAGGGAACATACAACGGACTTCGCTTTATTGCGGCGAATATGGCGCAGGCCGGTTCGGACTTTTTTGAAACGCTTGATAATATTGCCAATTATGACTTTATGGTTAGTTTTTCGCTCAATAAACGCAGCAAGTGGAATTTGTCTTTCCGCACAACGAAAGATAATGTTGATGTTTCGGCGATTGCGGCGGAATTTGGAGGCGGTGGTCATAAAAAAGCTTCGGGGGCTTCGGGGTTGGATAAGCTACCGGACTTCTTAACCCAAAACGTGCGTGAGTGGACGAAGTTTAATTAAACGTTTATGCAGAAATTTTTGATAAAAAAATAGAGCGTTCTTTGGAACGCTCTTTATTTATGGTACTTGATTAGCAAAAGTCTTTGCCTTTTATCAAATCGGTTACCATTTTGTAGATGCCGGTAACCATTTTGTATGTTACAAAGCAGGCAAAGAGAAATGCTATGCCAAAGAGGGGCTTTATTTGTGCCGGTGGGGTGCAGCCAATACTGAACACCACACAGAAACTTATTATTATACCAAATATGAGCACAAGGCTCATAAAAGAGAAAAAAGCAACCATTCCCCATTCGCTGATTTTTGCATTTTTTTTCATTTGCTTTTTGTTTTTTTTAACGAGGTTGGGTCCTTAATCCACTCCTCGTGAAACAACGTCACATGGGCTGTTGTTTCAGATTAATAATATAATATCTAGACTTTTGTAGAAATATAATACCATATTTTTTGAGGTGAAACAATATTTTTTTGTTTTGTATATTCAATATGTTATTTGTTTTGTGTGATTTTTTTTCAAAAAAGTTTGAACTTTTTTAAGAGCGGGTCGTTATACTCTATGTAAGTTGAATGAATTTAGCTGAGGATTTTTAAGATGGATAAAATTTCCGGACTTTTAGCTGAAGCAAAACCGCTTTATAAACAGCGCAAAAAGGAACGCCAGATTATGGCCGGTACATTTTGCTCGCTTGTTATCGGGGTTTGGGTTGGTGTGCAGGCTATGTTGCCGGCGCCGACTTTGAGCGAAGGACAGTTTTATGATTATATGGCGATGCTTTATGATGGTGACAGTTACTTTGCTTATGAGGTTGAAAGTGACGATATGCTTCCTTTGGACGGTTATGGCTTTTATGAGGTCAGTTAATGGAAAACTTAAATTGGTTTCAGAAACGTTTGGTTAAAAACGTGGTCAGAAAAATGCTTAATCGTTCTGATGAAGATGTTGAACAGGAAATTTATATTCGTTTATGGCAGAAATTTCCGACTTATCGGGAGCAGGAAAAACTTGGCGCTTGGATACGCGTGGTGGCTGAAAACTTTTGCAAAGATTATCTGAAAAGCAAAAGCCAAAAGCTCTTGAATGCGTCGGTTGATGAAGAAAGCGCCGGATTGGAAAATGTTTCCGCTCCCGATAATCCGGAAAGAGAGTGGCTCTTGAAATGTCGGCGGAAACTTATCTTAAAGGCCGTTGACGAACTCCCCAAAGAGATGCGCAAGGCGATTGTGCTGGTGGAGTTTGAAGGGCTTAATTATGACGAGGCGGCGAGGCGTTTGGGGGTTAACGTCGGTACGCTGAAGTCCAGATTGCATAATGCTAAGGCTAAGTTGCACGAAAAACTCGCTTATTTGGAATTGTAAGGCTTTTAGGTAAAATTGGTTCGTGCTTTTTTTGAGGAAAGGATTTGATTATGGAACAGGAAAGAAAAAGATTGTTGATTACCGGTGGTTTGGCTTTTGTGGGAGGTATTGCCGTTACTTTAACCGCATTCGCAATAGCTTTTTGTCCGGCAAAAAGATACGGTCATTGGCGTGGTGCTTGGCATGACAGAGCTCCTTATATGATGCATATGGATAGACCGATGCCGCCACGTCACGACGCTCGCTTTGATGACAGACGCCCGATGCCGCCGCACCACGACGCTCGCTTTGATGACAGACGCCCGATGTCGCCACGTTATGACGCCCGCTTTGATGATAGACGTCCGATGCCGCCGCGTCATGGTTTGAAGGATTTAAGACGTCCGGGGAAAGATGGTTTTCATCCTGATGAAATGATGAAAGAGCGTTTTGCTAAAAAACTAAACTTAACAGAGGAACAAAAAGCGCAAATTGAAGAATTTCGTAAAGAAGATATGAAACAAATGAAACCGCTTTTTGAACAAATGGATGCTTTGCGCAAACAAGCAGATGAACTGCGTGAACAAAACAAAGCACGTTTTGAAAGTGTTTTGACGGCAGAACAAAAAGAAATCTTGAAAACTATGCATGACAAGAAAATGGCACGCAAAGCGGCAAGAAAGGCGTTGAAAGACGAAGCTCTTGCTCCTCAAGATAAACCAGCACCTGCAGCTGTTGAAAAAGCAGGAAAATAAATCTTATCTCACCTACTAAAAAAAGCCGCTGACCGTTATAGTCAGGGGCTTTTTATTTTTCTTTTTTACTAATAGCGAAAGTGTTTAATAGCGGAAGACTTCAAATCTGCGGCGGGCTGCTGCTTGACTGGCTTCTAGACTCGCTTTCGCATGTTTCTTTCGCATCGTTGTGCGTACGGTTATCACGGCGGCGCACATGGCAATCGCACATCCTTGAAGGAGTGGGGTTGCATTTAATATTAAATTTCCCATAACATAAAAATTTTAAGTTACCTAAAAATTTTCTTTACAAGTGCTGTATAGCATGGATTTTATTTTTGTCAATAGTTTTTTGGCAACTTTTTTTATTTCTCTTTATACTTTACTTTTAGGTGGTGTTGGGTTATAATTTTTACTTGGAATATGGGTTGATGCGGAGAGAAAAATGGCAAAAAATGCAGCGACATTGGCAACATTGTTGGCACTGGGCGGGATGGCAAACGATGGCTTGGCTCAAGAGGCACAGATGTCTTTGTCGGATAATCAACCCGAGGCTACGGAATTTCATCTTGATAAAGGGCAAACTCAACAACCCGAGCCGGCGGCCGATAATGTGCTTGAGCCGCAGTGCTATTATAATTACATCGCCTTTGATAGGGACGGAAAGTGTGGAGAGAGCCGGACGGCTTGTTATCAAGTGGGGGGCGAGGGGTATTCCCTCTTTCCACTAAAAGAACGGGCGATGATGGATGCTTTTGCCGATGGCGGTAAAGGGGCGGTTGTTATCAATCAATACACCATAACGGACGAAAACGCTTTTTTGATGGCGGCGGGAAAACAGGATTTAAAGCAGGCGTTGGCGCAATTTCAGACGAAGGTTTCCGGTGTTCAAATTGCGTCTCTTGAGGATGTTAAGGCGTGTTTGGAGAAAGCTCAGGCAAAAGGTCAGGGTGAATTGTTACAAAAATGGGCGGATAATTTGGGCTTGAATAGTGCGCTTCAGGTTAAAGAAATTGTGCAAAATATTAATGAGTCCAATCGCTCAAAGGATGTTCTTCTCCATGAAAGTACACACTGGCAAGATAAAGAAATTTTAGCAGGGATTGAAACGGGGCGGATTATGGTGGCGCCTGAACATTATTATGCTCTTAAAATGGTTAGCGAGATGAAAGCGCGGATGCAGGAGGCAAAAGCCTCAGGGCAAACACCGGAACAGGCTTTGAATGCGTTTGAACAAGAAAGTTTGAGCGAGTATCGGACTAACTTTACGCAAAGTGCGCAAGATAAATTTGCCAATAATGTCAGCCGTCGGCAGTTGGCTTTGGCTCTTGATGATACGGGAGCTCAAAAGGTTACTCAAACAAAACGTCCGGATGATGTGATGTATGTGCCAAACTTTGATACACAAGACGGATGGGTGGAGATTTCTACTTATCGTACGCCCGAAAAGACGTATTGTGTTTATGTCAGGCCGGATGATGTTGCAAAAGATGTTATGCAGTTTACGGATAAATTTGATAAGGTGCATCCGTTTAATGTGTTGCTTGATGAAAATAAAGAGCCGATTAAAGACGAGCATGGAAATATGATTGCCGTGACACCTATCAAGCAGGTAAACGAAGATGGGTCCATGATTGAGTTGGAGCGTATGCAACCTTCTTATGCGGCTGAAACGATGAAGATTAACTATCGTTTGGCTTTGCGAAAAATGTTGCAGCCACTATCTAAGGATGAACAACAACTCTTAACCGAAAAATTAAACAGTACGTCTTATCAGCCGACACAAAATCTTGATTTACAACAAAATTTAAGTCCTTATACGGTTGCGGCACTTCGGGAAGAAACGTTTGTGGCGGGGATTGCTAAAGAAGATTGTATGACACAGGTCTTGGAAGGCAGTGTGAAACGCATAGAGCAGAGTTATATGAAACAAAGCGAAGATAAAGCCAAGTCTTATGTGAAAGTCGGCCGTGATGGTGAGGCGGTTAAAAAGACGATGAGCGCACAGATGTTTTTGCAAAAAGCACAAGAAATGCAAAGAGGGCGCTAAGAAGCTTTTGTACATATCTTGATGGTAAATGAGAGAGGGGAAAACTCCCCCTTTTTTAATGCTTTTTAAACGTCTTAGGGCTATCTTTAGAGCATATGAAAAAAGAGAAATCGTTTGATGATGGAGTATGATAATGGCAAAAACGATTATTTTAATGATGGATTCATTTGGTATCGGCGGGGCTAAAGACGCCAAAGATTTTGGTGATGAAGGGGCTAATACTTTTGGGCATATCGCGGCGAATTATCCGCATTTTTCGGTGCCGAATTTGGAGGCGCTCGGCCTCAATAAAGCCAGCGTTTTGGCGACAGGGCATGAGGCTTTGTTGCAAAAAGGCGAGGCCAAAATGAATGTGCCTTCGGCTTATGGATGTATGGAAGAAATCAGCGCCGGAAAAGACACTATTTCGGGACATTGGGAAATGGCCGGTGCACCGGTGAGAGTTGATTTTGGGCATTTCCCGCTTGAATATCCGTCGTTTCCGCAAGAAATGGTGGAGCGGATTTGTCAACGTGCCGGATTGAGCGGTATCTTGGGCAATAAAGCCGCTTCGGGGACGGTTATTATTCAAGAGCTTGGTGAAGAACATCTGGCTACGGGAAAGCCTATCTTTTATACTTCGGCGGATAGTAATTTGCAAATTGCCGCGCATGAAGAAAAATTTGGGTTGGAACGGTTATATAAACTTTGTGAAATCGCTTTTGAAGAAGTGAAGCCGTATCATATTGCGCGGGTTATCGCCAGACCTTTTGTGGGCGAGAAAAACGGGGCGTTTGTTAGAACAAAAAATCGTCATGATTATGCACTTTCTCCGCTGGCGCCGACTGTTTTGGATAAAGCAAAAGCCAAAGGGCTGCAAGTGGTGGCTATCGGCAAAATCTCTGATATTTACGCAGGCTCGGGGGTTACGAAAAAAGTTTTGGCCAGCGGCTTGGAAGAATTGTGGGATAAGACTTTGGAAGAGGTTAAAAATCTTGAAGGCGATGGTATTGTCTTTACGAATTTTGTGGACTTTGATATGACATGGGGACACCGTCGCGATGTTAAAGGATATGCCGAAGGGTTGATGTATTTTGATAAAAGACTGCCGGAAATCTTGCCGTTGCTGCAAAAAGATGATGTGGTCTTTATTACGGCTGATCACGGTTGTGACCCGACCTGGACAGGTAGCGACCACACGCGCGAGTGTGTGCCGGTGTTGATGTTTGGATTGGGGGTTCAAGCACGTTCTCTCGGACGGCGCAAAACTTATGCCGATATTGCCGAAACGATTGCTCAAAAATATGGGTTGGAACCGTTTCATATCGGAACACCGTTTTAGGCCTTTTGACGCTCTGTGGGGTATTTGGGGAAAAAGCTAAATTTTTCTTGGCGCGAAGAAAAGTTGTGTTATATATCTCTGATTATGTAATTGTATCTGACTTGGTTTTATAAGGAGAGATCGTGTTTATTGGATTGATAACGGCGCTGATGGCTGTGGTGTTGGATCAGACTTCAAAAATGTTGATTTTTTCATTTTTGGCCAACAGCCGTCCGGTGATTGAATTGACGCCGTTCTTTAACTTGGTGATGGCGTGGAATACCGGCGTCAGCTTTTCTATGTTTGATAATCTCGGCGGGGCCGGCGTGTATGTGCTCTCGGCGTTTTCGCTGATTGTGGTGGGCTTCTTAATCTATTGGTTAAAAGATGAAAAATCACTGCTTATTCAAATATCTTTGGGGATGATTATCGGCGGCGCTATCGGTAATGTGATTGACAGAGTGAGAATGGGCGCGGTGTTTGACTTTTTGGATATCCATGTTTTGGGGTATCACTGGCCGGCGTTTAATCTGGCGGATAGCTTTATTTGTATCGGGGCGGTGCTGGTTATCGGGAACGGTCTGTTCTTTAATAAAGAATGGAACGATGGTGATGATGAATCCGATAAGGCCAAAATAACCTCTTCTGCTAAACGTGCGGACGGGGTTAAAAAATAGAGTTTGTGTGGTTCGGTTAGGACTAAAAAGGATGTTTGGTTAAGTAAGGGACGTTTGGTTATAATAAGGGACGTTTGGTTAAATAGAGGACGTTGGTTATAATAAGGGACGTTTGGTTGAAATTGCGTGTGGTTAAAAAGTTAAGGCCGCATATATATTAACAAAAAGGAGATTTGATGATGAAAAAATTGTTGCTCGTTGTGTTGGGACTGGGAATTATTGCCGGACTTTCTTCTTGCGGGTTGACTAAGGAAGATTTGGGGATGGCTAAGTCCAGACCGGATGAAACACAAGTTTCACGTCGTAATCAACTCTTATTACCGCCGGATTTTGATGTTCGTCCGGCTGCAACAACTAATCAAGCCGCAGAACCGCAAGAATAAAATTTTATCCTATCGTTGTTATGCGGACGGTTTGGGCTTTGAATAGCGGCGGTGCGCTAGGGTAACGTGTCTTTTGTTTTAGAGTGGGAGCGTCAATATGAGGGAAGCGATAATCAAAAATAAACAATTAAAAACAACCTACTCGGCATGGACGCGTGTGGCGCTGATGTTGCTTGGAACGGCTGTCGGTATCTGTGCTTTGGGGCAAAAAGCCGAGGCTAAGTTGATGTCGCTTTCGGCTTTTTCGCTTGATAACGGTTTGCAGGTGGCGGTGGTTGAAAATGATAAGGCGCCGGTGGTATTGCAACAAGTTCTTTATAAAACCGGCTCGCTTTATGACCCTAAAGGCAAGGGCGGTATTGCGCATTTGTTGGAACATATGATGTTTCGCGGAACCGATAAACTCCCCGGTAAGATGTTTGATAATCTAACCCAAAAATATGGGGCGGATGCTAATGCTTATACCACGTATGACGAAACGGGGTATTATGAGTTTTCGGATATCTCTAAGCTGGAATTGATGATGGCGATGGAAGCCGAAAGGATGGCGCGTCTTAAGATGGGCGAAACTGACTTTGTAACCGAGCGCGGGGTGGTGTTGCAAGAGCGGAAGCAACGTTTTGAGTCTAATCCGGTGCCGCTGTTTTATGAAACCTTAAACCGCGTGTTGTGGCAGGATCATCCTTTTGCATCTTCCGTCGGGGGGAGCGAGGCGGAAATCTTGAGCTTGAGTTTGAATGATGCACGCGATTTTTATCAGGCTTATTATCGCCCCGATAATGCCATTTTGATTTTGGCCGGAAATATCAGCCCTGAAGAAGCGCGTGATTTGGCGCAGAAATATTATGGCGATATTACCAAGCCTCAAGATGCTTTTGTGCGGCCGAAATTTGAGGAGCCGAAAAATATTGATACCGATATGGTGGTCAAACTAAACGGTGTGCAGAAGCCGCGCTTTGTGCAGTATATCCGTTTGAGCGGAGAGGCGTTGTCTAAAAAAGACGTGGAAGCGTTGGGGCTGTTGACAACGTTTTTGACCGGCGATGATACTTCGTATGTGTCTGAAAAATTGGTTTATCAGGATAAAAAATTGTTGGGCGTTGATGTGGGGTTTTCTTATTGCTTTAACGTGGGCGGCGTGGCTAGTTTTTATGCCGTGCCGGCGCCTGAGTGGGTGAAAAATAAAAAGCCCGAAAAACAACTGGCCGAGATTAAAGAACTTTTGCTTAAAACGATTGATGACGGTATTAATGCATTGACAGAGGCCGATTTGGATAAAATCAAAAATCGTGTCTTTTCGGAGGCGGTTTATATGCAGGAAAATCCGCAAGACGCCGGACGATTTGTCGGCAATATGCTCATTAACGGTTATACGCCCGAAGAAATTATGCGCTATGATGAACGGATTTTGGCGATTACGCTTGAAGATGTGCGCGAGGCGTGGAATAAGGTGCAAAAGTCTGAGGCGCGCGTGGCCGGCTATCTTATCGGTCAATAAGTTTTTTGAGGAGAGTGTTGATGCGAAAAAGTTGGAAAATCGGTTTGGGGTGCGCGGTGGTTTTGATTGGCGGTGCGGTTGGCTATACTTTATGGGCTGATGCGCGGGCGCCGCTTGATGCGGAGAGAATTTTGGCTAACTCCAAACTGAACGGACGGAGCTTTAAGGGCGAAGTTGTGGAAGTTCGGGCAGATGATAGTCTTTTGCATGCATATTTGATGGAAGAGCACAGTGTGCCGCTCGCGGCGATTTCTTTTGGCTTTGACAGAGCGGGGAGCGCGTATGAACCCAAAGAGGGCGTGGCGCTGATGGTGGAGAGTGTGCTCTTGGACGGTGCGGGGCGCTTTTCCAGAAAAGATTTGCGCGAGATGATGAAAGAAAAGGGGATTAAACTCGCGGTTTCTGCCGGAGATGACCGGTTGACGTTTTCGCTTAGCTTTGTGAAAAAATTTGAAAAAGATGCCTTGGAAATCTTAAAAGCCGTGCTGTATGAGGCGCATTTTGATAAAGAAGATATTGAGTTGGCGCGTCGGCAACTTGCCATGCTCAGGCAGCAACAGAGCGAAAGTCCGCAATATCAATTGGGGCGATTGGTTGATGAAAAATTTTACGGCACGCATCCGTATGGCCAAGAGGGAATTCCCGATGATGAGGTTTTAGCGAAAGTTTCCGTTGAAGATATGCGGGAGTATCTGAAAGATTTTATGGCAAAAGATACGCTTAGCGTCGGTATTGCCGGCGATATGGACAGAGCCGAAAGTGAAGCCTTTTTGACGCAGGCGTTTGCGCGGTTAAATGAAAAATCCAAAGGGGCGGACTTGCCGGAATTTAAGCCGGATTGGAAAGCGCCAAAAGCTATAGAAAAATCAGAGGTTTCGGCGCAGAGTTTGGTGATGTTAAGAACATCGGGCGTGGCGCGTTTGGATAAAGATTTTTATCCGCTGTTGGTGGCTGATTATGTGTTCGGCGGAGCGGGGCTTTCTTCTCGCTTGAGTATGGCGGTTCGTGAAAACGAGGGGCTGACGTATGGTATTTATAGCTTTTTGAACAGTAATGACGCGGGGGATTATTGGCAGATTTATTTTTCTACCACACCGGATAATACGGCGCGGATTTTTGAACTCTTAAATGCGGAATATGCGAACTTTTATCAAAACGGGTTGAGTGCGGAAGAGTTGGAAATTGCTAAAAGCAGTTTGCTGTCTTCGTTTAATCTGCGTTTTTCTTCGGTAGCGGTGATTGCCGAGATGTTGGAGCAGATGCAGGTGCAGAAATTGGGAATTGACTTTTTGAAAAATCGGCAAAGCCAAGTGCAGGCGGTGACTTTGGAGCAGGTTAACGAGGCTATTCGCAGGCGACTGCCGAAGACTCTGATGGAAGGCGACGGGGCGAGAGTGTTTGAAATTATGGGGACGGCTCGCAAAAATTAACAGATTAGGGTGAAAAATCTATCCTATTTCTGATGATTTTGTTCTAACTTATTGAAAAACTTTGCTATTTATTTTTATCTTTCCTGTCGCAAAAAAGGTTTTTATAACGATTTTTTAACCCTCTGTATGCTAGGTTATAGGCAATGTTGATGAACGTATGGAAAAACGTTTTAATCTTATCTTTATAGCGTAATTTTTTTGAGTGCGGGCGGTAAAAAACGGATATGAATACACTGAATGATATTTTTGACAGATTAAAAAAATCCGGCTTGTTGATTGTTTTTGGTATCTTTTCGGTGTATTTTGCCTTTAACGCCATTAAGGGTGACAGAGGCTTTTTCAGATATCTCTATCTGAAGGGAAAAGTTGAAGCAGCTCAACAGGAAAAAGCTCGCTATGCCGCGATTAAAAGAGATTTGGAACATAAGGTGGCCATGCTCTCGGAAAGCTCGCTTGATTTGGATTATTTGGAAGAACGCGCGCGAATCGTTTTGAATATGGTCGGTGACGGTGAATACGTCATTTTGGATAAAGATATTGATAAAAATTAAAAAGTGTTTGAAAGTTTGTAAAAAATTTGCTATAACCGACCGTAATTGCCGTGGGATTTTATTTGTCTTGCGGTTTGGGTGTAACTTACGGGATGGTTTCATTTGAGATATAGAAGAAGACCTAAAAGACCTAAAGTTCTTAATTTTCAAGCATCGGAAAATAGAAGTTTCTTTTCCGAAAAGGAATTTATTATCCGTTCTAACGGACAAACTAAGGTTTTTAAAATCTCACCACGCTTGCAATGGATTGTCTTTGTTACGATGATTGTTCTGGGAATTTGGGGCGCACATTCGTATCAGAGGTATAGCGTGTCGGACAGAATTATCTCGTATCAAGAACGTAAGTTGGGCGAAACCCGCAGCGCTTATGTTGATTTGATGAGCGATTTTGTTACCGTTCATAAAAATATTTCTGCGTTGGTGCAGAATTTTGGTGATACGGATTCTCAACAGAAAAAAGATGATGTGGATGAATATCTGAAAAGAGCCGAAGTTATTGAACAGAAAATTAAACAAATTACCGCTAACGAAGATTGGATTAATGAAAAAGATTTATCTCAAAAAAGCGCTTTGAAAGATGCGCTTATTCACCGTGATGTGGCGATTGAAGAGAAAAAAATGCTTGAGGCAAAAGTTGCGCATTTACAGGAAATGGTTGCTTCTTTGCAGGCGTTTGAAATGGATATTTTGAAAAAAATTGAAGGGCTTTCTAATAAGGATATTGATAAAATCAAAAATACTATCTCTACCGTTAACGGTGAACTGAAAAAAAGAGGAAAATATTATAACCCGCTCGCAAACTCTAAAAAGAATAATAAGGGCGGGCTTTATGTTCCCGAAAATATCGCTTTGGGGCAAAATCAGGAACTTATGGCGCAGGTGAATAAAACTTTTAGCGCTATTGATGATAATTCTTATTACCAAGAGGCGCTTAAACGTATTCCTCTCGGCAAACCAGTGTGGTCGTATTGGTTGTCTTCGCCTTTTGGCAAGCGCTCGGACCCGTTTAATGCCAAAAGTGCTGCTCATAAAGGTGTGGATTTGGCTTCTAACCGCGGCAATAAAATCAAAACGATGGCAGAAGGCAAGGTTATACGCGCCGGCACGGCTTCCGGCTATGGCAAAATGGTGGAAATTGACCATGGTAACGGCTTTAAAACCAAATATGCGCATATGAATAAAATCTATGTGCAAAAGGGTGAAGAAGTGGCATTGGGCCAAGCTATCGGCGAAGTTGGTAATACCGGACGTTCAACCGGGCCGCATCTTCATTATGAAGTCTTATACGACGGGGTGCATCTGGACCCTATGGTCTTTATTAAGGCTAAGTAAAAGGGGCGTTAAGTTGCACGCTTGGCGGTGGTGGTTTATCGCAGGGCGCTAAGTGCCAGATGGTGAGTGTTAGGTGTCTGTGACGGATGTCGGCGTGAAGTGTTGCTTGTGTGAGGCGCGTTGGTTTTGAAGAGAGAGACTTTGCTTTTGAAGAGTGAGGTTTACGTTTTTAGGAGAGAAAGGTTGGTTTAGAGGAGTGAGGAAACAGGAAGAGTTTTTGATGATTGCTTTGAAAAGGACTTGTGGCGAGAAGTGGAATAACCCAGAGCAGCGTAAAGGACTTATACTTATAGCGAGAAGTCGGAACAGAGCGGTCGGTTATAAATAATTGGGCGATTATGCCGGATTTTTTGGGGAGATGTACATTGATGAGAAAATTTAGACGTGTGTTGTTTTTGAAGTTGGCGCGGATGATGCGAGGTGAAAAAAATATTGTGCCTTGTATTATCAGTGCCGGTACACGTATTGTCGGAAACATTACTGATGGTGATGTTATTCATATTGACGGCAGACTTGACGGGGATGTGACTTGTCGCGAATTGGTTATCGGCAGCACCGGCGCCGTTAATGGCAAAATTCAGGCGAAAAGTTTGGAACTTTATGGTGAGCTAAACGGTTCTTTGGCGGTTGAAAATTTGTTTATTGCCGGTTCGGCGAAGTTTATCGGGGATTCGGTTTATAAAACGATTGCGATTGAACCGGGAGCTATTTTGGAAGGGAAATGTGCCGTTTCTAAAGTGGCGGCAAAAATTGAGCCGGATGGCGAAGAACAATAATTCTTTTTCGTTTCAGATATAAAAAAGGCGGCAGGTTTTATCCTGTCGCTTTTTGTTTGGCTCGTTGACGAGTTGTTCTTCATACCTCTTAACGTTTTGAGGTTTTTATCGCTCGTGATGCGGGTATGTTCCATGAAAGCCATTATCCGGCGGATAACGCGGCGGGGTGTCTTCGTGATCCGGTTGGTGCATGACCATTAAGCCTAAGACATAAATGAATAAGGCTCCGGATATCAGCATGGCATACAAAATATCAGAACTTTCTTTCAGTCTGATGATACAGATTAAATCGGCTATCGTGAGACCGATGAAACCTACCGTGTAGGCAAGAAAATAAGTGTTTGACAGTGGTTGTACCTGATGCTTGTGATTAATACGAATGCTCACGCCCATTTCTATTAAAAAAGCGCCGCCGATTATCAGCAACTTGAGATTTATGTCATTGGTGTAGCTTAAGGCAACAATGCTTATAACAATGAGCACAATGCTCCATACAAGTAATTTGATTTCTTGGCGATTCATCCTCAGCCAATGAGAAAAATTTGGTTTCATAATGATATGGTTTTATGGGGTTAATAATAGGCATAGTTTTAGGTTATCTAAAGGCAAATCTATCTCTTTTGCCTTTAATTGTCAAGGCGCTATCGCAAAATTTTAGTTGATAAATAAAGAGGATAGCTCTGCGCTAGACCGTCTTTAGGCTTTATCAAATACGGTGGTATGGGTGGTGGTTGATGATGGTTTCTATGCGATAAATTTGTTCTGCCAATACCGCGCGCATTAAAATATGCGGTAGGGTTAGTTTGCCAAATGACAGTAACAAATCGGCTTTGTTACGCGTGCTTTCCAGGTGACCGTCGGCGCCCCCGATTAAAAAACATATTTCCGAACAGCCCTCCAACATCCAGTTTTCTACAATCCCCGCAAGCTCCGGACTGCTCATATTTTTGCCGCGTTCGTCTAACACCACAACTTTGGCATGAGGTGCAATGCAGGACTGCAAAAATTTGGCTTCTTCCTCTTGCGTGCTGTTGTCTTTTTCTTTAATGGTGAAATTCCATTTCATCCGCTCGGCATAGCGTTTGATTATCTCGCCTTCCGGTGAGTTATCTTTGCATTTGCCGATGACACCTAAGGTTATTTTCATGCGTTGCTCACTGTCTTGTTATTTGTTGAAGTTTGTTCTATGCAATGGCGGGCGGCGAAACGTCCGGAGGCGATCGCTTGCACAATCGTGCCGCAATTCCCGTTCATATCGCCGGCGCAAGAAACGTCTTTCGGCAGGTCTTCTTTGGGAAAATAGG
Organism: uncultured Alphaproteobacteria bacterium; assembly: GCA_944392315.1. Lineage (GTDB taxonomy): Bacteria > Pseudomonadota > Alphaproteobacteria > RF32 > CAG-239 > CAG-267. The sequence goes on along the minus strand of CALXWH010000022.1, from coordinate 9,590 downwards.
AGCCCAGTGCCATGATGACTTTGTCATAGCCCCCTTGCTTACACAATGTATCGGGCAGGGCTTCCGCTTTGCCTTGTTCGTTGATGCGGTTGCGGACGACGGTTAAATCATAGAGGTTATCGTTGGCGCGAATTTCGGTTATGGAACTCAACGCGCGAATAACCACTTGATGTTGGGCTAAATCGGCAAAATCTCTTGCCATTATCCGCATATCTTCTTGGCGACGACGAACAAACATCTCTACCACCTCGGCTCCTTGTTTCTTTAAGGTAATGGCGCAGTCTAACGCTACTTCTCCGCCGCCGACAACGGCAACTTTTTTGTAGTGATAAGCATCTGGAGTGCTTAAATAACGGCGATAATCCAAACTTTGCTCTTCTCCTAAAATCCCTAAACTGCGGCGTTTGGGTTCGCCTAAGGCCGCCACAACGGCATCGTATTTTTGGCGCAAAGGTTCAAAATCGGTTATCGTTTGATTAAGGTAAACGTTTACCCGCTCGTTTGAGGTCAGGCGTTGAATTTCCGCATTGAGCACTTCAGAAGGCAGGCGGTAGGGCGGTATCAGCCTTGCGGCACCACCTAGGTTATTTTCTTTTTCATAAATATCCACGCTCCAGCCCTGCAACAAAAATTCAAACAAAGCGCCCAAGCCAGCCGGCCCGCCGCCGATTATACAGGCGCGTTTGTTATTCTGCTCGGGAAGTTGCAACGTCGGCAACCCGCCTTTTTGCATAATCTTGGCTTGTAGGCAGGGGATTTCTATGGCTGTATCAATTTTCTTGCGGATGCAGGCGGCCTGACAGAACCTATCCGGACAGACCAAACCGCATGTTTGTGGCAGGGGATTGTTTTTGGCGATGTCTGCGGCGGCAGATGTATAATCGCCGCTTTTTGCCAGTGCAATAAAATCGTGCGGTGAAACACTTAAAGGGCAGGCTTTTTCACAAGGTTTTACTTTGCAGCCTAAGCAGCGGTTTAGTTCTTTTTGCAGTTCTTCGGGCGTCATTTCCTTTTCCTCTGATTTTAATTAGGTTTAGTTTATCTATTTTACGTTTGTTCGGCAAGCGTAAAAAGCTCTTGTGGATAAAGCTACCCTCTTTTTTGTTGACAAAAATGGGACGCAATTTTATAGTGTGGTCGTGTTTGTAATTTTTATGTCGTTTTTTTAATCTTTCTTATTATGAAACTGGAAATGAGAGAAGCTGTTAAACAACGTGCCGAAAAAGTTTTGGCGCTGGGACAGAAAAATGAAGTCATCGCGTATTTGGCCGATAACCCTCAAGAACAGTTGATTTTGTTCTTTCCGGAACATCAAAATTGGCTGGAGGCTTATGTGGACAGCGGGACGGAATTTTATGAATCTAACGTGGTGTGGTTTGCTAAGGTGGCGACGGCTGAACAGCTGCGCAAGTATCTTGAAAACCGAAACTTTTTAACTCAAGAGGCCGAACTGGAATTGATTTATCATCTGGGGGCTGACGGCGTTAAAATTGTTTATCAATGTGGGCAGAATTTAAGCGAAACAGCGAAGATTTTTGTTTTGGCTCATTTGGATTTTGATGCGTTAAAGCAGGTTTTGCCGCTTTTTGCGCCGCAGGGGTTGAGCGAGGTTTGTCAAAGGCAGATGTTTGCTAAAAAACGCTTGGGGTTGCTGCGGGCGTATATTGCAAACGGTGGTGTGCTTGCGCCGGAATTTCAATGCCAATTGGTGGAGCTCGGCGTGCAGGATCTGATTGATGCTTATTTTGTGCAACATCCGATGTCTAAAGAGGCGGAAAAGTTGTTAAATCGTTAGCAAGGGTTCTCTTTTTTTAGCGTGGTTCTTAACGGACCACGCTTTTTGTTTTTTAGAAGAAGAGAGCCTCGCGCTTTTCTTTATCGTATGAGGGGAAATTGTGCAAAAACTTGTTTACTTTATTTGTTTGCCGTGTTAAAGCCTGAATATGATTGTTTTGGGGAGTGGGTGTGAGCACAAAAAGCAAAAAATTACGGTTCCTTTCTCTGTTTTGGGATTATGCCAGCGCTTTGTCACTTATCGCGCTGCTCGTTTTGTTGTGGCATTTAGGGAAGGGGCCTATTCAGGTCAATTTCTTGCGCCCCTATATTATTCAAGCCCTGACTAATGAAACTTCTGATTATGATTTGCAGGTCGGCGGTGTTAATCTGGAACTTGTCCATTCGGTGCAACCGGTTAAAATTATTGCTAAAAATGTGGAGTTTAAGGATAAAGAGGGCAAATATTTGGTGCAGGCGCCGAGACTTTCTCTTTCTTTTTCCGCGCGTGCGTTGCTTAAAGGAATGCTTGCACCGAGCTCTATTTCCATTGAGGGGCCAATGGTGCAGATTACTGCTTCTTATGGGCTTAAAAATGAAGAAAAAACCGAACAGCAAATAGAACAAAAAATTGCGCAAATTAAAGATGAGGCTAAAAAAGAAAAAATTCAGAAAATGCGCGAGAAAATCGCGTCCCTTCCTCAGGATGAACGCGAAAAGAGAAGAGCGGCACATCAACTCAAAAAGTTAGAATTTTATTTTGAACAATTTGAAGATTTTATGGAACGGTTTAACTCGCCGGAGCGCTTGTATTTGGAGAGCTTTATCAATACGATTAACGTTACCGACGCAACCCTTAATATGACTGAGGAAGATACCGGACAGCTGTTTACGTTTACGGATATGGATTTTTCGTTTGAACGCGGGGTTGCCGATATCTTGATTAAAACAGACAGCGCGGTTAAGTTTGATGACAGAACGTCGGCTTTGGATATGACGCTCAAATATCGGCTGCTGAATGACGAAGTGCACTATACGCTTAACTTCTCGGATTTGGTGATTAACGATTTGTATGATATTCTGGTGCCCGAAAAAGGTGATATTCGCGCGGTGGATATTCCGGTAAACGGAAAATTGGCGGCGGTGATTGACTTTGGTAATGTGTTGAAAGATAAAGAACATTTTGCCGATAACTTGGGCAATAATATCAAAGATGTCAGCTTTGCCATTGAGGGCGGACGCGGAAAAATCGGATTTGGCGACAGCGAAGATTTTGACTATAATGTTTCTTCGTTTAATCTGGAAGGACAACTGCACGGCGGTTTGGATAAGGTGAAAATTGATAATGCCGCGTTTGATTTTGACGGTAAAAAGGCAGAACTCAGCTTATCCGCTTCGGGCTTTAAGGACTATTTCTTTAAGGGGAATTTGGAAAACTTTAAGGTGACGTTTGGCGCTAAGGTCGGGGCGTTTCAGATGAATGAACTCTCTCTCTTGTGGCCGAAGTATTTGGGCGAAAAGGCTTGGAGTTGGTGTAAGGAAAGCCTTTATGGCGGTGCAATTTCTAACGGTGACTTTAAGTTTGATTTCGGGTGGGATAAAAATACGAAAAAATTTGGTTTGCTCAATCTTTCCGGTCAGGCGGAATTTGCCGACGCTAACCTCCATTATCTGGAAGGGATGCCCGTGGTGCGCAATGTGTACGGAACGGCGTTCTTTGCTCAGGATAAAATTGATATTAAAGTGGATAAAGGGGTTTCGGACGGGGTGATTTTGACCGGCGGTCATGTGTTGCTATATGATTTGGATAAGTATGATAACTTTATCACCATTGATTTGACCGGTAACTCTACGATTACCGACGCGCTGAAATTAATTGACCATGAACCGCTCGGCTTTACAAAAGAAATGGGTGTTGATCCGGAATTGGTGGCCGGGGATGTGGATATTGATTTGAAACTTGATTTTGAGCTCAAAACGAATCTGAAACCCGAAGAGATTAAAGTTGATGTTAAAGGCAATCTGAAACAAGTGGAATATTTGGAGCTGGAGGTTGGAAAGTCGTTTGTGGCGGATGCGCTCCAACTGCATGTGACCGAAAAAGGGTTTACGCTTTCCGGTGTGGCTAAATATGAGGGGATTCCGCTGAATTTGGCGTTGAATGAAAACTTTAGCGAGAAAAAGCACAAAAGCAGGATTGTTGCGGATGTTAAAGTTGATGATAAGGTGTTGAAGACACTTGGTATTCAGAGTGAAATCTTGGCGGCACCGTATTTTACGGGCAGCTCGGATGTGAAAGTTGTTATCACGTTCTTGAACGACGGACGGATTGAGCTAACGATTGACGGTTCACTTAAAGATACGGCGATTGACTATGCGTTTTTGGGCTTTGTGAAAGCAAAAGGTTTCCCGTGTCGGGCGAAGGCAACGATGCTTATCAATAAAGGAAAATTGGAGGAAGTGACGCATTTTCAGCTGATTAAAGCGCTTTTCTCGGCAACGGGAAAGATGACGGCCGACAGTGAGGGACGTTTGAAAACTATTGATGTCGCGGAAATAAAATCTCCGAAAACGTTTGCAAAGGCCAGAGTTGATTTTAACTATCAACCAAAGCTCGCTCTTAAGGTGACGGTTTCGGGGGACGCTTATGATTTGACGGAGTTTTTTGATAAACGTAAAGAAGACAGAGCCGAAGAGAAGAAAAAGAAAGTTAAAAATCTAAAAGATCCTTTGGAAGATGTGATGGATACCGATATTGTTATCGGGGTGAATAAGTTGTGGACGAACGATAATGTGCCGGTTACGAATTTTGCCGGAAAAGCCGAGCTTAGGAACGGTATCGGTGTGCACCGGATTAATATGGTCGGCAATTACGGCAATAGCCGCGATGTGAAGATGAAACTGGATTTTGAACCGAGAGGCGATGAATATATGCTGACGGTTGATTCTAATAATGCCGGAAGTACACTTAAGGTTTTGCGTTTATACGAAAATATGAAGGGCGGTAATCTTCAAATTGAAGCGAAACGGGATAAATATAAAAACTTCAAAGGTCATGCAAAGATGAGGGATTTTGCGTTGGTTAATACGCCGGTGTTTGCGAAAATCTTGAGCTTGGCGTCGCTGACGGGGATTGTGGATATGCTGCGTGGCGAGGGGCTGACGTTTACTCATTTTAATGCGCCGTTTACGTATACGTTTTCTACTAAAAATTTGGAAACGACCGATGCGCGGATGTTTGGTTCGGTGGTCGGTATGACGGTTAGCGGCAGCTATAATTTGGCAGATGAAAGTTTGGACGCGAAAGGGATGATTATTCCGGCGTATGGCTTGAATACGTTTATCGGGAATATTCCGCTGGTCGGAAAAGTTTTGGCCGGTAAAGATGGGACAGTGTTTGCAACGAATTATAGTGTTTCGGGGGATATGAGTAAACCGAAAATATCTATCAATCCGTTGTCTACGTTGGCACCGAATTCACTTAAAGAATTGTTCTCGTCGGATTGAAGATGAGCTTTAATATATTGGCGTTTGGAAAGGCTTGAGGAGGTTTGGATGGTTGATAAAATTGGTATTGATTTTCATGGGGTGATTTCCGCCGCGCCGGATTTGTTTGCCACATTTTGTCATGAAATTCGTAAAAAAGGGGTGGCTGTCTATGTTATCAGCGGTGGACCAAAACGCGATATCGTGCATTATCTCAGTGAGCACAAAGTGGAATATGACGAGGTTTGGGCTATCTTGGATTTTTATGAAAAACAGGGAAAAGTTGAGTTTTTTGATGACGGCAGCTTTAAGGTGGATACTAACCTTTGGAACGAGGCAAAGGCTAAATATTGCGCGGAACAAAATATCTTGTTTCATATTGATGATTCGGCCGTTTATGGGCGCTATTTCGTGACGCCTTATTGCAAATATGATATTTGTCACGGGGCATGTGAACTCAACGGGCTTAAAATTGATTTTAACGATGCCGGACGTGCGGCTCAGGATGTGGCCGAGTATATCCGCCAACACAGTGTTGGGTAATTTTGTGCTACGATATTTTAAATGCGCTATTTTTATGAACGCATATTTCTTGCTTGGTATACGTTTTATTTTTTGCAGTGTGACTTAATGGTTGTTAATAAAACAAATAATTCTTGTATTACTAAATAATTTTTATATTTGTATAAAATATACTTCCTTTCATTTTATACAACGGTGTCGTTATGAAAATTAAAAAAATGTTTCCTAATAAGTTTATGTGGGTTGTTTTTGGGGTAACGTTTGGGCTGCTCGCTCTTTCTGTTAATTTGTGGAGTGAACAGCGTTTTTCTGTGAGCTTTCAGACGAATTTACAAAAGGATACTCTCTATCAGGTTTTTTATACCCGAAAAGCGACAGATTCATTTAATGAGAAAATGTCGGTTAAACAATTGGTTAATGCCGGACAGCATGAGGTTGAAATTGATTTGCCTATTCATAAGCTGGCTAAGTTTCGGTTGGATTTTGGAAATAATCCAGGCAAGGTGGAAATTTCTAATTTGCAACTTAGAGGGCGTTCTGTTGTTAAGTTTGATGATTTTTCTAAATTTAGTTTTAGAAATATTACTAAGCCGAAAATGGAAAAAAATAAACTCTCTTTTGATTGCTCACATCGGGATCCGTATATCGTTTATAAAGATAAATTGACTTTGAAAGGCGGCAGAAGCGTTGATTTTTATGCGCTGATTATTTTGGCAACGTTGTATTTTCTGATTGCGTATAAAGTTGTGCGGTATTTATTGCGGTTTAAGATTGAAGAGCATCATTCGCGGATTGATATTGTCTTTTTAGCGGTGTTCTTTGCATTACTGTTTGTGCCGATGATGCATATTTCGGATGCAGAAAAATCAACTCAAGAAAATAGAATGCTCGCTAAAAAGCCTGATTTTTCGCAAATTTATGATAAAGGCGGTAATTTTGGGAAACTGTATGAACAGTGGTTTAATGATCGCTTCTTTGGTAGAGATGTTTTGTTTGATGTTAATAACTATTCAAAGTGTCTATTTGGGGAGATTTGTTCTAATAGAAAAATTATTGTGGGAAAAAATGGATGGCTATTTTCTAAATCATTTTCTTCGGAAAAAATGTATATGAACGCAAATCTTTTTAGTGACAAAGAATTGGATATTCTTGGAAAACAAGTTCTGCAATTTTATAATAAGTTAAAGAAAGTGGGAGTAAAGGAAATCTATTTTTATTTAAGTAATGATAAGGAAAGTTTATATTATGAGTTTTATCCGGAATCTTATGTTAAACAGCATGATGTCTCTCGATTAGAACAGGTATTAGTATATTTGAATAAAAATTACCCAGATATAAAGGTCTTGAATTTTTATGATGAGTTGTCTCAACATAAAAAAGAAGGAGATATTTTGTTTTCTAGAGTTGGTACACATATGAATGATTTAGGTTCATTCTATGAGTATTACTATATGTTAAAAGAAATAAAAAAGGATTTTCCTATTTTGTCGGTGCTGAAGCTTGAAGATTTTTCTTTTGAAGACACGTATGATTGCGACAAAGATATTTATAAAGCAGGGAATGTATTTAATTATTCTGAAAAATATCTTCTAAATACTCGTTTGATTCTGCATAATAGGAGTAAAAATATTATTAAAAAAGTTGTTGCGAAAAAGTCGTACAGTACAGTTCTTCTTTTTAAAAATGAAAATCAACAGAATGATTTAGATTTATTTATTATTGGTGATAGCTTTCATTTAAGGTATCTTAACTATTTGGTAGAGTCATTTTCTTCTGTATATTCTGTGTTTTGGGGAAATGGTAAGTCTTTGAGTTTTTCTGCTGCTGATGTTGATTATATTCTAAAAAATAAACCTGATATAGTAATTGTTGAAACGACGGAGCGCTTTTTACAACGATTGTTACGTTTACAATTTCCCAAGGAGTAAAATATGTTATTTTCATCTATGACGTTTGTATTTATGTTTTTGCCGATTGTGTGTGCTATTTATTTATTAGCGCGCAAAGAGTTGCAAAACTATATTTTGCTTATTGCCAGTATCTTGTTTTATGCTTGGGGTGAGCCGCGCTATTTGGCTATTATGATTTTGACGATATTGGTTAACTATATCGGTGCAAATTATATCAGCCGCAGCCATAACGCTATGCATCGCAAACTCCTTTTGATTGCAACGATTGTGGTGGATTTGAGCTTCTTGTTCTATTTTAAGTATTTTAATTTTGTGATGGATAATATCAATCAACTCTTCCATACGCATATTAACTTTATTGACGTGGTTATGCCGATTGGTATTTCTTTTTATACCTTCCAAGCCCTCAGCTATGTGGTTGATGTGTACAGAAATGAAGTGAAAGCACAAAGGGATATTTATAAATTGGCGCTTTATATTACGCTGTTTCCACAATTGGTGGCAGGACCGATTGTTAAGTATCATGATGTTGATGAGCAAATTTCTGACAGAACGGTTACTTTTGATAAAGTAGCGTATGGTGTTAAACGCTTTATTGTCGGATTGGCTAAGAAAATGCTTATTGCCAATACCTTAGGGGCGGTGGCTGATAAAATCTTTGTGCAACCGGTGGAAAATTTTGATGCCCTTACGGCTTGGATTGGGGCGATTGCCTATACTTTGCAGCTGTATTATGATTTTAGCGGTTATTCGGATATGGCTATCGGGTTAGGTTCCATCTTTGGATTTAAGTTCTTAGAGAACTTCAACTATCCATATATTTCTAAGTCTATTACCGAGTTTTGGAGAAGGTGGCATATCTCGCTTTCTACATGGTTTAAGGAATATTTATATATTCCGTTGGGTGGAAACAGAGTGTCTAAAAGGCGGAATTTATTTAATCTGTTTGTGGTCTTTTTGGCAACAGGCGTGTGGCATGGCGCAAGTTGGAACTTTATCTTTTGGGGCTTGTGGCATGGCGCATTTATCATTTTTGAAAAAATTACCGGTTGGCATAAGAAAGATGGTGGGCTCAAAATCAATATAGCTCAGCATATTTATACGATGTTTGCGTTTGTTATCGGATGGGTGATGTTTCGTGCCGATAATATGGCGTATGCGTGGGATTATCTCAAGAATATGTTTGGGCTTATCTCGGAGCATAAGATAACCTACAAATTGCCGTATTATATTGATAATATTGAAATTATTACATTTGCGGTGGCTATTCTTTGCGCGATGCCGATATTTAGAGGGATGTTGGAGGTGAAATATGAGCGGAAAGTCTTGCGGACAATTATCAATATTTGGCTGATAGTGCTGTTTGTTTTGTCGGCGTCTTCTATTGCCGCCTCAACCTATAATCCGTTTATCTATTTCAGATTTTAGGTTCATATTTTGATGTTATGCAAAGGGAGGTGATAAAGCCTCCTTTTATTATGCTTTATGTGAAAATAAAGGGGCGTTTTTTTAGAAGACTTTGTGCCTGAAAATAAAAAAACAGCCCCCCATGGCTGCTTGTTTCGCGGCGGCAAAAGGGCCGTGGTGCGAAACGGTGTTTTCGTACTTATTTTATGATTTTTATTGTGGGGGAAAACTTGTACCCTCGGTGATGGTAACTTTATTTATTCCTCAAGCGTTACCGACTTTGTTTTATCTCAAATTACGCTCGTTGTTTCTTGATGTTGATGCAAAGAGTAGAAAATAGCATCAGGTTTTATATTTGAGCGCTTTTACATTTTCCTTTGGTTTTCTCTTTTGCTCATACTTCTTTTTAGAGTAGGCTGTCGCATCGGAGCGTTACCACTCTCTTTTTAGAATAGGTGTTTGCGCCAAAACGCTACCGTATCCTTGCGGAGT
>CALXWH010000021.1 GCA_944392315.1 uncultured Alphaproteobacteria bacterium | reverse complement strand
CCAAAAAAGACACGAGAAGGGGCGGTTTTACCGCTCCTTTTTGTGTGCGGAAACGGAGTTTGATTTTGTTTCTGTTTGTGAGTTGGAGGAGGGGGATGTTTGTGTGTAGTGAGTTTGTTTCTGGAGGAGGGGAATAGTGAAGAAGGGGAAAGAAGATGGTGGCGACGGAAAAGATGAGATAGAAGAGAAAAAGGATAGGCGTAAAGATAGGATATGGGAGAAGGTGCTATGTGTAGAAGTTTTGTGAAGTTGTTTTTGAAGCAGAGTGCTAATTGTTCCTTTTTTGTGAGCAGAAGTAGATTTTGTTTCTGTTTTTAAATTGGAGAGGAGGATTTTTTGTGTGTAGTGAGGTTGTTTTTGGAGATGAGGGGCTAGAGAAGAAGGGGAAAGAAGATGGTGGCGACGGAAAAGATGAGATGGAAGAGAGAAAGGATAGGCGTAAAGATAGGATATGGGAGAAGGTGCTAATTGTGAGGATTGGGTGGAGAAGATGATGAGAAGGATGTTATTTTTGAGGTTGGAAACTAAAAGCTGAAATAAGTTTGAAAATTTTGGGTAAAACAGAGAGAAATATTTTTGTTAGATTATTCTTATTTTAAGAATGTTCTTGTGCGCAAAATTTGAATTTAATGATTGAGATTGAGTTGTGTCGGTTTAGCTTATTTCTGTTGGAAAAATTGTGTAGAAAGTGGTTCTTGACTTTTGTTTTAGAGGTTGCGTTGTTTTATTTTTTGTGGTATTCTTTTGATATGTTAGATTATGGAAAACGTGTAGATGTTTGTTGCTATTGAAAATTTTAAATCTGCTATTGCGGTTGAAAATATCCTCACTCCCTATAAAAAGGGGAGACTTGCCGATGATAAAAAATCGCGCCTGCCTAAAGAGAAAATTACGCCGGAAGTTTGTTTGGAAATTTTGGAATCTACAAACTATGCCCGAAATATTAAAGATATGCTTCTTTGTATTGCGGAACTTCCGCAATCTGAACAGGCGCAGTTCAAAGATGTGATTTTTTCTACTTTTTTTAAGCGCCAACAACCACGGGAGATTTGGCTTTTAGCTAAAAAATTGGCTGTTTCAGGCGGATATGAAAATAGGTTCATTTGGATAAGTAGAGTAAAAGATGGAGAGATTTTGCTTTCTGATGCCAAAAAATCTTACGGCTATTTGACGTCAGAAAGGGATTTAAAATATATCAATATTGGAAATTATGAAAAGTTGATTTGTTTGTCTGAGACTTCTGTGGAATTGTCTCCCTTGTATGAAAAAGAGCCGGAAAGAAAGTTGCCTCCTGTTTTGGATATTCCCTATGCCCAACAGGTTGTTTTGATTGATGGAAATTTTGAAAAAGTGAAAAAAATCAACCTTAAAAAAGGGGCTACGGTCTGGTTGAAAGGTGCAAAAAATCTTTCTTCTGATTTGGATTTTACGCCGTGTGATGATATTCAAATTGATGATGTAAATGTTTTGACCGGTTGGAAATATAGACCGGAAACAGTGATTTATAATGCATCGCATACTCATTTGGTGGGCGATATAGACCTATCTTTGTTTGATAGAGTTGATTTTAGGTGGGCGAATTTTAGTGAAGTGCGCTCTGTTAAATTTAAGGACGGAGCTAAGGTTAATTTTGAAAACGCAAGGAATTTATCTTCTAATATTGATTTTTCTAACTGCTCAGAAGTGAATTTGAGTGAGTGTGATTTGCTGGATTGGAAAGAATTGCATTTTAGGGATGGAGCTAGGGTGAATCTGACTAATGTTCATAATTTGCCGGATGATTTGGATCTTTCGCCGTGTGATGATATTCATTTATCGGGGCTTGATTTGAGTAATCAGCGACAGCTTCGTTTTAAGAATGGGGCAAAGGTGGATTTGACTAGTGCTTATCATTTTCCGGATGATTTGGATTTTTCGCAGTGCGATGAAGTGGATTTATCTTTTTGTGATTTGAAAAATCAGCACAATCTTCGCTTTAAAGAGGGGGCAGAAGTTTGTTTGCGCGGGGTTACTAATTTACCTGATAATCTGGACGTCTCTAAGTGTTCGGTGGTGACATTAAGCGAGTGTGATTTGAAAAATCAACCGAATTTGTGTTTTAGAGATGGAGCAAAGGTGGTCTTAAATAATGCATTTAATTTGCCGTCTCAACTTGATTTTTCGCGTTGTGCGGAGGTGCATTTGTTTGAGTGTGATTTGAAAAATCAACCGAATTTGTGTTTTAGCGATGGAGCTAAGGTGAATTTGGGGCATGTGTATAATTTGCCGCCTCAGCTTGATTTTTCACGCTGTGCGAAAGTGTTATTGAACTGGTGTGATTTAAAAAAGCAATCTGCCTTATACTTTAGAAAGGGCGCAGAGGTTGATTTGTCTATTGCCCAAAATTTACCTAAATATCTTGATTTTTCCGGTTGCAAGAGTGTCAATTTATCAGATGTCAACTTCAAAAATCAAACGAAAGTTTGTCTTAAAGATGTTCATGAGGTGAATTTGGCGGCGGCTCAAAATTTACCGCGTGATTTAGATATATCATCATGCGATAAGGTGGATTTGGCGGAATGTGATTTATCCGGCTTGAATTGTTTGAAGTTTAAATCCGGGGCTCGTGTTGATTTGCGAAATTGTACGGTTACACAACTGTTTGTGGATTTTTCTCCATGTTCTTTGGTACAGTTGGGCGGCGGAAAGAAAGTTGATTTTCATAAGGTTTTGTTTAGAGATTATGCTCAATTTCATCTGTATGAACAGACATGGAATGATACGGCAGAGGTCTTTTGTCTTTGTGATCTGGAAGATATAGAGGGGAAGAAGCTTCAGCAATATCTGCAAGAAAATTATAAAAATGAAGTATCGCAACAATCTTTACCGCTTTGGGGGCGATTATTTTCCCGCCGTGGAAGATAGGCTCCTAATATCTTGCGTTGTTTTATCTTCTGCCATAAAAATGCTTTCGCTCTTTTGGGCGATAATAAAAAAGCGGGGATTATGCCTCGCTTTGTTTTTTTAACTTTTTGATTATCATATTGCGCTTCAAACGACTGATGCGGTCTATATACAATATCCCATCCAGATGGTCGGTTTCATGTTGCAAAATGACGGCCAGATATTCTTCTGCATCTAAAATCTGTTCTTTGCCGTTATAATCCAAATAACGAACGGTTACGGCACGATGACGCTCTACTTCAGCGCATTGACCGGGGACAGACAAGCATCCTTCGTTAAACCATATCATATCTTCAGATTTTTTGATGATTTCCGGATTAACCAAAAATCGCGGATTTGGCCCCGGTGTGCCGTCTTCGCTCACTTTATCATCAACCACGATTATCCGCTTGGTTACGCCGACTTGCGGCGCGGCTAAACCTACACCTTTATCCGCATACATTGTTTCCAGCATGTCGTCCATCAACTTTCTTATCTCATCGGTTACTTCCGCAACCGGTTCACATTTTTGACTTAGGACTTTATCCGGATATGTGTAGAGTTTTAATATTGCCATGGTTGTTCCTTTGTGGGTTTAAATTCTTACTTGTTTGGCGATTTGGTCAAGCAAAGCGTTTATCATCTTGGGTTCGTTTTTCATGAAAAAGGCATAGGCTAAGTCAACATATTCTTGGATGATGACTTTGGTGTCTACATCGGTTGTGTAGGCCAGCTCATACATAGCACATAACAACAGAGCTTGCATTGTGGCGTTCATATGGTCGTAAGAAGATGGATCTTTGAGGTATGAACGGAGAGATTTTTCTAAATCCTCCTTCTTGCTTTGAACGCCTCTGACAATTTTTTCAAAATACGGTTTATCCATTTCTTCCAATTCAACAACGTGTTCGCCGCTCATCATATCTTCTTCAATCGCATAACGGCCGATTTCGCCTTTTAGAAAATCTGATACAACTTCATCAACACTTAAACCTGAAAAGGCGGCCATGTAAGTGGCTTGTACGGCTGCTAAGCGGGCGCCGGATTTCATTCTTATTTTTTCAGAAACGAATTTTGACATCTATCTTCTTTCCTTGTTGTACGCTATTATGAGTTAATCTTGCTGACAAATTCTTCAAAGTCTTTAACTTCCTTAAAGTCTTTATAGACGGAGGCAAAGCGGATGTAGGCGACTTTGTTGATTTTTATCAACTTATCCATGACTTTTTCACCGATGCTTTTAGAGGTGATTTCGGCTATGCCCGAATTTTCCAGCTCGCGGCGAATTTCTTCTACCAGACGTTCTACCTCAAAACTTGAAATTCCGCACTTGCTTACGGCTAAACTGATAGAGCGCAATAATTTTTCTCTATCAAACGGAACGCGCTCGCCATTTTTTTTGATGACGGTTAAATCTTGTAACTGGATGCGTTCGTATGTGGTGAACCTGCCGCCGCAATCCGGACATTCACGCCGTCTGCGAATCGCTGTTTCATCTATCGTATCGCGTGAGTCTTTGACTTGGGTGTTGGTGCCGCCGCAAAAGGGACATTTCATTTGTTTTGGGCTCCTTTCTGTTTACTAAGATTTGTTTTATACGCCGTTTTGACAGAAAAATCAAGTTATTTTATCAGAAGTTTGTCCGTTTGGACGGGTGCTAACCCGATATTAACTTTTCGGGCTCAAAATGCTTGGCAAAATAGAGGTGATTCTAACGAAAGAGTTAAAAAATGATAGCGCTGAAGGCTCAAAAAATAGCAGAAATTTTAGGATTTAACGGCAAAGTTCGTGATTGTGTGATTGAGGAGGTTTCAACCGATAGCCGAAAGGTTGACGATAAGACGTTGTTTGTTGCGTTAAAGGGAGAAAAATTTGACGGGCACGATTTTATTAAAGACGTGCTTGATAAAGGGGCGCCGTTGGTGGTTTCGGAACGTCGGATTGACGGGGTTAATCCGGAACAGGTGATTTTGGTTGACGATACGCTTAAAGCCTTTGGAAAACTCGGACAATATAATCGTCGGCAGTTCAAAGGAACGCTCATCGCTTTGACGGGAAGTTCGGGCAAAACGACTACCAAGGAAGAGCTAAAAGCGATGCTTTCTTTATTTGCGCCGACATACGCCACAAGCGGAAATTTTAATAACTTTGTCGGGGTTCCGCGTTCTCTTTTAGATTTGGATATGCAGGCGCAATTTGCCGTGATTGAAATGGGGATGTCGGCACGAGGCGAAATTGAATATCTGACTTCTTTGGCTGAACCGGATATTGCCTTGGTTACAAACGTGTATCCGATGCATATTGAGTTTTTGGGTACTCTAGAGAATATCGCTCGCGCCAAGGCTGAAATCTTTTCCGGATTGAAAAAAGGCGGTATTGCCATTTATAACGAAGATACCGCTTATGCCGATATCTTGCGTGAGGAGGCACTTCGTTTTAGCGATAAAGTGTTTGCGTTTGGAAAAAATAATCATCCGCAAGTTAAGCTCTCTCTTGAAGATGAGGCAGAGCACTGTTTTTATAACGCTTGGTGTGTGCTTAAGGTGGCGGAAGTTTTGGGGCTTGATGTGCAAAAGGCGTCACTTGCGGTTAACCAGTTTTCTGCGCCAGAAGGACGCGGAAAAAAGCATAAACTTGATATTAACGGTAAACACGTTGTTTTAATTGATGATAGCTATTCGGGGCAGCCGGAGGCTATGAAATTGGCTATCAGGGCTTTGGCGCAGATGAAAGTTGTCGGTAAGCGTGTGGCGCTTTTAGGTAAAATGGCAGAGCTTGGTGATTATTCCAAACAGGCGCATATTGAAGTCGGGCAAGAACTGGCCAAAGCACATATTGACGTGGTTATCGGTGTTTGCCCGGAAACGAAAGATATGTTGGCGCAACTGCCTTCTGATGTTCAACAGTTTTATTTTCCGAATATTGACGGGGTGACAGACTTTTTGAAAAATGAAATCTTAGACGAGGGAGATGTACTTTTGATAAAAGGGGCTCATTACTCTTCACAAGTGTTTAAGGTGGCGCAAGAATTGTTGCAGTATAAGCTATAAGTTTTTCTTGTATAAAAAATCCCTCGTAACTACGGGGGATTTTTGTTTGTGTCATATACCTTTAAGTTATTTGATGTAACTCTTGATGAAACGTTGGTTTTTGCCAAGGTTTGAAATCAATTCATAAGCAATCATGCCAGCGTCTCTGGCGACATCGTCTACGGTATAATCATCGTTGATGAAATAACCGAAATCACCGACTTTTACACTTGTTAGAGATGAAATGTCGCATATCACGTTATCCATGGAGACACGACCTAAAATTTGGCAAAAGTGTGGCTTGCCGTTTTCATAAAATATTACTTTTCCGCGGTTTGATAAGGAGCGGGGTAGGCCATCACCATAACCGATGGATACAATGGCTGTTTTCATATCTACCGGCGCGCGGAATGTGGCCGAATAACCGACAAATTCGCCTTTGCCTAAGTTCTTTACTTGCAAGACAGGTGCTTTTAACTCCAAAATGTTTTGCATTTGATTTTCACGATACGGGGCGGTGTTGATGCCATACATCGCAGCGCCAAGTCTTGTCATATCAAAATGAAAATCATGCCCTAAAAAGACACCGTCTGATGCCGATAACGTGGCGGGCGTGTTTGGGAAAAAGCGGGTTTTGATTAACTTAAAATTATTCAGTTGGCGGTTGTTCATAAAGTGTGCTTGTTCGTCGGCACAGGCTAGGTGTGACAGAACATAAGAAAAGCTCTCTAATGTTTCTTGGGGCAATTTGCCTAACTCGGCAATGCTGAACCCTAAGCGATTAAGGCCGGTTTCTACTTGGATGGCGGGGGAAATCCCTTCTATCTTGTTTTGCTCCCAATAGCTCAACATCTCAGGCGAACAGATTACCGGTGTTAAGTGGGCGGTCTTAAAGCAGGGATATGATTCTTCACCTATTCCTTGCAGAACGAAAATTTCCGCATCCGGAACAGACGGACGAATGCGCATACCCTCTATTCCGTGAGCAACAAAGAAATGGCGGCAACCGACGGCGTATAGCGCTTCGGCAACTTTGATTGCGCCAAGGCCGTAAGCATCATCTTTGATGACGGCGGCAGGGATGGCCGGTGTGCATAGAGTCTTTAGCAAATTGTAATTCTCGGTCATTTTTTTTAGGTTGATATTCAAAACCGGTGTGGTATATATAGACATCTTGTTTGTTCCTATGATTGAAAGTTTTGGGTTATTACCATGCAGTTTATTGATACACATATTCATTTGCAAGATTTTAAGGCTGATTTTGCACCGTCGGTCCTTCATAACCCTGAAGCTAAGCGATTGGTTTTGGTTTCGGCAACTCGGGATGATTTTCAAAAAATTGCCGCTTTGTGGCGCGCTTATCCGCAAAAATTTGTGGGGGCGTTTGGCGTGCATCCGTGGTATTATCGTGAGGAAGCTCCTTTGGATGAAATGCGGCAAATGTTGCGAGAGTTTCCGCAGGCTTTGGTGGGTGAAATCGGCGTGGATGAACTGAAAGAGCCGGTATGTGACGGACAGCATGAGTTTTTTTCTAAACAAATGGAGGTGGCAAGGGAATTTTCTCGTCCGGTTATTGTGCATGCGGCGAAGGCCTTTATGGGTTTGACGGAGCATGAGCACGAACTGAAACAAGTTAAATTTTCGCATCACGGTTTTGTGAAAAATAAAGAACTGTTGAAATTTATCAATAAATGCGGCGGATATATCGGGCTGGGTGTACTCTTTTTGAAACAAGAAAAAGCTAAAGAAATGTGGCAAATGATGCCTAAAGATAAGGTCTTATTTGAAACAGATGCGCCGTTTCGGGTGAGTGAAGAAAACTATAATCAACTGGTGCAGGATAATTTGTTGCGTTTGGCGGAAATTGCTGAGTTAGAACCGGAAACGCTGGCTGAACAGTTGGTGAAAAATGCGCAAGCGTTTTTGAAAGTCGGAGAATAATATGGAACCTGTTATGGATGAACGATTAACACGCACAATTGCCCTTTTGGGGAAAGAAAAAGCACAACGTGTTTTTAATACGTCGGTGATGATTATCGGATGCGGCGCGGTGGGCGGATATGCGTTGGAGATGGTGGCTCGTCTTGGTTTTAAGAAAATCTTTGTGGTGGATTTTGATGTTTTTGAACCAAGTAACCTTAATCGGCAGATTTTAGCAACCTTACCAACTATCGGACTTAAAAAATGTTTGGTTGCCAAAGAGCGGGTTTTGAGCATTAACCCCGAGGCGGAAGTTGTGGCGCTTGATTTGAAAGTGGCGGCGGATAATCTCTCGTTTATCTTGAACGAACAGCCGGATTTTGTGATTGATGCGATTGATGATGTGGCGGCAAAAGCGGCTTTATTGGCGTTTTTGGCAGAGCATAACATCTCTGTAGTATCGGCCATGGGGGCGGCGCTTAAAACCAAACCGGAGCTCCTTAAAACGGCTACGCTTGATAAAACGGAAGGGTGTCATTTGGCCAAAAAATTGCGTGAAATTCTTCGCAAGCAACAGGTGGATTTAAAGAAAATTAATTGTGTTTATTCGTCTGAAAGTGTCAAAATTTGCAAAGATGAAAACGGGCAGAACGTGTTAGGCTCGTTGCCGATTGTGCCGGCCGTGATGGGGACGATGTTGGCTTCGTTTGTGTTAGAGAAAGTGCTTCAAGATTAGACGGAGCTTGGGATAAATAAAAAAAGCATCCTCCTTAAAGGGGGATGCTTTTTTTTGGCACAAGTTTGTTTACTTGATGAGCGATAAAATGAACTTTTTGTGTTCGTCCCATTTGACCAGCGAGTGGTACTTCTTATCCCAGATGATGCCGGTGAAATCTCTGGAGCGCGCGTAGGCTTCCGCTTCGGCGTAGTCCTTGAACTCACAGCATATATCCGTGTTGACGGCATGGCTGCGCAGATGGTTGGCGAGCTCAAAAATTGATTTGTCTACCTTGTCGGTCGTGAATATCAGAATTTTCGGATCCGTGCGCGGAGGATATAACCCCATATCTTGCATGGCAACCCAAATTCTATCCAAACCGAAGGCCATTCCGACACAACCAACATCCGTACCGCCGAGGTCTTTGACAAGATTATCATAGCGACCGCCGCCTAAAATGGCACCGACGTTACTTTGCGGCAAGATACCTTCCAGAATAAATCCGGTGTAGTAATCCGCACCGCGGGCTAAAGTTAAATCCAGCTCACAATAGCGCGTAATGTCTTCGGGCAGATACGAAAGTATCTCTTGAAGTTCTTTGATGCCTTCTTTGACGGCCGGATTGTGGTAGAGTGTTTCAAACAGCTCATCAGGATTATTCAAATCATAGTGTTTGAACACAATTTTGTTTATACGCTCAATGTCAAATTCGGAAAAGCCGCGTTCGGTCAGCTTCTTGGTAAAGTCGGCTATGCTTGCTTCTGATTTGCCGAATTTGTCGGCGCAATCCAGCGCACGTTGGACTTTTAAGAGGCCGCTTTTTCCCATGTAGCCGAGCTCTTCGGCGATGCCTTTGATGATTTTGCGGTGGTTGATGCGGATGATGAAATTGCTAAAGCCTAATTGCTTTAAGCCGCATACCGCCAGGTTTATCACATCGGCATCATAATAGAGCGAACGAGAGCCGATAATGTCTCCGTCACACTGCATAAACTCACGTAAATGACCTTTGTCTATGTTGTCATCACGATAAGCTAATTGCATTTGGTAACGCTTTATCGGGCGCTTGAGCTCCGGATGCTCGGTGGCAAAGCGGGCAAACGGTACCGTCATGTCATAGCGGAGAACAAGGTCTTGTTTGTTGACATCTTGCAGATGAAATAACAAATTTTCGCCTTCGCCATGGTGTCCGGTGAAAACTTCCTTAAATTCAAAAGTCGGCGTTTGCAACGGCTCATAACCGAATGTTTCATAAACTTCTTTTAAGCGTTCGTAAACAAAGTTGCGATTTTTTGCCTCAGTTCCATAGATCTCTATGGTTCCGAGAGGAATGTTTGATTTTTCCATTGGGCAATCAATTTTTAGTTAAACATATCTTAATAATAAAAATGCGAGAGCTTTTTTAGTCTTGCACGTGCTTTTTGTCAAGAAAATTGTTTACTTTTCGGCGCAGTGGTTTTATAGTCGCGTTATGACTGAAAATTTTGTGCAGAAATATCTTAAAGTTGATGATATCCATACCGTGGCTTATCGCCTATATGGCAAAAAAGGCGGTATTCCGCTTTTGATGCTTCACGGCGGGCCGGGGGGCGATATTGACTATGGGCTCTTGGAGCTGATTGACCTGGAGAAATTTTTTGTGGTGACTATTTCTCAGCGCGGTTGCGGCTTAAGTTTGCCGTTTGGGGAGTTGAGGCAAAATACAACGCAAGATTTGATTAATGATATTGAAAAAATCCGCCAGACCGAAGGGCTTGATAAGTGTGTTGTGTTTGGGCGTTCGTGGGGAACGACTTTGGCTCTTTTATATGCTCTTTACTATCCACAACATTGTGCATATTTGGTGTTGCGCGGAATCTTTTTGGCTCGTGATGAAGACGAAGATTGGACGCTCATGCGTTCGGCTTCGGTTTATCCGCAAGAGTGGAGAGAATTTGCGCAAGGCTCAAATCCTGATGAACCGCTTAATGTACAACTCTATCAAAAAATTGTTCAGGCATCTGATGCAGAGGCTTTGCCTTTTAGCCAGAGGTTATCTCATTATTTTGAAATTTTGGCGACGAATAATCCTAATGCTCCGCTTCGGGATGAAACTTTACAAAATTTGACAGCCAACCGAATCTTTTTGCACTATAGTGTTCATCATTACTTTTTAGAGCCTGATTTTATGGCTAAAAATTTGGTTAATTTAGAAAAAAATCAGATTTGCGGGACAATTTTGCATGGTGCGGCAGATCATGATTGTTTGGTTAGCCAAGCGCAATATTTGCATGAGCAATGGCCGATGTCTCAGTTGATTATTGAGCCGGATGCACCGCATTGTGATGCGTCGTATGCTATTCGGCGACAGTTACAAAATATCTTTAGAGAAGTGGCACAGAAACTTTCTCATTGATTGTTTTTATTTTCTTATCTTATCGCTGTTTTTAGAGCTTATTGCCATCCGTTTAAGACGCGTTCTCTTGTGCGCTTTTGAACGGCGGCATCAAAATATTGGTTATTGCGCAAGATGTCATAGGCATTGTTTCCTTCGCTATCTCGTATTTGCGGATCTGCCCCGCGGCTTAAAAGCAATTTGATGAACTTTGATGGATAATTATTCTTTAAGGCATATAACAATGGGGTGTCGCCATGTTCGTTTTTGATGTTCAAATCTTTTTGCGCCATGATGATATTTTCTATTATCATATCCGATCCCCCTTTGTTTAAGACATACCACAAAGGAATATCTCCGGCCGCATTCGGAATATCTGTATTGGCGCCGCCACGCAGTAAGGTGCGTACCAAAACTTCATCTCCTTGGGTACGCAATAAATACCACAACGGTGTTTCTCCGCGTCGGTCTTTCTTGTTTACTTCTGCGCCGTATTCTATCAACATCTTAATGGTTGAGGAGGGCAGGTTTTGGCGGATAGCTGTCCATAGTGCAGTTTCGCCCATGTTGTTGGTGATGTTCACATCCGCTCCGTTATCAAGCAGTGTTTGTACATAGCTGATGTCTGCATGGTTGGCTAGGGCATACATCAAAGCCGTATTGCCGGCATTGTCTTGATGATTTATTTCTGCGCCGTTTTCTAACAATAATTTGGCTTTTTCTATTTGTAGTGACGGAATATTCTTTTCATCGGCTTGGGCTGATATGAACATTAGCGCGGTCTTGCCTTCCATACAAGTCGCGTTGACGTTTGCTTTGCCTTTTATCAACTTTTCTAAAACACTGCGCGAACTGTTATATAATCCGGCATTGACAAAGGTGGTGCAGGCGTTTTCATCTAAAACGTCAATGTCGGCCAAATTTTCTATGGCATCGGCAACGGCTACATCCGGATTGTCGGCCAAAATGCTTTCTTTTAAGGCGACGTTAAAGCGATGATGATTTTCTGCTATAAACTTAAATTCTGCACTTAATCTTTCTGACGGGGTGGCAAAGGTGTTGATTTCAAAGCCTAAAGTTTCCAGATATTTGCGCTTGTTATAATAGTCTAAAACGCTTAGGCCGTTTTTGTCTTTGGCATTGAAATCTGCTCCGCGTTTGATGAGGTATTGCATGACTTCATCATTGCCGCGGACGGCTGCTGCCATTAGCGCTGTGTGGCCTTCTGCATCGGTGCCTTTAATGTCGGCTTCATTATCCAGCAATGTTTGTATAACCAATATGTTGCCGTTTTCATAGGCAGCCATGGTCAAAGCATCAAAACCAAATTTGTTTCGCTCGTTTATCTTAAGCCCATATTCCAATAAAACATTTATGACATCCGAACTCTTATTAAAGGTGGCAGCTAAAATCAGAGCGGTGTTGCCTTCATGATCCTTTTCTACCAGATTTGCACCGTTGTTGATGAGCATTTCGGTTATGGCGGCGGAAGGATTGTTGATAGCCGCAATAAACAGGGCTTCATAACGTGGGGTGCAATGTGTTTGTACATCTGCGCCATATTCTATCAGCAAGCGTAACGCATCCAAATTTGTGGAATTGGCAACAATATATAGCAACATGGTTTTGCCGTTATCTAAGCACATATTCAGGTCTGCCGTTTGAGCAATCCAGGCTTCTACTTCTTCGGTTGAAAATTTTTTGCCTTTACGGACTTTGGTGACTAAATCTTCCGTGCTGACTACGGGCAGAGCCTTCGGCTGGGGTTGAGGTGTCTGAACTTCAGTTGAGGTTGAGGTCTTTTTGACTGGTGCCGCTTGTTGCTGTGTTTTTTGAGTTGTGGCTTTGGGCGTTGCCGTATCAGATGTTTGGGGCTTAGTTTGAGGTTTTGCGGAATCTTCTTTTATCGCTGATGAAGTGGGTGCCATATTGGGCTGCTCGTCCAGCTGATATTGAGGACTGGTATTTGTCGGTGCGGTTGATGGAGCTAGCTCGTCTGAGCTTTCTTCCATGTCAAATCCTGAGTCAAATGCTAAATCATCTTCTATCGCGCGGGCGGAGGTTGGTGTTATCACGAGTAAACTTAATGCTATATATGAGCCTGCTAACAGTTGTAATTTATGTTGCATAATAACCTCCAAACCTTAAAAAAACTTTATTTATTATAACCGATTATTGATGTTGCTTCAAGATGTCTTATGTTTCAATCCACATTATATTTCAGAGTTTGACGCGATAATGCCGCGTATTCTTTTGTATGTCCGGAACTTCTTCCAAATAACTTGGAACGTTTTCTCTTTTTATCAAGCGGTAATAAAGTTTGTCCTTATTTTTTTCTGATAGGTCGTAGTATTTGTCATATTTATCAAACAATAGTATCTGCCGCACTTGATGTTTGAGCAGTAAAGGTACGATATCCGCATCGGTCGTGGCTTGAAGCAAATTGTGCGTGTCTACCAAGCCTTCGCGATTGCGGTGATAGGGCGTGCCGATGGTGGTGACGTCACACTTCCAGATATATTGCGGACTTAAGAAATTATCTGTTACCAAGGTGCCGCCGATTTGTTTGACGGATTGGCAAAGCAGGGGATTAAATGTTTGTGTGGGCGTTCTTTGCAAGGCTTCAAAATTAAATGGCAAAAAGACTATTTGTTGCAAGAGGAGTGTGCCTAAGCATAATATCCATACCGAGGAGGGAAATTCCGTATCTTTACGTTGCGCAAAGGCGCTGTTTTTGTATGTTTGGTCAGCGAAGCACAGCCACGGTAGGATGGTGTAGAGCATTTGATAATTGGCGAATCGTAAGGCCGCTAAGTTTAAGATAAATAACGGAAGCCCTAGGCATAGGTTTAATATCATTATGCGTTGGTAAGATTTATATTGAACCATTCGGAAACTTAACAATATTGAGCATAAACCAAAGGTATATACAGCCAAAATCAGCGGCCAGCTCTGTTTATTGACGGGTTTCATTTCTGAAATGCGATTGCTCCATACACTATATATTTCTTTATCTAACGGAAAATGATAAATGTTGGTGCCAAAGATAACCAGCAGTAATAGTGCTATTCCTAGAGCCGAGCAGATGAGGCTCCATATTTTGAGGGCGCGCGTGTGTAAATGGCCTAATTCTATGCCGTATAACGTTACGAAAACAAACCAAGCGAAACTTACAAACAAAATGGATATTCTGCCGTTATCCGGATATAACCATCCCTCATAGGGGGGATTGATTAACCAGCAGAGCGTCAGAGTTATGGCAAAATATTTGGAGGTTTTGACCGCCGGCAACAGTGAGACGTTTTTGAAAACGTATAAATAAATGAAAAAACTTAAAAAGAGTGCATATAAAATCAAGCCCTCAATGGCGGTAAAGGTGGCTAGTGCCAAGGCGAAGCCCAGCCATCTCAAATAACGATTTTGACGCTTTTTCAGCCAACATAAGTTAAGCGATACGGCATATATGCCAAGCAGTGCCATCAGAGAGTGGTGGTCGGGGCGCCCGATTGCATAGTAGTTTTGAATGACCGGATTGGTTAAAAAAATGAAGCAACCAAACAGGCATAAATAAATGTTAAAACGACGGCGTAAACCATATACCAAAGCGATACTGCTTAAAACCATAAGCCATGGGGATAGAAAAGCGCCGCTTAAAAATATCAGCTCTTTTAAATCGGTTATGCCAAAAGCTAAAAAAGGTAGCATATTAATGAGCCACAGGATATCCATGGAACGTGTCCAATGGATTATTTCTCCAAAGGGATAATTGCTCTCGGTTAGCGGTTGTTCCCAAAAACTCGGATTTAATATCCAATGATAAATTCTTAACGCACGCATATAACCGTCTGCGTCGGTATAGGTGTATTGCCAGTTGGACGAATCAAATCCGATGAGAGTTAATATTGTACAGGCCGCAATCAGCCAGTATATCCATTTTTGCAAAAAGCGACTCATCCTTTTGAGGGCTTTGCGGTAGCGTAGGTCGTTGATTTCTTCCGGAGTGCGTGTTATGGTCATATGTGCTTCTCCTTGTTAGATGGATAAGTGGCTCGTTATGGCTTTATTTGTAATGCAAAAAAGTAAAATCTAATTTAAGTTTTGAGATTTTTTATGTTTTTTGTGCTTGTGTGAGGGGGATTTTTGTGATATACTTTTTGTATATTCATTAAGGAGGGCTGTAAAATGGCTACACTTACTATTAGAGAAAGTCGCGAATTTGTTATCTTTCAGGCATTTGCACAAAATGATAAGTTTTCTGATGCTTTGAATGCGTTGGAA
This sequence comes from uncultured Alphaproteobacteria bacterium, assembly GCA_944392315.1. GTDB lineage: Bacteria > Pseudomonadota > Alphaproteobacteria > RF32 > CAG-239 > CAG-267. The sequence continues at coordinate 40,383 of CALXWH010000021.1, read as the reverse complement.
GAATATGATCGCAATAATCCGGACAGACGTATTTTTGCGGCGCCGGAAGAGAAAAAAGCGATGCGTGAGAGTTTTGCTATTTTTAAAGAGGCCGAAAATATTATCAGCCGCAACGGGACACATTTGGATTATGATAATCCGCAAATTATGGAGAGAATGAAAACGATTTTATCACAAAAACTGCCGGCTGTTTCAAGAGATACGTTTAACAATGCTACTACAAGTACGGCAATTAATAAGGCAAATATCGGGCGGATGATGGCAGTGCATGCGTATAATGTTAAAACACTCGGTAAAAAATTGTTACGTGAACCGAGAGATAATTCTCATATTCAGGCCGTGGTTGAAAGATACGGCAAAATCGGGAACAGCCCGCATAAAGAGGTCTTTTCTAAAGAAAATACCTATAAATCTAATCAAGAAGTTATTCGGGATAAAATGTTGGAGGAGCAGAAAAAACAACGTGCTTAAATGTTGGTGCTGCAAAATAAAAAACCGGATTTTATATCCGGTTTTTTATTTTGATTGGTAGGGGTGATGAGACTTGAACTCATACTTCCAGAGGAAACAAGATTTTGAGTCTAGCGCGTCTACCAATTCCGCCACACCCCCATCGGTGATTAGCTTATTTAATATATATTTTTTTTGAAGTCAACACTTTTTTTTGATTTTTTTGTGAGAAAATGTTGATAAAATCGTGGAACATTAACTTTTTTATGTTATACATAGAGGTAATAAGGGCGTAAAAAGCCTTCTTGACATTGACATTGTTCTGAGGATGCCGATAAATTGAACGAAATTGAACAAAATGCTTTGGATTTTTTGAAAAATGCCGAATATGAAAAAGCCGCAAAGTTATATTTGCAGTTGGCTGTGGCAAATCCCCAAAATGAAAATTATTTGGTTGCGGCGGCTAATTGCTATGATAGTCTGGGCGATAAAAAAATTGCTCTTAATTTGTACAAAAAAGCCCTAGATATTAACCCGAATTCGCTTACGGCTCTCCTTAATATCTCTACCCTCTATTATGAATTTAAAAAATATGAAAAATCTGCGGATTTTGCGCAGAAGGCTTTGCAAATTCAAGAGGGTAATTTTGCCGCGCTGATGAATATGGGTAATGTCCATTATGCCAAAGGTGAATATCCCGAAGCGCTGTCTTGTTATGAAAAATTATATGAGATTAATCCTAACTCATATAACGCGATTGTGAATATTGCCAATACTTGTTATAACATGAGCCATTTTGTGCGCGCGATTGAGTTTGCTAAAATGGCGATTGATAAAAGACCAACCAGCGTGGAACCCTATATTATTGCCGGTAATTCATATATTGAATTGTTTAAAAATGATGATGCCAGCGCTCTTTTGAAAAAAGCTGCGGAAATTGCTCCGAACTCTGATTGGCTTTGTAACTCTATTGCTAATCTGTTTCAGAAAATGGGTAACTGGAAACAGTGTTTACACTACGCTTGGAAAGCGTTTGCGCTTAAAGGCGACAGAATTTCTGCCGATGATCATATCAACTTTGGGTATTTGCTCTATGAAGCGCATGATAATAATCAAAAAGAATTGGTGGAAAAATATTTGACGCGTTGGGTGGAATATTTTCCGGATAACCCGATTGTGCAATATGCGGCTGCTGCTCTGCGTGATGAACAAAATGTGCCGACAACCGATTTGACGTATGTTAAAAGTTTGTTTGATGGGTTTGCGCCGTCGTTTGACGATATCTTAAAAGAGCTTGACTATCAGGCGCCGCAGTTGATTGCGTCGTGCTTAAAAGATGTGTTTAAGCCCAAGCTCTTTCATAAACGGCAAATTTTGGATTTGGGCTGCGGAACGGGGCTTTGTGTGCAGGAGTTGAAAAAGTATTTTCCTAACGAAGAGTATTACGGCGTGGATGTTTCTGAAAAAATGCTGGAATTTGCCGGTAAGAAAAATATTTATAAAGAGCTCTATTTTGATGATATTGTCAGCTTTTTGGGTGAGGCTGAGAAAAAATATCAGCTGATTATCGCGGGCGATGTGCTGACTTATTTCGGAGAATTGAAAAATTTGTTCAGAAATATCGCGGCGGTTTTAAAACCCAAGGGCTTTTTCTGCTTTACTGTTTCTAAAAATGTTTTGAACAATAAAGATTATTTTTTGACACCGTCCGGTCGGTTTATTCACTCCATTACTTATGTTTGTCGGTTGTTGAAATATTGCGGTTTTATGGTCTTAAAGCAAGAAGAACATATCTTGCGTCGTGAGGGGGCTAAAGAAGTGGACGGTTATGTGATTTTGGCTCAGAAAGAAGTAGAAGTTGTGTTTGAATAGTTGTTTGTTATATAAACAGATCTATAGTATTTTGAGTGTACTGGCCTTTTGAATATAAAAAAATCCCCCGCATTTGCAGGGGATTTTTTGTTGCTTTTTTGTTATAAACGACCGCTACGAATAGCATTAACTGTGTTTATGGCCATACCTGCTACGTTTACGGCAGTGATGACTTTGTTTATCGTGTTGTTATTGCTGATTATACCGGAACCGAAGAGACGTGTAACTTTCTTATCCGGATCATACCATAATTCGCGATCGTGGTTGCTGTGGTCGTATACGCCGGTATTGTGATTTTGTGATTCACGAGCGGCGGCAATGTTTTTGTATCTAAATGGTTCGTCATGTACCGGATCGTTTGGTATCATCAAAACCGAGCCGTCTTTCGGGTCTATAAAGGCGCCTAAATATCCGCCGTGGTTGTCGCCGCCGATGCGGTTGACACCATTGGATAATAACGGATCATAAATCAATCCATGGGCGTCGGCATAACCTTGAGGGGTAACCTCAACATAAACGTCTGTTTGATTGTGGACAGGCTCTTGTACAACCACAGTTTGCTGTACCGGTTGTTGTGGTACGGTCTGTTGTTGTACAGGTTGTTGACCAAGCGGGTCTTTTAGGGTGGGTTCAAATTGCAAGGTTGGTCTGCGGATTTCATCAGGACTGGCGTGTAAACGTTCAGGATGTGCAGCATGTATCGTGTCAGTGTGTCGCGGCTGAGCGTAGTCTGCAAAGTTTTCGGTCTTAAATTGTGTTCCTTCAAAATTCTGTTGAATGAAGTTATTTAATGCAGTGGTTTGCTCCGGTGTTAAATCGTTGTTTGCAAGATAGTTAATCATATTGTATGAGCTCGGGTTGTTATCCGGTAAGTTCTCAATATGTAAAACTTGTTGCAAAGCGTGCGGAGCCATCTTGCAGGCGATTGTTGCCAAGTTTGCATCTTTTCCGATGTGTTCAGCTAAGCCTTCTGCCATGGCGTTGGTATCTTCAATACGGCTGTCGCCTAAAGATTCCAAATGTTGCAAGGTGTGCGCAAAAGAGCTCTTGCCTTCTATGCCGCTGGAGTTTTCAGCCTTGGCTGCTTCTAAGTTTGTTTCATGGGCTTTGACACCGCTAATTTCATCTGGAGTTACACCTTCTCTGTATGGAACGTGAATTTCTGATTTGTCATCTGCTTGAGTTAGACCGTTATCCTGTCCTTTTAACCAAGGTGCTTGAGTTGGATCATGATTTTCATCTTGCCATGGAGCTTTGAGATCATCTTGAGCCCATGGATTCATGCCGTGTTCGGTGGCTGCTGTTGCAATGCTTTGGACGGCAGTTGTCGTGGTTTCTTGTAATTGGTCTATGGCTGAATTGATGAGGCTTGGAATAATTTGGGTTTGCGCCATTCCGATACCAATACCGGAACCGATGGCTTTTCCGATTAACTCATCTTGGTTGATTTGGGCTTGGCGATTTAATTTCTTTTCTTCTTCAAGCAGTGCAGCCATATCTTTTGGTGCTTGCTTTTGTAAATCGGCCATTTGTTTATTTAATTTTTCCAATTTCTTTTCATCGGTCTTAAAGAAAGTTTTGACGATGTTTTTGAAACTACCGCCTTGCCCGATTTGTGCTTGTGTTTGGGCAATCTTGTCTTGTAATTCAGTTACTCGTTGATTGTAGTCGGCTAAAACTTCGGCTCTCGGTTTGCCATCTGTACCAAGGCTTTCCATTTGCTTTTTAATACCGTTTCTTTTGAAATGAATAGAGGCTTTTTCTACCCAGTTTGGAACGGTAGCGGCCAAAGTTGACATAGCCGTACGTCCGGCGATACCTAATGCGCCGCCGGCGTTAGTTAAGGTTTGTACCATGGCTGGTGTGTCTAAGCCGAGGGCACTGGCGGCTGCGCCTAATCCGCTCGCTGCCGTGATGGCACCTAAAGTGGCGGTCATACCGGCACCCAATAACATTGCACATTTTTTCCCTTTGGAAATGGATGGGTCGGTTAATTGTTTTTTCATGGTCTTCCATTGCTTAACCGTATTGTAGGCGATTAAGGCCGGAATACCAACCGGATTGGCTAAACCGGCAATTGCAAACATGGCACTGCTCTTGGCAGATTGTAGACCGATTTTACCAATCATCTTGGTGTATTTTTTCGCTGTGACATATTTTTTGCCATAGGTGTCGGTTAATTGTTTGTCTAATTTTTGCAGACGGACAGTAATGTCTTTGCCCCATTTGCTGTTTTTGAACTTTTGGGAAACACGATTGCGGAATGTTTCTGCATTGGTGTGGCTGACGGCCATTTTGGCGGCAATTTCTGTTTGATTAAAAGTCTTTTTGCCGTCTGGGCTATGCAAAATCATTGCGATTTTATCGTTCATGATTTTGTTTAATTGCTCTTTGCGTTTTTCCGGATCTGTTTCCGGCGGAAGGCTGGCTAATTCTTGGGCGGCCAACTCGCGCGCCATATTCAAAATCGCTTCTTCATTCTTTTCGGCGTCATTACCTTTGCCGGAAATCCAACGACGCGGATTTAAACGACCGCGGTTCTTATTTTCTAAAATATCGCCGTTATCGTCCGTAAACGTATATTCCGAAAGCGTCGGTTTGTTTTCTGCATTGTGTGGAACGAAAGTTTTTAAATCCTCACAGGCTTTGAGGTAATTCTTGTTTAGGTCTTGTTCGGATAAATTGCTGAAATTCTTGACATCAAAATCACGAAGAGCGGTGGCAATTTTGCCGGTGATTTCATCATATAGAGCCGTATTGCCTTTAATCTTATCGGCTAAGGCCAGCAAGGCGTATGCGTTATCCGGTGTGATGTCTTCCATGCGGAAATTTTGCAGGCGAGCAACAATCGCACCGTCTAGGTCGGTATCTTGTCCGTTTTTGGTGCAATAGTCCATGGCAACCAACATATCGTCTACGTTAGCAAGAGCCATGGCGCGGTTTTCATCTGCCGTTTCTAATACAGTTACACCATCTGCGGCCATGGTGGCGCCAAGCGCTAAGGTGGCTTCTATATTTTTACGGCGGATAGGATATTCTATGGTGGCAATGTAGCCATCTAAGGTGTGGGAAGAACGGATTTCATCTAAGTATTTATTTTTTTCTTCTTCGCTTAGAGGTTCTGGTTCTGCAACTTCTTCTGCCTCAGAAGCCTCGGCGGCGTTGGTTTCTTCGCTTGTTGTTTCTTGTTGTTCATCGGCGACAACAGTTGCTTCTTCTTTCGTTTCTTCTTGTTCATCAGCCACAATAGTTGCTTCTTCGGTTGTGGTTTCTTGTTCAGCATCGGCGACAACAGTTGCTTCTTCTTTCGTTTCTTCTTGTTCATCAGCCACAACAGTTGCTTCTTCGGTTGTTGTTTCTTGCTCAGCATCGGCGACAACGGTTGCTTCTTCTTTCGTTTCTTCTTGTTCTTGCGTTTGTTCCGTTGTTGCTTTGATAGCCTCTGCGAAAGCTATTTGTTGTTCCCTTGGGAGAGCTGCGATAGCTTCCGTTACATCTTCTTTATATGCGCTATATGAGCTACGCAAAGTTGTTGCTTCGTCTATTCCCAATTTGTAACCGTCAGCAATTTCAGCGGCTAATTGCGTGAAAGCTGTTTTGACTTCTTTTCTATCACTATTGGTAATATTTTGTTTTCTCAATTTGCTATTGAGCGTATTGATGATTGTTTTGACATTATTCTTAGCCATCGGTTTTCTCCTCATGTTGGCCTAACATGTGTTTATTGTATCATAAAAAAACGCCCTCTGCAAGCGTAAATTTTTAGGATATTTTAACCATCTGTTTCTTAAGATATTCTAAATTTTTCGGGCGTAACGTGCGGATTTTAAAAGAAAATGCATGAAGATTATAGAAAAATATTGGCGCATGATGTGAAAGTGTTGGAATTTTGGCGCAAGCGCTATTTGCTGCAAGCGGGGTTGGTTGTGGTTATCGGCGGGGTGTTGGCCGGGTTGGTGCTGATGTATGTGCATGATTGGCGCTTGTGGTTGATTTTATTGCCGCTGATTGGCGTGGTGCTCGGGGTGATGCTCAGAGAATTGCGCGAGGGGCTCCAGACGAAGGGCGAAAGTTTGATTTTTGCCAAAGGACAATCTTTATTTAAGGATATTCGTTTTGATTATGGGGCGGGTATTGATGATAAATATCCGGTTTGGGAAAATTGGACGTATAATTTACGCGATTGTCGGGCGGTTGTTCGCGGCGAAGGATTTTGTGTGGAAGAAGATTGCTTGTTTACGCTCATATCTTCTAAGTTTTTTGAAATTAGGGGAACGGTGTTTAAAGGTGTTATTTTGACGATTGATTGTGATGACGAGGCGCAAAATTTGCTGGATGACGCTAAACTTAAGGCCGAGGCTGAAAACTTGCGCAAAATTTTGGAGGCGGATACGGTGACAATCCATTTTGCATGGCAGAAAATGTGTTTCTGCTTTGTTTCTAAAAAGCGGCTTTATCATCAATTTTCGCTCTTGAAGTTTAATGCGTTGATAAAGTTTGTGGGGAGATTGGAGGCTGTGTTGACGCAGATTGATGTTTTGCGTGGTCTGCTTAAAGTTGACAAAGCGCGTTAAGTATCATATTTAAGGGATGTTCTAAAATTTTTTTGGGAGGGATATTTGATGAAATTTAAGAGTGTTTTATTTTCGGTAGTGGTTTCTGCTGTCAGCTTTGCTGCGGCGTCTCAAGCTTGGGCGTTGGCTCCGGCTTCTTCTACTGAAATTACAATTTATAATCAGAATCTGGCATTGATTAAAAAAAGTCAGAAAGTTCCTCTCAAAAAAGGGGTGAACGAGATTGTTTTTGATGAAGTGGCCAGACAAATGCGTCCGGAATCGGCGTTTATTTTTGGTGACGGAATTAAAATTTTGGAACAAAATTATGACTACGCCGGCGTTAATTATATGAATATGCTGAATGCTTATGTCGGCAAAGAGGTTAAAACCGTGCGCACGAATCCATCTACGGGGCAGAATGTTTATGAAAAAGCGACATTGTTAGCGGTTGACGGGGCAACGCCGGTACTGAAATTTGATTATGGAATTGAAACGAATTTTCCGGGGAGGGTGCTCTTTGATAAAGTGCCTCTCGGTTTGAACAGCACACCGGTTTTGAAAGCTAAGGCTGAAGCGCAAGAAGATGGTGATAAAAATCTTTATTTGGCGTATTTGACGTCCGGCTTTTCTTGGGAAGCCGATTATGTGGCTAAGGTTAATGATGATAAAACATTGGAGCTCTTGGGGCGTGTTTCTTTGAACAACAACTCGGGGAGTGCGTATGATAATGTCAAAGTTAATTTGATTGCCGGTGATGTTAATACGGTCAGCCGTGCGGTTATGCCGGTGTGGTCGCTGAAGTCTGCCAGTGCTTTGAATGCTATGGTGGATAGTTTTGCGGAAAGCGCGGTGATGACGACGCCTGAGGCTTTGGGCGGATATTATATGTATCAAATTCCGCAACCGACATCGCTTAAAGACGGACAGATTAAACAGGTGTCTTTTGTTAGTGCACCGAAGGTTAAATATTTAAAAGAAGGTACAATCTTTTCTACCTTGTCTTTTAAGGAGGAAAAAACCGCGTTTGAAGATGTTAATCCGAGTTTGATTTGTCGTTTTAGCAATGTGGCAGAAGATGGTTTGGGGATGCCGTTGCCTAAAGGGAAAATCAGCTTTTATGACTATGATAAAAATGGAGCGCTGCAATTTGTGGGCGAGAATACCCTTTCTAATAAGGCCGAAGGACAGGAAATTGAGTTGCAGTTGGGTAAATTCTTTGATATTTATGCAGAAGGTCAGGTGACGGATATTCAAAAAATTAGTGAGCGTAAATATAAGAAATCTACTAAAGATACTTGTGTGACGATTGAACAGACTAATCTTTATGAAGTTGTTTATAAAGTTACCAATAAAGCTAAATATGAGGCTAATTTGATTTTGAAACAGCCAATGCCTAGTGGTGCTAAGATTATTAGCGAAAGTATCAAAGGTGAAGATGAAAAAGGTAATCTTCATGTTTGGAAGTTTAAGGTGGCGGCGGGGGCTACTCAAGAAATTAAAGTCAGCTTGCAAAATAAATATGAGCATGGTGATTGTGCTTTGATTTTCTTGGAATAATCCGTAACTCTCTTTTAAAAGGCATTTCGTTTTATGGCGGAGTGCCTTTTTTTATATCATAAAAGTGTTTTTAATTGTGGGGAAATGTTGGAAAAGTGGCGGAAATAAAAAATGTGTAAGATTTTGAAAAAAAATCTTGACGTTTCAAAAAATATATTCTAATTTTCTTTCGTTGCCGTTATGGCAGGTTCTGATGGAGATGTGGCAGAGCTGGTTTAATGCACCTGACTTGAAATCAGACGAGGGCGCAAGTCCTCCTGGGGTTCGAATCCCTACATCTCCGCCAATTCAATCCCTTGTGTTTTCGCAAGGGATTTTTTGTATTCAAAAATTTCTTCCTTTTTATATTTATCTTAACTTTTGGGGGCTATTATCTGAAGTGAGTAAAATGTTTTGCGGAGGATGTTTATGGTTTTGTTTAAGCACAAAAAAATTTTGCTGATGTTGGGCGTGGCTATGCTGTTTTCCGGAATGGCAAAAGCGCAGATGTTGGATGATGAAGAAGGTGGAAATTGGGGAGGCGCAATGCCAACGTTAGATTTTCAGATGGAAGGTGAAGAAACCGCCGATGCTCTTGTTATGGAAAGTTCTGCTGCTCAAGCGCCTGACATGGTATCTTCTGAAACAGCGGAAAAAAATGCTCCGGCGTCTCTTGGCGGAGCGAGCTTGGAGGCGAATCTGCCTACTATGGCTGCGGAAAACAGTGAAAATGCAACTCGTTCCGAGGTTGTCTCTTGGTCTAATGATGCAACGCCACCAGAACGGATTTATGAGAGTAAAGAAATTCGTATGGAGGCGGATGGGCTATTGCATGAGATTGAAACCGGAAAACTTGTTAACGGTGAAGTGCGTGAACGCTATCCAAGCGGTAAATTGCTTTCTAAGGTGAGATTTGTTGACGGTGCAAAGCAAGGGCGAGCCTTGATGTTATTTGAAAACGGAACCCTTTTAAGTGAGGCTTTTTATCAAGACGGAAAAGAAAATGGTGACGTTTCGGCTTTTTATGCTGATGGTAATGAGCGGTTTAAAGTGACGTTTAAGGATGGTGAGCCGGTTTCTGGATATTGCATGACCGCAGATGGTCTGAAAATGGAAATGACGACGGTGCAATTACGCGCTTTCCAAGATGAGGGAAAAATTCCTTGCGATAGATAATGTATTTTTTTCTTGCGTTTATGGTTTTTCGGGCATAGTTATATTGCGTTTTAATATTGTTATGTCCGTTTTATTATTTTTAGGTTATGAATGTCAGTTTAAAAAATCGTCTCAGCTGTTGGGACAGTTTTTTGTTTTTTTGGTCGCTTATTCTTTTGGCTCTTGCTTTGGGATTAGCGGCGCTGGATTATATGGAGTGGGCACGTTGGTGCTTGTGGGCGGCGTTGGCTGCTTTTGTGGGCGCGAAACTTTGCCGTGTGGTGGAGGTGACGCTGTTAATTAAAGAAGGCGAGGTCGTTTCCAGACTCTATATCGTGATTGTGAATTTGGCTTTGGGCGCAGTGGCCGCTTATATTTTGGCGGATTTAATTTTGAAACATCAGGGAAATATTTTTTCGTGTTTTATCTGAGAAAAAAGTTGAAATATTTTTTTTAGCGTGTTAGATTGTCCAAAAATGTATTTTTATGTCTAATTTAAATTTTGTTTTATGGATCTATTATTTTTTTGGCAGTCCGGCCTGTGGCGTTCTGCCAGACGTTGGAAATTTGCATTTAACAAAAATGGAATGTTTTTGTTTTGCGTGTTGGTTGTGTACTTCATGATGATCGTCTTTACATCCATGACGTGGATATGGAGCCTGCCGCTTATTTTTTATTTGGTTGGCTTTTTTACGACGTTGGTGGTGTCTAATGATGCGATGATTGTCGGTGTGGGGCAAAAGAAAGAAAGACTTTTAATCTATGCTTTGGGTGAGAGCCATTTTGGCATGGTACGTGACGGTGTCTTTTTGAGAGCTCGTAAGCGGCGTGTTGTTGAAAGAAAGTCCTTTGCTTTGTACAAAAGGCGGTTCGGCGATGTGCCGATGATGTTGCTGGAATATGCCCCTTCTAAGGCTTGTTATGTGTATAGCGAAAGCTATCCTCTGGGGCTTTATTTGGGTTATGCCCAAGATGAAGATATGGTCTTTTTTGCAGACAAAGTCTTTCGTGACGTCTTTGTCGTTGTGCCGGGAAAGGTGTGTCGCCTAGATGAAATGAAAAGTTTGACTGCGGGTAAAATGGTCTATTCTGATTTTTGGAGTAAGGCTGCTTATTATCGCTTGGATGCAGTTTCTGACAATGATAGAATTGATGAGTTCGGATTTAAGGAACTGTGTTATCATCTGCAAGTTGATATTAAGCACTTTTTGATGGTGGAGCTGGAAGATAATTGGTTTAAACTTCTTTTTGTGCTCCTTAGCAGAGACAATGTGGTTGATGTGTTAGAAGTGCGTGATGTGGATATGGTACGCTTTCACGTGGATGGAAATGATGAGCGTAGCATTGATTTGCAGTATGATGAGCAAAAGAAACTTTATTTTCTGAGCTAAATCTGATGTTGGTGGCGGTAATCTTTTTTTGAGATTGCCGCTTTTTTTGTTTTTGTTGGCGGGGCTTGACTTTTGGGCGCGGGGTGTTCTATATATTTCGTATGAGTAATCAGTTTGAAGTCGTCAGCCCGTTTCAGCCGTCGGGCGACCAGCCGGAAGCTATCAGACAGTTGTGCGAAGGCTTGCGTAGAGGCGAGAGAAATCAAGTGCTTTTAGGGGTTACCGGTTCCGGTAAAACTTTTACTATGGCTAAAATTATTGAGGAGATGAAAAAGCCGACCTTGATTATGGCGCCGAATAAAATTTTGGCAGCTCAACTTTATGCCGAAATGAAAGAGTTTTTTCCGCATAACCATGTGGAATATTTTGTTTCGTACTACGACTATTATCAGCCGGAAGCGTATATTCCTAAAACAGATACGTATATTGAAAAAGATTCGGCCATTAATGAACAAATTGACCGAATGAGACATGGGGCAACACGTAATGTGTTGGAGGAAAAAGATGTCATTATCGTGGCGTCGGTTTCGTGTATTTATGGTTTGGGTAGTATGGAATCGTATTCATCTATGGCGTTCTCGCTTAAAAAGGGTGTGACGGTGGACCCGAAAGAGGTTTATCAAAACCTGGCAACGCTTCAATATGAACGTAATCAGGTTAACTTTGTTCGTTCTACGTTTCGGGTTAAAGGCGATACGTTGGATATCTTTCCGGCGCACTATGAAGATAGAGCTTGGCGGGTTTCGTTTTTTGGGGATGAAATTGAGAAAATCAGCGAATTTGATGTTTTGACCGGAAAGAAAACCGCTGATTTGGAAGAAATTACCGTTTATCCGGCGAACCACTATGTGACACCGAGACCGGCTCTTTCACAAGCAATGATGCACATTAAAGAAGATTTGGCTATTCGGTTAGAAGAACTGCGGTCGCAAAATAAATTGGTGGAAGCGCAACGCCTAGAACAACGCACGCGTTTTGATTTGGAAATGATGGAAACGACCGGACACTGCAAGGGAATTGAAAATTATTCGCGCTATTTGACCGGACGCGCTCCGGGGGAACCGCCGCCAACGTTGTTTGAGTATTTTCCGAAAGATGCGTTGCTGTTTATTGATGAGAGCCATATTTCCGTGCCGCAAATCGGGGGTATGTATCGGGGCGACAGAAACCGTAAAACCACACTTGCCGATTATGGTTTTAGGTTGCCTTCGTGCGTGGATAACCGTCCGCTTAAATTTGAGGAGTGGGATAAGTTTCGGGCGCCGACTATTTTTGTTTCCGCTACTCCCGGAGATTGGGAACTGGAACAAAGTCACGGTGTGTTTGCAGAGCAGGTTATTCGTCCGACGGGGTTGATGGATCCGGTTTGTGTGGTTAAACCGGTGGAAACGCAAGTGGATGATTTGATGGCGGAGTGTCGGCGGGTTATTGATAAAGGCGAGCGGGCGCTTGTGACGACTTTAACAAAAAAAATGGCTGAAGATTTGACCGAATATTTGAAGGAAAACGGGATTAAAGTGCGCTATTTGCACTCGGATGTGGATACGCTTGAGCGTATTGAAATTATCAGAGATTTGCGCCAAGGTGTGTTTGACGTTTTGGTCGGAATTAACCTCTTGCGTGAAGGGCTGGATATTCCGGAGTGTTCGTTGGTGGCTATTTTGGATGCCGACAAAGAGGGCTTTTTGCGGTCTTATCGCTCGCTTATTCAGACTATCGGGCGGGCGGCGCGTAATGCCGAGGGACGCGTGGTGCTTTATGCCGATAAAATGACGGATTCAATCAAAATGGCGTTGGATGAAACCGAACGGCGGCGCAAAAAACAATTTCAGTATAACCAAGAGCACGGTATTGTGCCCAAAACGATTAAAAAAGCTATTTCTTCTGTTTTGCAGACAATGACGGAAGCGGACGGCGATAAAGAATTGACGGCGCCGATTGCTCGCGATAAATTGGAAAATATTGCTAAAGAGATTAAACGCTTGACTAAAGAAATGAAGCAATATGCGACAGATTTGGAATTTGAAAAAGCGATGAAATGTCGTGATGAAATTAAAAGGTTGGAATCTATTCGTTTGATTACCGAAGACTAAATGTTGTTTTGCTTTGGAGATTGACTTTTTTATTGTGGATTAAACGCAGCGATGGTTGCGAACTTTGTGTGGATTTTGCAAAATTATATTTCAGGTATTGCAGAAGATGGGGGGCGACACTATATAATACTCGTCCGAGAGGGGAGTGTCGTTTTATTTCAAACGGGAGGGAATTTCGGTTTGAAAATGTGGCTTGCCGCTCGTCATCGGGCGTTTGTTGGTTTTGGTTATTTGTAAGGATGTTGTAATGAGCCGCGTTGAAGATAAAGATTTGGGGAATGAAAAATTTTTGGATGCTAAGGATGCTCTTCCACCGATGGATGATAAAATAATTTTGGAAAATATGGAGTATCCGGTGTTGTCGTTGCGCGATATTGTCGTCTTTCCGGATAATTCCGCGTCTTTGTTTGTGGGACGTTCTATGTCGCTCAGAGCGGCTAAGGCTGCTTATCAATTTGGTACGCCGCTTGCTTTGTTGACGCAAAAACAATCTGCTACCGAAAATCCGACCGAAGATGATTTGTATCATATCGGGACGCTCGCTCGGATTAAACGCTTTATCACGATGCCGGACGGAACGCTGAATTTGGCGGTGGAAGGTATTGCGCGGATTAAAGTTAAAAAATTAAATATGTTCGGGGAATATTATACAGCTTTTGTTGCGCCGTATGAATTGGAAAAAGACGATGGCGACCCGATTGAGTTGAAAGCATTGGCGGCGGTTGTCAGCGAGAAATTTAAACAGCAGACGCTTGATTATTCTAAAATGCCGAAGGAAAGTTTGATGATTGTTAATCAGCATGAAAACTTGGGCAAATTGATTGCAACGGTTATCGGCAATTTGGATATTCGCACCGCAGATAAACAAGAATTGTTGGAATGCAAAAACGAACGCGCGATGTTGACGAAATTGTTGGAAATTCTTAATGCCGAAGGGGCAAGAATTGCGGCGGAAAATAAAATTAAAGATCGGGTTAAAACTCAGATGGAGAAAAATCAACGCGATTATTACTTAAACGAACAGCTTAAAGCTATTCAAAAAGAGTTGACCGGCGTTGAAAATGAAGAAGAAGACGAAATTCAGCAATATGCTAAGAAAATTGCCGAATCCAAAATGTCTGACGAGGCACGGGCTAAGGCTAACCAAGAGCTCAAAAAATTAAAGGCGGCCGGTCCGATGAGCGCCGAATCCACAATCATTCGTAACTATTTGGATTGGTTGGTGGATTTGCCGTGGGGTAAATATTCGCCGATTAGTCATAATTTGACGAAGGCTATTAAAATTTTGGATGAAGACCACTATGGGCTGCAGAAAGTTAAAGAGAGAATTATTGAATATTTGGCAGTTCAAGCGCGTTCTAAAGATTTGAAGAGCCCTATCCTTTGTTTGGTTGGGGCGCCGGGTGTCGGTAAAACTTCTTTGGGGCGTTCTATAGCGCGGGCAACGGGGCGTAAATTCGTGCGGGCGTCTTTGGGCGGTATGCGCGATGAAGCGGAAATCCGTGGACACCGTCGGACGTATATCGGGGCAATGCCGGGGAAAATTATTCAAAATATCAAAAAGGCAGGCGTGTCTAACCCGTTGTTCTTGTTAGATGAAATTGATAAACTTGGTTCTGATTGGCGTGGAGACCCGAGCTCGGCTTTGTTGGAAGTGTTGGACCCTGAGCAAAACGCTACCTTTAATGATCATTATCTTGATTTGGATTATGACCTTTCTAAGGTGATGTTTGTTACAACTGCGAACTCGCTTGATATGCCGAGACCGTTGCTTGATCGTATGGAGATTATTCGGATTGACGGATATACCGAGCAGGAGAAAATTGAAATTGCCAAACGCCACCTTATCCCGAAGGTGTTTAAAGAAAATGCCATTAAACCGACAGAGCTCTTTATTACCGATGAGGCTATTCGTGATGTTATTCGCTATTATACATCCGAATCAGGCGTGCGTAATTTGGAGCGTGAATTGGCGACAATTGCTCGTAAATCGGCTAAGGACTTGTTGCTTGACAGCGAAAAGAAGAGCGGCAAAGCTAAGAAAAAGGCAGATGAACATATTACCGTTGATGCGGACAATTTGAGTAAATATTTGGGGATTAAAAAATATCACTTCGGTGTACGCGAAGAGAAAAATCTCGTGGGCGTTACAACCGGTTTGGCTTGGACGGAAGTCGGCGGCGATATCCTCTTTATTGAGGCGGTGGATATGCCGGGGAAAGGAATTGTTAAGCAAACCGGTAAGTTGGGCGATGTGATGAAGGAATCTATTGATACGGCTTACTCGGTGGTTCGTTCGCATGCAAGGGCTTTGGGGATTAACCCTGAAGTGTTTGAAAAAACAGATGTTCATGTTCACGTACCGGAAGGGGCAACCCCTAAAGATGGTCCGTCGGCCGGTATTACCATGTATACGACGTTGGTTTCCGTGTTTACAAAAATTCCGGTTAAAAGTGATGTGGCTATGACCGGTGAAATCACGTTGCAGGGCCGAGTTCTTCCTATCGGCGGATTGAAGGAAAAATTGCTTTCGGCTTTGCGCGGCGGAATTAAAACCGTGATTATTCCGAAGGAAAATGAAAAAGATTTGGCGGAACTTCCGGATATTGTGAAAAAAGAGCTGAATATCGTCTTGGCTGAAAATGTTCAAGATGTGTTGAAAGTGGCTTTGGAACGTCCGGTTACACCTCTGCTGCCGGAAGAGATGGTGCATTAAGGCGGATAATCATACATCGCATCATCTTAAAAAGTCGGGATATTTATCTCGGCTTTTTTGTGGTCTTGGTGTTTTATGATGTGGTGATTTGGGGCTTGACAGCGAGGTGTTTTCAGATTATATTCTCTTTCGTTTTTTATAGAGGTTTATGATGGCTAAAAAGGTGAAAAAATCGGATTTTATCGCAACGGGGCAGGTTGCTGTTAACCGCCGCGCGACGTTTGATTATGCCATTGAAGAAACTTTTGTGGCGGGGCTTGAATTGCTGGGAACAGAAGTTAAATCCTTGCGCTTGGGTAAAGCCTCTTTGACCGATACTTACGGCTCATATGATAACGGGGAGCTGTTTATTGAAAACTTGAAAATTGAAGAATATGCCAATAAAGGTTATGAAAAACAAGATCCGAACCGCAAGAAAAAGCTGCTTTTGACACGCAACGAAATCAATCGCATCATCGGGGCTATGACGAAAAAAGGATATTCGTTGATTGCAAAAAGGCTTTTCTTTGATGAAAGAGGACGGGCTAAACTTGAAGTCGGGCTCGGTAAAGGTAAAAAACTTTATGACAAGCGCGAGAGTATTAAAGAGCGCGAGGTCAACCGTAAATTACGCGAGTGGTGAGGGCATATAAGCGATTTTTCAGTTGTGTTTCGTATGATAATGAGGGCTCTTGGGGTAAATCCGGAGCCTTTTTTGCGAGCTTTCATGCGCTCTAAAAAAAATCTAAAAATTTATTGACAGAAAAACAAATGTTGCTATGTTGCATTTCACAAAAAAATTATTGTGGATTTTAAATGTATTTTTATGGAAAAAATTAGTATGTGGAGCGATTTGGATGCAATCGGCGAAAAGCTCGGTTATCCGATTTATTTGTTTCAAGGTGGTTATTGCGCCAAATCTATGGTATGTGAAAACCAAACGGCGATTGCCGTGGTGCGTAAACTTCCACGTTCGGGAAAATTGCAGGTCTTTATGGCTTCGGAGGATTTTCCTTTGGCGCAATTTGATGTTTTGGCGGTGCCGTTTTCTTCGGACGATCGTGAAGATGAGTGGGATTTGGAAAAAGCAACGCTACAAGTCGTTAATGGTCGGAAAATTGAGGATTTTAGGTTGGCTAAAGTCTTTTTGCTGCAAGGACAGGGCGCGTATATTGCCAAATATGTTAAAGCCTATCCTTATCTTGCAGCCAACGAAGTGGCCTGTTTTTTGCGTAATCCACAGGTTCGGGATAAAGTGGTCAAAGATTGGCTTCTTTGGCATGCTAAACATCAGCAGACTTTATTTTTGGAAGGAAAAACGTATTTGGTTTATAATGCGGCCAAAATCGTCTCTTTCCTTAAACTGGATTTGGTGGAGTGGTTTGTCAAAACGTTCTTAAACGATATTTACGGAACGGATGTCTTTGCGGAAACAGAACAAGCGTTGCTGAAAAGATGTCTGGATTTTGGGCGCGTGGATTTGATTAATCTGTATTTGACGGAGTTGGAACCCTTAAATGGATTTTATGGTTTGTACGGTGGTGATGTATTTGAAATGGTGCAAGCTGTTGCAGAAGATAATCCTAAAGTGGCGTCTTGGTATGCTAATGAGTATTTGCCAAGGACGACGGTTGATGCGTAAAAATTGCTCTTTATTTAGCGGATGTTCTTTGCAGAACATCCGTTTTTTTGTGTGGGGATTTAATCTCTCCGGTCTTTATTCGGACGGTTGTAACTTCTTATTTTTAAAAGAAAAAATTAAAAATAATCGTGAAAGTCTTAACTCCTTGTTTAGAATTAGGGACTAAACTTCATCTATCCTAGGTGGGAGGTCTTATGTTTCCGCCGGATTTTTGATTCATCCGCTTTTTTTAGGGGGAATTGTATGTTTAAGATGAAAAAATTATTAGCTTTATTGGCTGCTCTTGCGCCAATGTTGGCTTTTGGGGCAGGCAGCGCTGCGGCGTCTGAAATTGACCTCAAAATTCCATCACTTGATGTGATGTTTGATATTTTCGGAATGTCCGTTTCCGGTGTGCAAATTTTGGCTTTCGGCTTGATTATTTGTGTGCTCGGAATGGCTTTCGGTTGGTATGAATTTCATAAAATTAAAAATATGCCGGCGCATAAATCTATGCTCGCTATTTCTGAGCTGATTTATTCTACCTGCAAAACCTATATGAAACAACAAGCGAAACTTCTTATCTTGTTGGAAGTGTTTATTGCGGTTTGTATTTTCTATTACTTTTATGGCTTGAACGATACGCCGTTGCCAAAAGTTTTGACGGTACTCGGATGGTCGGTTTTGGGTATTCTCGGTTCTTATTCGGTGGCGTGGTTCGGTATGCGCATCAATAACTACGCCAATGCGCGCACCGCTTTTGCTTCGTTGGAAGGAAAAGCTTATAAGGTGATGAGTTTGCCGCTTAAATCCGGTATGTCTATCGGGGTTTTGCTTATCTGCGTGGAATTGATTATGATGATGGCTATTTTGCTCTTCGTCTCTAAAGAAAACGCAGGGGCTTGCTTTATCGGATTTGCTATAGGCGAATCTTTGGGCGCTTCCGCTTTGAGAATTTGCGGCGGTATCTTTACGAAAATTGCCGATATTGGCGCGGATTTGATGAAAATTATTTTCAAAATCGGCGAAGATGACGCGCGTAACCCCGGAGTTATTGCCGATTGTACCGGTGATAATGCCGGCGATTCAGTCGGCCCGACTGCCGATGGTTTTGAAACTTATGGCGTGACCGGTGTGGCTCTTGTCAGCTTCATTGTTTTGGGCGCGGGTATGATGTATGCGCAAAACGGTGATTTGGTGATGATGGCTAATGGAATTGATTTTCAAGCCCGCTTAATCGTGTGGATTTTTGCAATGCGTATCTTGATGATTTTGACATCTCTGTTCTCTTATTGGATGAACGCTAAACTCTCTGAAGCACGCTATGGCAAAGCGAAAATCTTTGATTTTGAAAAACCGCTCACAAGCTTGATTTGGTTGACTTCGGTGACATCCATCGTGGTTACGTTTGCCATTTCTTATTTGATGCTTTCCTCTGTTAGTGCCGATTTGTGGTGGCGTTTGGCGCTGATTATCAGCTGCGGAACGTTGGCGGCGGCGCTTATTCCGGAATTTACCAAAATCTTTACGTCTTCTAAATCTCAACACGTACAAGAAATTGTTAAATCCAGCCGTGAAGCCGGCGCTTCTTTGAACATTATTTCCGGTATTGTGGCCGGTAATATGTCTGCTTTTTGGCAGGGCTTGGTTATGGTCGGCTTGATGGTGGTTGCTTTCTTTACGGCCAGTGAAGGCTTGGGCGACTTTATGGTTTATCCGACCGTGTTTGCTTTTGGTTTGGTGGCGTTTGGTATGCTCGGCATGGGGCCGGTTACCATTGCCGTTGACAGCTATGGTCCGGTGACCGATAACGCGCAATCTGTTTTTGAGCTTTCGCAAATTGAAACCTTGCGTGGAGCTAAAAAGGAAATTGAAAGCGATTATGGATTTAAGCCTGATTTTGAACAAGGTAAACACCTGTTGGAGGCAAACGACAGCGCCGGAAATACCTTTAAGGCAACGGCAAAACCGGTGCTTATCGGTACGGCGGTTATTGGTGCGACAACGATGATTTTCTCTATCATCTTGCTCTTAAATCTTAAACTTGATTTGCTTGACCCGATGGTATTGTTTGGTATTATCTTGGGCGGGGCGGTGATTTACTGGTTCTCCGGCGCTTCTATGCAGGCGGTTTCTACCGGTGCTTATCGCGCAACCGACTTTATTAAACAACATATCAAACTTTCGGGCAAAAAAGCCGCATCTCAAAAAGATTCTCAAGAAGTGGTTCGTATCTGCACGCTCTATGCGCAAAAAGGTATGTTCAACATCTTTATTGTTATCTTTTCGTTTACGATTGCGTTTGCTTGTTTTGATGCGAACTTGTTTGCAAGCTACTTGATTTCTATTGCCGTGTTTGGTTTGTATCAGGCGCTGTTTATGGCTAATGCCGGCGGTGCTTGGGATAATGCCAAAAAGGTGGTAGAGGTTGATTTGGGCGAAAAAGGCACACCTTTGCACGATGCAACGGTGGTTGGTGATACGGTGGGTGATCCGTTTAAGGATACTTCTTCCGTGGCCTTAAACCCGATTATTAAATTTACGACATTGTTTGGATTGTTGGCAGTGGAAATGGCTGTTGCCGCTCCGAAGTGCGTATCTTTGACGCTCGGCGTGTTGTTCCTTGTTTTGGGATTGATATTTGTTTATCGGTCTTTCTACAAGATGAAGATATAAACTCGTTTGAGTAAAATCTTAGAGCAGGCTAGTGTATATTAGCCTGCTTTTTTGATGTTTGGAGGGGGAGTAAAAGGGAGATATAGTTTCAGAAAATTTGTTTTTTGTTATCTCTTTATTTAAAAAAGATTTTTTTGTACAAAAAGATGTTGATTTTGTATAAAAAATATGCTAAGGTAAGACAGTTAAAAAAATTATTGTGCCCGTTTTAGGTTGTTAGCGTATGCGACAATCTGGTATTTTTTTATGTTTTATTATTAGCGGGTACACCAGAGAAGAAATTAAATTACTAACATATAAACTTATTTTATGAAAAATTTCTTTAAAAATGCATGCTTCACAGCGATAGCTGTAGGTATGTTGGTGGGATGTGATGGCGCGTTGGAAAAAACAAATACACGCGCAAGTGTCAAATCGGAAAGAAACCTTGAGGTGACCACAAATGTGGACGACCACCTCGGAGGTAGTGAAGTAACGTTTGACCAAAGTTCCACAATTGATCCCACTGGGGATGGAACTGAGGTCATGAGATTTAACCCGTCTGTTTATCTCAATGTTGAGCTTGAAAAAGAGCACATTGAGGTGTCTGATGCCAGCGAGATTGATATCACGTTGGTAGGAGAAGAAACAGTTAGCGAAGGTGATTTTTCTGAGGGTGTTACTCTTGGAAAGGACGTCGTGAAAAAGTTTACTTTCAGCGACGGACAGGTAGCCACAGTCAGCTACGGTTGGCGGTACGACAAGACATCTGTGTCAGGTGTTGAGGATTATGCGCCTCATGTGGAAATCGCCAAGGTGGCTTATTCCAATTTTGCAAAAGAAAACACTTCAGGTAACGATTATACAGTTACTCTGGAGTTCACCGCTTCTTGGGCGTCACATAACGCCGATGTATTGGAAATCAAGGACGAAATCCTTCGCCCATGGTACACCAAGTCCATCAAGGAAGGTGATGTTGTTGGCGAGCCGATTTGGGATACCAACCTTATTTGGAGTGAAGACGGTACGGTTACCGCTACAGTTACCAAGACTACACCGCATACCCTCATTGAGGACGAGGTGAAAACTTGGGAACACACCGCAACAGTTATCATGGGTAAAGACATTGATAACTCATGGTATGTTGCCGACACCGGTGTTCGTTATGAAAGTAGCGTTGAAGACGCTGAACCAAGCGGCTACGACGCAGGTGTGTTTACAGTATCTGGGACAAGCAAGAAATATATGTTTGACCCGTACTACAACATGCCGAACGGCAACTATCTTTTGCCGACACCGAGCTTCTGGGTTAAGGTCTTTTCGTTGAAGATTTATTTTGACAACGGAGAGAAACAGTTCACATTTGACATTCCGGTTGAACTTCGGTTTAGCCAGAGTGTGAAGTATCTGGAAGAAAGAGCGGCGCTGTATCCAGATGATACATATCTGGGCTCCGATGTTAAGGAGTTTAGCTATGTGGATACAAACCTCGGCAAAGAGGTGATGCACCACACTTCTTACACCGACTTGAAGTTGCACCCGTAATGATGTACCCGATCTGATTTGAGAAAGCCCTGTTTATGATGCCCCCTGTATGGAGGATGTTCATAAATGGGGCTTTCTTTTTTTGTACAAAAAGTGGTTGATTTTTTGTATATTTTGTGCTAGCGTGGCGGTGCTTAAAAATTATTGTGCCTTGAGTCTATGTTTATGTTCATTATCGTGCTTGAGGCATATTCTTGATTTCTTTGTTATAAACCTATCTCTTTTGGAGATGTGGTATCAGATATTTCTTTAATTAAACTATATTTACAAACTTTCTAAATTGTTTTTTAGTTATGAAAACGAGAGACAGAAAATTGAGATTTGTGTGCCTCAGAGGTGCAAACTCAGTCGTGTTGATGCTTGCGTTTATCGTGAGCCTGATTTTGGTGGGGAGCTGTGCCGGTGAAAGAGCTAAATTTCTTTCCGATATTGCTCCAGAGGATACTACCGATGTGATTATTGATCACTATTGGGAATCTGAACGAATCTTGATTGCAACCGCTACCGTGAAAGATACTTTGGTTAAAAGTGATGTGACTTTTAAACAGGTTTCTTCTATGAAAAGCGAGCAAGAGGATGTTTCTTTTGATTATAAGTTTAATCCTTCGGCGTATTTGAACGTGCGCTTGGCAAAACCGTTGATTGAGGTGAAATCTGTCACCGATTTGCCGGTTAGCTTGGTTAAACAGCAAATTAAAAGCCGTACGCCTTATCGTAATGGAACCACTTTGGGGGCAGACGTTGTGAAAGAGTTTACTTTTTCTGACGGTCAAATTGCCACAGTCAGCTACGGACATCGTTATACCGGTGTGGTGCAGGGTGAAGATACTTTGGCAACGCCACATCTGGAAATTGATTCCGTTAACTTTGCTAAAGCGTTGATTGCGCAGTTTGGTGATAAAACTGAAACCGAAGATCCGTATAAGGCAACACTCGTCTTTAACGCCAGTTACAGCGCTAAGGGTGTTTCTTCCGGTAATGAGTTGAGCAATAAGCTGGAACTGCAGCCTTGGTACCATAAAGTGGTGACTTCGGAGGCGACGCAGATTGAAGACGTGACGTATACCGGTAAATATATCGGTTGTCCGTTGGAGGCGTATGAATTGACCGAGGTGGTGAAAACCAATAAAGGTGAAGAAACTCATGTTTATACAGTGCCTTTGTCTTTGAAAGTGACGCCGCCGCAGGAACGCGAACAGCCTTCTAATGATAGCTTGTTTGTGCCAAAATCTACCGGAAAAATGGCTGAAGAGGTCTTTTCGGAAGTTACAAATGCCGATGGCTTTACCGTGCAGACAATTAACGGTACGTATACTTCTACCGCAACCGGAAAAGAAGCCGGAACCGTGGTTGAAAATGTGGTGAACTTTACTTATCTGAAGCCGGTGATGTTTAAGAGCGAATATGGAAGTTATGATATTCCTGATATCGCACTGAAATTTACGGAACTTGCTTTTGAGGTTAATAAAACCGAAGAAACAGATGAGTATAAAATGTTTAAATCCGTTAATTCGCTGTATGGTGAAATTGCCGGTTGTACATTGGATCCGGTGGATGAAGTGGTTATGCTTAAAATTCAGGCCAATAAACCTGATGATGTGGTGAAAGTTGATTCAACTTATACCTTGAGAGGCGAAGATGATGAATATATCGTTGATAAGGAAATTATTTGGAGCGATGGTTCTAAAACTTCATCAACATATACTTATCAGGGTAGACACTCCGCTTCGGCACTGCCGTTTGGCGAGGTGGTTACAACATCGCTTAATTGGGACGAAAATGAGCTGAAACGTGTGTCGCAATCTACTTCTAAAGAAGAAAAGAAATTTTCGGAAATGGTTAAGTTTGAGGCGACATATACAACTTCTAATTGGCAGTCCAGCGCTTCTAACGGAACGGAAAACGGTACCTTCTCCTTTAGGGAAATGTCTCCGGTGGTGGTCTTTACGGATGGTAAAGTTGTTAAAACTTTCCCGGAAAGAAAGTATGTGATGACCGGTATCGGGGCAGACGTAAGTCCGACATTCTCAACTGTTGTTCGCAATGGTTTGACATATAAGGCTTATCCTTATGATTATACCACCAAAGCAATTTGGAACGGCGGCAGTGCTTCTAATCTGATTTCTGAAGGTTGGCTGTTGATGGTTGCCGATGAAGTTGGCGAAACAACGTATGATACCGATCAGACTTGGAACGGCAATACCACAACCGTTAAGGTGATTAAAACGACACCACACACCGTGGGTGATGATGAAGTGGAAACTTATACTAAAAACTTTACGGTAGAGTTTGGCGAGTTGGTTTACGGCAAGCTGTATGCCGATAATACGAACTTTAGCACGACGGAAACTCATTCTACAACCAGTGCTTCGGCTACCGACAACTATTGGACGGTTAAAACTTATAGCTCTAACTATAAGTATGTGACCTCTAACGGAGCGGTGGAAAGAGAACAGAATTTGCCGATTAAAGATGCTGAAATCGTGTTTAATGACGGAACGTTTAATCATACGTTTAATGTGCGTTTGACGATGTCTAAATCTGAAAGATTAGACGCGCAGAACGTGCGGACGGAAGGTGAATATACCGTTACGCCGCATCTGTTGACAGCTAAAGGGCAAACGGTGGATGGTCGTGTGTTCAGCAGCGAAGGAACAACCGATATCTATGTTAAAGAAGAGCTGACGGTGACGTCTTCTTCTAAACGAACAATCGTTTATAACGATGGTACGGTTGACTTTGTGTTGGATAAGAAAATGAGCGACGGTTCAACCCAGTCTGTCAAGGCCAGCGATACGTATGGTTCGCGGTTTGCTTTTGATTTTAAGAATACACCGGCGCAGGAAAAAGAAGTTTCGCAGGCTAATCATACCGCTTCCGGAACTTTGGGCGCGCCTACATCTAACAATCGTAATCAGGGAAATTGGAAAGTGGTTGTTAAAACCTATCCTTATACCCATACGTTGAGTAATGGTGTGGAAGCTGATAAATTGACGGCTCCGTATTCTTATAACAACTTCAGTGCAACGCTTAATGACGCAGATTTGGGTGAGGTGACATTTGCTGATCCTAATGTTTCATTAAGTCACAAAAGTTTGAATATTCGGGCAAACGGTACTTCCGGTAACTTTGATGTTTATCATGCCGATGTGGTGGTTCAGGGAACGGCTACCGGTACGGAGGGAAACTATATGACCGATTTGGCGGTGACGCATATTTTGAAAGTGCCTGCTGCCGAAGAGCCGGATGATCCGCATTTCGGAAAACCGAAGGCTTTTTATGCAACGGCTACTTTTGACCCATCGGCTAAGGTGACGCGAAGAGCGTTTGTCTTCCAGTGGGAAAATGGTGTTACTTATGCGGTTTGTGATTATGAAACGATGCTGCCCGAAAGTAGCGACTTTATGTATAAAGCCGATAGCTATCAGGACTATAATTCCGTTGGGTTTAAGAGCGCTATCGGTGAATGGGTACCGGCCAGAGGTGTTGAAGGCAATGGATATATTGAATGGTATGCCAGCGATGGTTCTCGTGTAACCGGTATTACCGATATGGAGTGTTTGACCTATGGGTGGAAAAACGTGGTCAATGGACGATATGCCCTGATTATTCCGGGATATACTTATTCCATCAATGGGTATAATGTGACGGTTACGGCTCCAAATGGCGAAAAGGTAACGTTTAACAGTCATTACGAACTTTAATTAGTTTGTGCTTCTTTTTATTAACGTCCTCTCCTTTGGGAGAGGACGTTTTTTTGTGTCTTGCTCTGTGGAGATGCTTTTTGTGCTTGATGTTTAAACTCTTTTTTAACATAATCTAACCTATGATTTAAAAAGGAGGATTAGAAGAATTTATCGGTTTGTTGAATGGGAAAAAAATGGAAATCAAAAAAGCTATAAAACATTTGCGTCAGAAAATTACAAAACAACCGTTTGTTTTTGATATGCTGGGCAAAATTGCCGCCGGTTATGTTTGGCTCGTGGGGAAAACCGGGCATTTTGTCGTTAATGGGCAAAAGGAATTTGAACAGTTGATTGAACAAAATGATGGCGGAATTTTTGTGACATGGCATGGGCGCGCGTTGATGCTGCCTTTCTTTTGGCGTAATAAAAGATTGATGAAAGCGTTGGTTTCTCCGCATAACGACGGGCGTATTATTGCGAAACTTTTGCGCGAATTTCATATCTATAGTATTGATGGGTCATCGGATAGAAATGCGCGTTCGGCGGCACTTGATATTGTGCGCGAATTGGAGCATGGAACGGTTGTTTCGCTGATTTCTGACGGACCGAGAGGACCTCGTATGCGGCTTAATAAAAGTGTGATTTATTTTGCTCAAAAAACCGGAAAGCCGATTATGGGCTTTACCTACAGCTCGCAGAATGCTGCGGTTATGAAAAAAAGTTGGGACGCCATGCTTATTCCAAAACTTTTTGCTAAGGGCGAAGTGGCCGCGACCAAACCGCTGTTTGTGCCGAAGGATATTTCTGAAGAGCAAGCTGAACAACTTCGTGAGGCTTTTGAGCGAGAACTGAATGATTTGACGTTGGCTTTGGATAAAAAATTCGGTTTGCCCGAAATCTTGCCGGGGGAAGTGAAAAAAATTAAACGATAAAAATAAAATTTAATGTTTGGGAGATGATGATGTTTATCGGGATTTATAAAGCGCTTATGACTTTGGCTTTTCCAATTTTGAAAGTGACGTATATCAAAAAAAGACAAAAGGAAAAGAAAGAACATCCGACGCGTTTTAACGAAAGATTGGGTAATTACAAAGTGCCGAGACCGGAAGGCAAACTCTATTGGATGCATGGGGCTTCGGTGGGGGAAGCGAACTCTATGTTGCCGCTCATTGATAAACTCTTGAAGGAAAATCCAGACCTCTCTATTTTGGTGACAACAGGGACGTTGACTTCCGCGGAAATTATGGAAAAAAGGTTGCCAAAACGTGCGTTTCATCAGTTTATTCCGTTTGATGTACCGGCGTTTGCCAAGAAGTTAATTAAGCACTTTAAACCGGATGCCGTGATGTGGTTTGAGTCTGAACTTTGGCCATCGTTGTTGTCTGAAATTAAAAAAGCGAAAATTCCGCTTATTCTTGTTAACGGGCGTATTTCCGATAAATCTTTTGAAACATGGAAAAAGTTTAAGTTCTTTTCTAAAGAATTATTGAGCTGCTTTTCACTATGCTTGGGACAGTCGGAACAAGATAAAAATCGCTTAATCATTTTGGGAGCGCCTAAGGTTGACTGTGTCGGAAATTTGAAATTCGCCGGTATGCCGCTGCCGGTTGATGAGGCTAAACTTGATATATTAAAACAACAAATCGGTTCAAGACCTGTCTTTTTGTTGAGCTCTACGCATTACGATGAAGAGGAGCGGTTTGCCCTTTATTTGCCGTGGCTGAAAGATAATGTTGCCGATGTGTTGACGATTGTTGCGCCAAGGCACCCTAACCGCGGGGATGAAATTGTCAGAATGTATCGGAATAGAAATTTTAATGTGGCGCAGCGTTCTCATGAAGAAGATATTACACCGCAGACGGATATTTATGTGGCCGATACTATCGGTGAAATGGGACTTTGGTACGCGTTGGCGGCGATTAGTTTTGTCGGGGGCTCGCTTATCCCTCACGGGGGGCAAAACTTTATGGAGGCGGCGCGTGATAAAAATGCTGTTTTGGTTGGACCGAATATGCAAAATTTTGTGGAGATGATGAACAGAGCGCGTTTTTATGATGCCGTATATCAGGTTGGCTCGGCTGAAGATGCCGTGGAAGAGGCAATTACTTTTTTCAGAGATCCGGAGTTGCTTAAAGAACGTCAGCAAAAAGCATTTGAATGGGCTGAAAAAGAATCGGCGGTGTTGGACGGAATCGTTAAAGCATTAAAGAGGGTATTGAAATAATGAAAACACCTCGTTTTTGGCAATCTGACGGCTTGGTGCCGATGTTGTTGACGCCTTTTGCTTGGATTTATGGGGCGGCAACGCAATGGCGGCTTAAACTCAAAAAACCTCATAAGTGCAAGGCCAAAGTGATTTGTATCGGAAATATTACGGCAGGCGGCGTTGGTAAAACACCGGTGGCGATGGCTATGGCCGAAAAATATTTGAAAGAGGGAAAAAAGGTCTTTTTTGTGACACGAGGGTATAAAGGAAAACTCAAAAATATTTTGGTGGATTTGGAAAAACATACCCCCGAAGAAACCGGTGACGAAGCTCGTCTGTTGGCCGGAATCGCTCCGACGATTATTGCGCCGCAGCGAGAGCTTGGAGCTGAAAAGGCCGTACGATTGGGTGCGGAAATTATCATTATGGATGACGGATTTCAAAATCCGGGATTGTATAAAGACGAATCGTGGTTGGTTTTTGACGGAACGGTGGGGATTGGCAACGGAAAAATTATTCCCGCAGGGCCGTTGCGCGAAACTCTGGAAAATGGGCAAAAAAGAGCCGATTATATTTTGATTATGGGCGAGGATAAAACAGGATTGACGGAAAAGTGTCAACTTCCGGTTTATCACGGCAAACTTAAACCGTTACCGTTTTCGCTTGAAAATCAGCGCGTTTTGGCGTTTGCCGGAATAGGCCATCCTGAAAAGTTTTATCAAACGTTGAAGAGTATGGGCTATCAGACGGTTATTACAAAAGATTTTCCGGATCATTATGCTTATAAAAAAGATGATTTGGTTGCGCTTAATACCGAGGCGTCTGAGGCTGGGCTCTCGTTGGTGACAACAGAAAAGGATTATGTGAAATTGTCGCAAAGTGCACAACGCAATATCTCTTGTCTAAAGGTTAGAGCCGAGTGGAGCGCTGCAAGCAGTAAAAAGTAATGTGATGATAAAATCTGAAAGCTGTTGTTCTGTTTAGAAATTTTATGTTTTTTTAACTTCGGTGTGATATATTTTTATTGTACATTGATTAGGTTTGAGGAGCGGGTTATGTTTAAGTCTTTAGTTTTTATGGTGGCGTTATTGGGGATGTTTGCAAGTGATTGTCGGTTGGTCTTGGCTGATGACAGCGGGTTGCCGCCGGAATTGCAAGGATTGGGACTTTATGATGATTTGCTGCCGCTTGGGTCTGAAAGTTCTTCTACAAGCAGGCGGCGCGTAAGGCAACAATCTATCATCCCTTTTATTCGCTCATCTTTGCCGAAAGCAACTTCGGAGGCGGCGCTTTATAATGTGGAACATCCCGAACAGGTCTTTTGTTATCATGTGGCGCGTAAACCGAAAGATTTTACCGGCTATACGTTGAATAACTTTGCGGTGGTGGACTATTGCGGTGAGCTTGATATGGGCGCTACGGCTACAACCTATGAGGCTTTGTTTACACAGAGCCCGAATATTATCACCGCTACGGCGGCGTGCGCTATTGAGCCGAAAGTGATGCTTCGGTTTGTGCGCGGGGTGGATTATACCGATGTGTTGCTTTCTTCTCCTTGTCCGTCGTTTACGGTCTTTTATGCGGGAAGATATACGGCGTTTAATATTAAGCAAGGTGTGATTGATGATGTTATCAGCCAATTTGATAAAACTAAGGAAGTGTTTAATTCTCCGGCGTTGTTGAAAAAAACAGTGGCAAACGGTGTGGCTGATTCTGATCAAGAGGCAGAAGAATATGAAAAAAAACAAAAAGAAAATGCCCCGATTATGAATTGGAAACAACAACCGCAAACAAGTGCCGAAGAGAAAGTTGATGATCCTTCTTCTCAGAGCTCTGAGGCTCAGCCTAAGGCTAAAAAGGGTTGGGGTAACCTTAAACTTCGGATGTAAAAAATGAGCGGTGTATATAGCACCGCTTTTTTTATGCTTAATTTTGAAGTTATTAAAAAAATTTAACCACAGTTTAACTTTTCGCTTGCTATTTATCGCGTGGCGTTATATCAACGCTCTGTCTGATTTTTGCAGATGGTATGGGACGGCTTTGAGTATTTCTGGCGGCTTTTGCCATAGGCTTATCAGTCAGATATCATCGTTTTTTTTGGAAAGATTAGGAAATCCCCCGCTTGGAGGGATATGTTTTTTTGTTGAAAAGGTAAGGATAAAAAATGCTGGCGGCACTGCAAGATGTTATGAGGATGGTGGAGCAAAGAATCGGCGAGTTCGGGAGATTTTATAAAAAGAATTTTTGCCCGAAATTGGTGGAAGTTTTAAGCAAAGGGTATGATAGAAATAAATTTAAACGAGATACGCTGGCCGGTATGACGGTCGCGGTTGTTTCTATTCCGCTTGCAATGGCTTTGGCGATTGCTTCCGGTGTTACTCCGGCGCAGGGACTTTATACGGCGATTGTGGCCGGCTTTTTTATTGCACTTTTAGGCGGGTCTAAATATCAAATCGGCGGGCCGACGGGTGCCTTTGTTGTGGTTATTTTTAATGTTATCAAAAATTATGGCCCCGAGGGGTTGACTATGACGATGTTGATTGCCGGTGTTATCCTTATTGTTGCCGGATTTTTGAAATTGGGAACTTATATCAAATACATTCCGTATCCGGTGGTTACAGGTTTTACGGCCGGTATCGGTTTGATGCTGATTACAACGCAGGTTAAAGATTTGTTGGGGCTTGAAATGCAAAGTGTTCCGGCGGAGTTTTTGCCGAGATGGGTTGCTTATTTTCATAGCTTCGGAAACTTTAGTTATGCGTCGGTTACGATTGCGCTGTTTTCGTTTGCGGCTATCTTTTATGTTCGTCACAAAAAGCCTAATTTGCCGGCTTATTTGGTGGCGGTGGTCGGTGCGACGGTTTTGGTGGCTGTTTTTGCCATGTTTTCGGCAGCGCCTGATACTATCGGTTCTAAATTTGGGGCTATTCCGCACTTTTTGCCGGCGCCGCATATACCGCAGTTTGATTTTAACCTGATGCTTAAAGTTATTCCAAGCGGCTTGACGATTGCGTTTTTGGCAGGTGTTGAATCTCTCTTGAGCGCCACGGTTGTGGACGGTATGAGCGGTGATAATCATAACTCTAATGCCGAATTGATTGCAGAAGGTATGGCTAATTTGATGTGTATGTTGTTTATGGGTGTGCCGGCAACAGGTGCAATTGCGCGGACGGCTACAAACTATAAATCCGGCGGTTACTCTCCGATGGCCGGTATTATGCAATCGGTTATTTTGCTCTTGTTTATGTTGTTGTTGGCAGGGGTGGCTAAGTTTATTCCTTTGGCTTGCTTGTCGGCAGTGTTGGTTTTGGTTGGCTGGAATATGCTTAACCTGACAAAGATGTATTATCTCTTAAAAGGTGCAAAAGGCGATGCCATTACGCTGGTGGTTACGTTGTTGCTGACGGTGTTGGTTGACCTTAATACGGGTATTTCTGTTGGGTTTATTCTCTCCAGCATTATCTTTATGCATCGTATGAGCCGCGAAATTGAAATTGAAACGGATGAAAAGGCTTTGGAATATAAAGGCGGCGGACGTGACTTATCACAAGTTTTGCATGAGCAAGGCGTGATTTCATTGCGTTTTTCGGGGCCGCTCTTCTTTGGTGATGCTTTGGATGTGACGCGCTTTTTGCAAAAGCTAAAGGCTGACCCGAAAATTATCATTATTCGTATGGGCTATGTGCCGATGGTTGATATCAGCGGGGCAAACGCTTTGGTTGGCTTTATTGCCAAGGTTAAGAAAAGTCATGGTGCGAAAATTATTCTTTCTAACATCAAAAAGCAACCGCGTCGTATGTTGCACGAGGCCTTTTTGCAAAACGGCTTGACTTGGCATGATATTTCTACGGCGACAACGTTTGAAAATGCGCTCAAAATTACCAGACGTTATCTTAGAATGAAAAAACGTCAAGAGGCGCAATTAAGCGGGCAGGCGGCCGCAGAATAATCTGACGGATTTTGTGTGGTTTAAGTATTAACGAAACTCTCTCTTTTGAAAAAGTTTGAAAGAGAGAGTTTTGCTTTATCTTCTCTTGTGTTGCGGTTTTGTTCTTTAGGCTTTACATTTTGCTTTTTGTTGATATAATTCGCACAAGTTTCGGATGGGTGGATTTGTGACGATGAGTGTGGTTAATCTGCAGGAAGTTAATGCGTTAAAAGCTATTTCTAAATCGGTTAAAGATTTGGACGAGCTTAATTTGGTGCAACGCAAACTGTTTGATAAAATTGAACATACACACAACAATATTTTTATTCAGGGACAGGCCGGAACCGGAAAATCTACATTTATCAAATATCTTAAAAAACACTCTAAAAAACGTATCCGCTTGGTGGCGCCGACGGCTATTGCCGCGCTTAATATTGAGGGGGCGACCATACATTCTATGTTTACGCTGCCGTTGAGTGATTTTTTGATTATGCGGGAGGTGCTTTCTTCTAAACGGCGGAAACTTAAGTCTATTTTGAAAAAAACGGATATTTTGATTATTGATGAAGTGTCTATGGTTAGGCCGGATATTTTGGATGCCGTGGAGGCGCTTTGTTGTCAGGCCAGGGGAAATTTGGCGCTGTTTGGCGGGTTGCAAATTATTCTTATCGGCGATTTGTGTCAGCTGCCGCCGATTATTAAACCTTCGGCCATGGAAGCCTTTCGGGCGGAATATGGAACGCGCGAACCGTATTTTTTTGATGCTAAATCTTATCAGAAAGGGGCGTTTGAAAAGATTGAACTGACGGAAGTTTATCGGCAAAGTGATAAGGAGCTGTTGCAATATTTGCAAAACTTGCGGCGGGATGAAAATATTGCCGAAACGGTGGATTATTTTAATCGTGCGGAAACTTATCCGGCGGACTTTATGAATACAGCCATTACCATTACCCCGTATCGCGCGGTGGCGGAAGGAATTAATCGGCGGCGGTTGGCGGCGCTTGATACCGAGGCGCGAGATTATGAAGCGCAACTTAACGGGTCTTTTGAAAAAATGCAGGATACGCCTTCTCCTAAAAACTTGACGCTTAAAGAAGGCGCGCTGGTGGTGTTTAATAAAAATAATTATCCCGACTATATCAACGGAACGTCCGGCGTGGTGGAAAAATTAGAGGAGCGTTATATTATCGTTCGTTGTTTGCAGGATAATAAATTTATTACCGTGCGGCGTGAAGAGTGGAAGTCTTTTGCGTATGACGTGAATGAAGAAACCGGCGAGGTAACTGAAAAGGAAACAGGTTCGTTTATTCAATTTCCGTTGCAGCTCGGGTATGCACTTACTATTCACAAAGCGCAGGGGAAAACGCTTGATCGGGTGATTGTGGATATTGACCGCGGGGCGTTTGCGCATGGGCAGCTTTATGTGGCGCTTTCACGGACGCGCAAAAAGGCGGATATGCTCATTAAACACGGTCTTTCGGAAGATGATATTATTTTTTCGGAGCGCATTAAGAGCTTTTTGCGTTAAGAATTTTTGGGCGATTATAGGTTGTGAATATGGCGGAAAATGGCGGGGAAGAGAGAGAAAAAATTTTTTCAATTTTTTTTGTTTTTCAGCCGTTTTTTAAGACTTAATTTAGATATTTGCTCTTAAACTGTCGGCAATAGATTTTTTTAGTTTTTGTGTAACTTTTTCAGATGGGATTTTTGATATGTGGTCTATGTGGTCTTATGCACCGGAAACTGTGCCGTTAAGAGCGGCGGCAGCTTTTGCTGTGGCGTTAATTGTTTCTCTTTTAACCGGCGGAAAATTAATTGAGTTCTTGAAGGGACATGAAAAAGGCGGACAGCCTATTCGCGGGGACGGACCGAAATCTCATATTGAAGAGAAAAAAGGAACGCCGACCATGGGCGGGGTGCTCATCTTGGGTACTAGCTTGCTTGCGATGCTTTTGTTTGCAAATGTTAAACAGCACTTTGTGTGGATTTCTATGTTGGTGTTGGTGGTTTATGGTCTGACCGGTTTTGCCGACGATTATGTTAAAGTTAAAAAACAAACACCAAACGCCATGACGGCTAAGATGAAACTGTTTATCCAATTTATGGCGGCAGTGTTGGCGGTTAATGTGATTGCGGCAGCTACACCGAACTCTATTGAAAGTCAGCTCTTTATCCCTTATCTGAATTGGTCGTTCCAACTTTCTTGGGTGTATATTCCGTTTGCGGTTTTGGTTATTTCGGGCGCATCCAATGCCGTTAATCTCAGCGACGGATTGGATGGCTTGGCCGGCGGTATGCTTGCAATTGTCTTTTCTGTGTTTATGATTTTTGCTTTTGCAACGGGATATCCGGTCTTTAATGAAACGGCGTTTCCGTATGTGCCGAAAAGCGCCGAAATGGCTGTGGTTTGTGCGGCATTGGCCGGTGCTTGCATCGGGTTTTTGTGGTTTAACCTTAAAAAGGCTCGCGTTTTTATGGGGGATACGGGGTCGCTGGCATTGGGCGCCGTGTTGGGCGTGATTGCCGTTATCTTGAAACATGAAATTTTGTTGGCAATTGTCGGTATTGTGTTTGTGATTGAAACAGTGTCGGTGATGATTCAAGTTCTATACTTCAAAAAAACCGGCAAACGCTTTTTTAGAATGGCACCTATTCATCACCATTTTGAGCAACTCGGATGGAGCGAGGTTAAGGTCGTTTATACGTTTTGGGGTGTTACGGCGGTGGCTTCTCTTATCGGTTTGTTGGCTTTAATCTAATTTTGGGGCGCATTGAAAATGCTTTCTTTGGCAAGACATAGTAAAAGCAAAATTTCTAACTGGTGGTGGACGGTTGATAAAGTTAGCTTTTCTTTGACGCTGTTTTTGATTTTTATCGGGGCTATGCTGGTTTTATCCGCAAGCCCTTCGGCCGCACATCGTGATAGATTGGTGGATGACTTTGCTTTTATTAAAAAGCAGAGCGTCTTTATCTTTATGGGCTTGGTGCTCATGATTGGTATTTCTATGCAGAGCTTGCGTACAATTCGGCGGTTGGCCGTGTTGGGCTTTTTGTGTGCGTTTGTCGGCGTTATTTTAACCTATGTTGTGGGTGATGCAACTAAAGGTGCGGCGAGATGGATTAAATTTGCGGGGTTTTCTCTGCAACCTTCCGAATTTATTAAGCCGGTTTTTATTGTGGTGACGGCATGGCTTTTGGATGCCAATAAAAAAATTGAAGATTTTCCGGGGATGAGCCTTTCGGTGGCGCTCTTTTTGGTGACGGCGCTTTCTGTTTTCGGACAGCCGGACTTGGGGATGACGGTGTTGATTGCCGGTGTGTGGGGATTGCAGATGATTTGGGCCGGAATTCCGGTTTGGTTGATTGCAACACTCTTTTCGGCAGGTTTGATTTTGGTTACCGGTTCATATTTCTTTTTAGCGCACGTGCGGGATCGTATTGACAGATTTTTGGCTTCCGAAAACGAAATCGGATCGCAAATTCAAAAATCTATGGATGCTTTTGCTAACGGAAATCTGTTGGGCAGGGGACCCGGTGAAGGTTATGTTAAGATGACGCTGCCGGATGTGCATACGGACTTTATTTTTGCGTTGGCGGGCGAAGAATATGGGGTTTGGTTGACAACGATTATTGTGGCGATTTTTGCTGTGATTGTTGTGCGTGCGATGATGCTTTCCATGCGGGACAATAATCTGTTTGTGATGTATGCGGCTTCGGGGCTTGCGGCTTCTTTGGGCGGACAGGCTATTGTGAATATGTGTTCGGCGTTGCAACTGATGCCGGCCAAAGGTATGACGCTACCGTTTGTTTCTTATGGTGGATCATCCATGCTTGCCAGCTGTATTACGATGGGAATGCTGTTGGCGCTGACGCGTAAAAATGCAACGGCGGAAGATAAAGATAACGGATAGACTTGTTTGTGCGTTATTTTGACAATAAATTATAATTCGGGATTACCGAAAGTTTGATAGGAGAAAAGTTATGTTTGGACGTTTGTTTGGTGCAAAAACGGCAATTTTTGACAGCTTGCCGGAGGTTAGAGGAAAATATATGGAAAATGTTAAGCTGGCCAAGCATACGTGGTTTGGGGTTGGAGGGCCGGCCGAAGTTTTGTTTTTGCCGAAAGATGCGGATGATTTATCTACCTTTTTAATGCGGCGGCC
The DNA here is from genome assembly GCA_944392315.1 of uncultured Alphaproteobacteria bacterium. Classification (GTDB taxonomy): domain Bacteria; phylum Pseudomonadota; class Alphaproteobacteria; order RF32; family CAG-239; genus CAG-267. Next base: position 4,831 of record CALXWH010000021.1, on the reverse strand, counting down.
GGAATCTATTCCGGTGACGGTTATCGGGGGCGGCTCTAATTTGTTGGTGCGCGATGGCGGTATTCCGGGAGTTGTGATTAAATTGGATGGGCCGGCGTTTCGGGCGTGTTCATTTAACGGAACGGAAGTTACGGTCGGCGCCGGTATGAAAAACAGTGATTTGAAAAAGGCGTTGGTGGAACATGGCGTGGGCGGATTGGAATTTATCTGCTCGGTTCCGGGACGTATCGGTGGATTGCTTCGCACAAATGCGGGATGTTTCGGAAAGAGCGTTTCGGATGTGTTTGTTAAGGCGCATATTATGAACGAATGGGGCAGAGTTTATGAAACGACGGCGGCTGACTTTAATTTTTCTTATCGCTCCAGCATCTTTCCGGAAGATTGGATTATTCTTGATGTGACGCTCAAGGGAATTAAAGCGGATCCGCAAGAGATTAAAAAAACAATGGATGAGCAACAAAAATATCGGATGGAGCATCAGCCGATTAACAAAAAAACAGCTGGTTCCACGTTTAAAAATCCGGAAGGTCTGCAGGCATGGAAGCTCATTAAAGAAGCCGGTTGTGCCGGACTTAAAGTCGGTGGGGCGGAAGTTTCGGACAAACATTGTAATTTCTTAATTAATCGCGGAACGGCTACGGCTGAAGATATTGAAGAATTAGGCGAATTGATTATTGAAAAAGTCAAAGAAAAAACGGCTATCACCTTAGAGTGGGAAGTACGTCGTATCGGAGTTAAAAAATAAGGTTAAAAAAAGTCAACGAAAATGGTAACAACAACTGATAATAATTTGAATTTGCAAGATATGCGCGTTTATCCGGTGCACGAGTGGGCGTATCGGCTGACTGGAGTTGTGGTTGCTTTTTTAATTATCTTATCACTTTCGCTTACGGCGGTAACCGTCAGAGATAACGTGATTTCGGTGCAGTTTGACAAGTTTATGCAGGCTGTTTATAAAATTTCTGCCAAACACGGACTTTATGTGGAAGATGTTATTGTGGAGGGAAATCACAGAACTTCGTATGAAGATTTGATTCAGGCGCTTAACTTGTCTGAAAATGAAAGTATTTTGGGTGTGGATATTGAAAAATTGCAAAATCAAATTGAACAGCTCACTTGGGTGCGCAGCTGCGTGGTTAAAAGAAGTTTCTTCCCTAATAATATTTTGGTCAATATTAAAGAAAGAGAAGTGAAAGCGATTTGGCAATATGAAGGACGTTACTATCCGGTGGATACGGAAGGTAATGTTATTGAAGTGGAAGACTATGAGCCGGATGCGCCTATTCTTATCTTGACCGGTGATGGCGCACCGCACCACTTGACGGAACTTTTGGAGGTGTTGGCGACAGATAAAGAGTTGGAAAGTCGGGTGAAAGCGGCGGTCTTTGTTTCTAACCGTCGGTGGAATTTGATTTTTGATAACGTTAATAACGGTATTGTGGTTAAGCTCCCGGAAAAGAATTTTGCCAAAGCATATCAAAAAATTGCATTATTGAATAAAAGACAGGGAATTTTTAAACGTAAATTAACTTCCTTTGATGTAAGATACAAAAACAGAATAATTGTAGATATTGATAAATCTGTTGAAGATTTGATGCTTAAAAGATAACAAAGTAAAGGAATTGCAATGAACCATTCTTTTAACAGATCGCCAATCGTGGCCGCTTTGGATATTGGTACATCTAAGGTTTGCTGTATTATTGCCAGAGTTACAAAAGAGAAGAGACTTTCTATTTTGGGCTATGGGTATAATGCCTCTAAGGGAATTAAAAACGGCGTGGTTACCGATGTTAATCAGGCAACAATTGCTGTTTGTAACGCCGTGGAAGCTGCTGAACAGATGGCTAATGAACGGATTACAAACGTGATTGTAAATGTTTCCGGCGACAGAACGCGCAGCGTGGTCAGAAGCTCCTCTATTCCTTTACACAAAAATAGGCCGGTTTCGGAAGAAGATGTTAAAAAAGTGACCGATAAAGGCTTGATGAAAGTGAATGTGGAAGGTAATGAACCTATTCACTTTTTGACGATGGGCTATCATGTGGATAATGGTGAAGAAGTTAAAAATCCTATCAGTATTTATGGCGATACGCTTAATGTAAATATCCTTTTGGGGCTTTATCCGAAACCCATGTATAAAAACTTGGCAACTGTTGTTGAGAGCTCGCATTTGGATATTGAGATGAAAGCGTTTTCTGCATACGCCTCGGGGCTTTCTTGTTTGGTGGATGATGAAAAAGAGCTGGGCGCAACGATTATTGATATTGGCGGCGGAACCACAAGCATCGCGACATTTAAGAACGGACATCCGGTTTATTTCTCTTCTATTCCGGTGGGCGGTATTAACGTTACAAACGATATTGCTTTGGGGTTGACGACATCTTTTAATTATGCCGAAGAAGTGAAAAATCGTCATGGTTGCGCGTTCCTCATCAGCCAAGATGAACAGGAAGTTATCAATGTTTATCCGGTGGGCGAAGAAGACGACAGTAATATTAAACAAATTTATCGCTCCGATTTGATTAACATTATATCTCCTCGCGTTGAAGAAATTTTTGAATTGGTCGGGCGGAAACTTGATGAAGCCGGTTATAAAAATACAGCCTCTCACAGAGTGGTTTTAACGGGTGGCGCGGCTCAGCTTCCGGGGATGCGCGAAGTGGCCAGTATGGTGCTTGATAAGCAGGTGAGAATCGGCAGACCGCGCAATATTGAAAATATCCCGCAGGTGCTCCATAATCCGACTTTTTCTACCGCGCTCGGCTTGCTTTTGTTTGCTGTTAATAATTCAGAGCGCAAAATTGTTAAAAAGGTAAACGTTAGTTCTAATACCGGCGGAATTTTTGCAAAAATTTTGGAATTGTTTAAAAAAACTTGCTAGTCGGTAACGAAAACTTAATTTATTTAAAGCTAAAATCCGCTTAAAAATAGATTTTAGCTTTTTTTATACGGAGATAATAATATGGCAATTAAATTAGCTGTCGGTGATACCAGTTTTACTCATTTGAAACCAAGAATTACGGTTATCGGTGTCGGCGGCGGTGGCGGTAATGCTATCAGCAATATGATGGCTAAAAATTTGGAAGGTGTTGACTTTGTTGTCGCTAATACCGATGCGCAGGCGTTGGCTCTTTCTCCGGCAACGCGTAAAATCCAACTGGGGCTTGAAATTACTCAAGGTTTGGGTGCCGGCGCAAGACCGGAAATCGGTAAAATGGCCGCGGAAGAAGCTAAAGAAGATATTGAAAAAGAATTGGCAGATTCCAATATGGTCTTTATTACGGCCGGTATGGGCGGCGGTACGGGCTCAGGCGCTGCTCCGGTGGTGGCTAAAATTGCTAAAGAAAAGGGAATCTTGACGGTTGGCGTGGTTACAAAACCTTTTGCGTTTGAAGGCAAAAAAAGAATGGAAAACGCTGAAGCCGCTCTTGAAAACTTTATTAAAGAAGTTGACAGTATTATTGTTATTCCTAACCAAAACCTTTTTAGAATCGCTGATAAAAATACAACCCTTAAAGACGCTTTTATTAAAGCGGACGAAGTGCTTTATGACGGTGTGCGCTCCATTACGGATTTGATGATTATGCCGGGGTTGATTAACCTTGACTTTGCTGATGTTAAGCGCATTATGGAAGATAAGGGTAAAGCGATTATGGGCACGGGTGAAGCAGAAGGCGAGGATAGAGCTCGCGTGGCTGCCGAACAGGCGCTTTCTAACCCAATTCTTGATGATTGCTCAATGAAGGGGGCTAAAGGCGTGCTCATCAATATTACCGGCGGATCAGACATCACGTTGATGGAAATTGACGAGGCCGTTAATATTATTCGTGAAGAAGTAGATGAAGATGCCGAGATTATTTTTGGTTCTAGCTATGATGATTCTTTATCCGGTCGTATCCGCGTTTCTATTGTTGTAACGGGTATTGACGATGATGCGCCGATGCAGGTTTTGAAACCAAAAGAAATGAGCGACTATGTTGATTTGGATGCCGGTCTTGAGACGACAGACAATGAACCGGTTGTTGAAAATGTTGTGGAAGAAGAAGTTGTTGTTGCTGATACAGAAAATCCGATTGAACTTGATAATGTCGTTGAATTAACAACAGCTAAAAAGGCTAATGCGCCGAAACAAGAAGAATTTTCTGCCCTCAAAACTGAAGAAGAGGCAGAGGAACCGCATGCATCTTCCGCTTTGTTTAATGCTATCATCAATAAGCCGGTTGTCGCTAATGCCGAAGAGGCGGCTCAGGTTAAATCTGAATTGGCAGATATAAAAGTTGATAGAGCCTTTGCGCCGACTGCTCGGGTTAAAATTATTGAAGAAGAACCGCAACTCTTCCCTGAACAGGGTGAAGTAGAATTGCCACGTGAGAGAAAAGCGCGCGAAGAGGCTCAGGCTATGATTCAAGAAGAGCCTGAAGCACCTTCTCGTCAACGCTTTATTGATAAGATTTTGGGTATTTCTCGCACTAAGGCTAAAAAGCCGGTGAAACCGGTTGTGGTGCCGAAGTTTGATGAAATTGAAGATTTCGCAGAAAAAGAAAGCTCCAATGAAGATGATTTGGAAATTCCGTCTTTCTTGCGCCGCAGATAATCTTTAGAACTACAGACAACGAAGAACCTCCCCTTTAAGGGAGGTTTTTTTGTGATTGAAGAGGGGATGGTGGTAAAGGTGGTAAAAGTTAACGTTGTTTCATAATATCTTGCTGAACCTTAAAAAAACTCCCCGATAAATTTAACTATCGGGGAGCTTGCTTTATTAATGCCTTGTAGAAAACCACCACTTTAGTGGTGGATGAATAAAAAGTCGGCGATATAATAAAGATATGCA
>CALXWH010000020.1 GCA_944392315.1 uncultured Alphaproteobacteria bacterium | reverse complement strand
AAGGCACAAATTCCAAGCAAGATAAAAATTATAGTTTTTTCATCCATAATTATACCGGAATATTTTGAGAGGCTTATATGACCGGATCCTCTTGATTAAACATAATGATAATGTAAGTATATCTATCATAGCAGATATCATTCACTTTTTCAAGAATTAAATACTAACCATAAATAAGACTTGCACGGCATCAAGAAAGCTCTATAATTCATTAAAAAATATTTATAAGGAAATAAGAGTGAGAATATACAAAGTCATAAAAGAAAAAAAACGATATCTTGATTTATTACTTTTAGCCGATGAACAAGAAGATATGATAGACCGCTATCTTGAAAGAGGCACAATGTATGTGCTTGATGATAACGGCATCAAAGCCGAGTGTGTTGTCACAAGCGAAACCGATGACATTTTAGAAATCAAGAACATCGCCGTATTGCCTGAATATCAGGGCATGGGCTATGGTAAAGCATTGATTGAGTGGATTAAGAAAGAATATAAAGAAAGTCACTCTATCCTACAAGTCGGAACCGGTGATAGTCCAACAACAATTCCTTTTTATGAAAAGTGCGGATTTAAAAAATCGCATACGATAAAAAACTTCTTCATAGATAACTATGACCATCCAATTATAGAAGGAGGCATTCATTTATCTGCCCCTAAGAATCTCCAAACAAGGATAAGATATTAGAAAAACAAACAATCAACTTGAAAATTTGTACAAATATGCCAAACTCCAAACTAACGTCAAACAAGACCACCGAAAGGAAAGAAATGAAGAATAAAATTTTTCTTTTAGCCCTATGGCTTTGCACCGCTTGCAGTCTAAATAAGTCCTACACGATTTATCAGTACGATAACGGTGATGATTATGTAAAAGACGGCACCATCCGCATTGTTGATAAAAAAAGTAAAAAAATCGGTTACGCCACACCGGACGGAAAAGTCTTAATTGAGCCACAATTTGCCTATGGATATCCGTTTGAAAATGGTAAAGCCAAAGTAACATATAAAGGCGCCCCCAAAGCCGTAGAAAATTCACAAGGCGAATACCATTTTTGGGCGAGTGACGCGTGGTTTTATATTGATAAACAAGGTCATAAAATAAATCAAAAATAAAAAGCCCTGCACGTTTCCGAACAAGGCTTTTCATCTATCAGCGTTTTAAGATAAGTAAATAATTCTCTTGCGTAGTCAAACCGGAGGGATATTTCCACGTCATACTCTCAACATTACAGATAACCACAGAGCCGCAATATGTCGCATAAATATCCTTTACCTCCAGAAGTTTATCTCCCGCCGCAACTCGTAATGCAGAATTTTCTTTCCAAGAGTCTGCACAAGGTTGACCAATGAAACTTAGACCAAAACTCGCTATTATCGGCCTTCACCAACATCCGCAAAGACTTTGGATAAGTCAAATAAATAGAGTTGCAATCAACCCTTTTAAAATAATCAACCAGCAAATCCAATCGTCCGGCATCAATAACACGAAGCATTTGTTCATCAGAAATTTTTCGGGAAGCAAGCATCCGAAACATAATCTGTTGCAATTCTGTTTTTTGAAGTTCTCTTTGCTTTTTGAGTTTTTTCAAATCCTCATTAAATTGCAAAACTCTCTTCCCATCAGGTGAAAAGAACGAGCTCTCACCTTCAACCGAAGTAAAAGGCTGTTTAACGTATAAGACCGCCTGTTTACTACCAAGAGTGGCTGTTTTAGTTTTAGTTTTAGTTTTAGTTTTAGTTTTAGTTTTAGCATAAGCACCGTCATCAAAGACATAGAACGGATAATTAAGCACAGAGCCAATATCATTCAGATATTTTTTGAACCAATTAACCGTACTCGGCACCACAGAATTTTGTGTCCAGCTTTTCTCTATAGCTTTAATTTCAGACGTTGAAGCGACTTCAGGGCTTGCAAAAAAGCATTTATCGCTTTCGGCAAACGCACCTTTGACCACAAGACAAGCGTTCATTTTACCGCACACGAAAGTATGCGAAAAAGAACCGTCTTCAAAGAAATAGAATGGATACCTGATACATGATCCGATATCGTTTAATTTTTGTTTTAATACATCCATAGTTATAGGTTTTAGTTAGAATAATAAATTTCACTGCCGCCAGTATAACAAGGAAAACCTATTTGTCAACATTTCCGTCCACGAGTTTTCCCTATAACCTCCCACGCTAAACTCACAAAAAAACACCCGTTCCATAAAGGAAACGAGTGTTTTTTAACGAGATTAAACGATAAGTTAAGCCCTTATACCGAAGAAATGTTTTACCCGAGTAAAGGCATTAGAAATCACATTAACCTGAGCCAAGTTCTTAATATTCTCCATACTATATACTAAAGCATATGTTTCATCTAAATAATGTTAATAAACACCTTTCATTATTGAAAGAATTTTAAAGAGGATTTATAAGTACACCAATAGAAAATGTTAATGAATACCTACTCAATATAAACTTGTTAATCCCAAAATTGAAAAGTAAATAAAGAGGAAATTTATGGAAGCAATAGATTTGTATAGCAACGAAAACATAGTATGGAATGAAATTTATAATATGGATTGCATTTATGGCTTAAAAAAGCTTGAAAATAACTGTGCTGACATAATTATTATTGATCCTCCCTATAACATTGGTATGAATTTTGGAAATAACACCGATAAATTACCTCTAGCTGAATATAAAATTTGGGCGAAACAATGGATTGACGAGTGTTTCAGAATTTTAAAACCCTCTGGAACTATGTATATATATGGTTTCAGTGAAATACTTGCTCATATATCAACATTAATAGATATGAATAAGCAAAGATGGTTAGTATGGCATTATACTAATAAAAATGTTCCCTCATTAAATTTTTGGCAGAGAAGTCACGAATCTATACTTTGTATCTGGAAAGATAAACCCATATTTAATCGCGATGATGTAAGGGAACCATATACGGAGAACTTTTTAAGAAATTCAGCCGGAAAAACAAGAACTTCCACGAAAAGTAGATTTTCAAAAGGCGATAAGGAGACTATATATACAGCCCATCCAAATGGGGCTCTACCCCGTGACGTCTTTAATATTTCAACATTAGCCGGAGGCGCCGCCTTAACACAAAGAGCAATATATTGCAAAGATTGCCACAAATTGATCTTACCCCAAGAAAGAAAAATTCACGAAAACCATAATATCATTATACATCCAACACAAAAACCTCTAATTTTAACAGAAAAGTTAATAAAAGCATCAAAACCACAAAATATGAATTTCAATGTTGTAATACCTTTCGTAGGCAGTGGTTCTGAATGCTTTGTTACAAAACTTTGTGGCGGCAATTATATCGGATTTGAAATCAATCCAGATTATGTGTTACTAGCAGAAAATTTTATTAAAAACACTTTTATTTGCCAAAATACGGAATTAAATCTCTAAATACTTTTTCTGTAAAAACAACAAAACCATTATCATATCTATCCAATATACCATCATCTGAATATTTAATAAAATCAAGCATTTGAGGTTTTATTCTTCCTGTTCTCACATAATAAGGTTGCTCAAAATCTTTTTTAGATGGAACACAGTAAAAAATTGAAACAATATCATCAGAATCTTTACGAATGATACGGGCTTCTGGTCTATGAGTTTCTTTTTTAACTTGGATTGGAATAGTTTTATTTTTATATGTTATTACAAAATCTTTACCACTATGATCCAATACGTCATTCATTTCAACAGAACCTTCTCCATACACTTTTTCAGCAACATATCCTGCATGTATTTGAGTAATCAAACTGGCCCATGTTCTATAAATTCTCGCTCTTAGCCCCTTATTAAAACAATCGTGACACATTTCGGTTTTAATTTGAAAGGCTTCAATATCATCTTTGCAATCATTATAATACAATTCATAATACCGCTCAAAATCGGGAATATCATCTAAATTAACGTCAGACCAATAATACTTATATATAGTTTTCAACGCTTGTATATTAGCTGGTAAATCCATCTCAACAATTTTTATATGAGAATATTTTAATCTATATTCCTCTAAATCAATTTTTTTAACAAAATCATCAAACTTATCAAAATTTGTCATGTACTATTCCCCCGCAAAAATATCTGAATCAAAAAATTCTTTCAATGACATACCAAAAAATCCACATATTTTATACAAATTTATAATAGAAATATTGCGTTTTCCGCATTCAACACTTGACCAATACGTTCTATCTATTTCTACATTAAAAGAACATTCCTCCTGTGATAAATGCTTTGCTAATCTTATTTCTTTAATTCGTAATCCAACCTGTTTTTGAATCATATCTCCCCCTTTTAATATTGGTATATGCTAAAATTTTGTAGATTATAAGTCTACAGACTATAAGTATCATTTCTAATTATGCATCGGCATTTAAACACTTATATTTATTAAGTTTTAAGTTAGAATAATAAATTTTACTACCGCCAGTATAACAAGGGAAATAAGTTTGTCAACATTTTTGTCCATTAGTCTTTTCCTCCATATCATCCTCCTCTATTTTTCCCAAAACTTTCCCCCTATCCTTCTCTCCTATCCCCGCCTCCGCTCACACAAAAAAAGAGGTGCACATAAAGCACACCTCTCGTCAGCACAAACTTCTGAAGTCTAAAGACTTCCCTTAGCTCTATACGCTATTTCACTTTTATCCTCCTCTATTTTTCCCAAAAATCTCACCTCCCGTCCTTCTCTCTATTCACCTCCTCCACACCACACAAAAAAAGAGGTGCACATAAAGCACACCTCTCGTCAGCACAAACTTCTGAAGTCTAAAGACTTCCTTAGCCATCGTCAAAACTATTTACGCTTTGATTCCGGCATAGCTTCAGGAGCTTTCGTTTCCTGTTTTACCTTTTCGGTAACCGGCTTATAAACGGTCTTCTCCCAAGGGCTCTTCTTGTCATACAATTTCTCGCAGATAGACAAGCCCACACTTCTCAAAGCCGTCTCGGTCGGAATAAACAAATCCATGCCTTCTTCCGTCTGCTTTGCGGAGTTAGAAATACCGTTGACTGTTCCGAGTTTATCAATCAACACGCTGCCGACAGCAACTTTCTGTACCAACGTATCAACAATAATTTCGGTTCCGAGCGTATCGGAATAACGATAACCGTAAATTTTGCCGTTATCATCCATATAATTCTTAGCCGCTTCACCGTCTTTATCCAACAAGCCTAAAGAAATATATCCTTCTTGGTCAATCGGCGGCAAGTCAAGGTTAAGCGAAATCGGCGTATAAGCAACCGGCTTATCCAAATGCATCAAAGCGGTATTTTTGCTCGGGTTGACACGAACAGCCTTCGCCTTAACCACTTCACCGTTAAGCATCTTGACGTCATAAGTATTTTGCAACTTATTAACCAAGCCGGCCGAAGTCAACACGAAAGAATCAGAGATGAGCAAGCCCATACCTTTCTTGCCTTTCGCATTAGTAATTTCAACCACGGAGCCACGGATTTTCAGCATATTTTCTGGGCTTAACTCTGAATAAGGCGGACGATCAACAATACACAGTTTTGCATCCACATTATAACCTTCCAAATCAACCCAATTGTCATCAATTACGGTGCAACTTCCGTCAGAAATCACATTTCCATTTTCGTCAATGCAATTTTCATATTTACGGAAACTGTCCTCAACCCCGCCTTTTTCCTCAACTTGCGGAGCAATCGTAACGTTTTCAACCTCAACGCCGCCTTTTTCTTCAACCGGCGCAGCAACAACGATTTCCTCAACAACTACAGGCTGAGCAATCGGTTTCGGTTCACCGCAATCTTCAACGCATTCGGTTTTGCATTGATTTTTATCTTTTGCGCCGTCCAATCCGACAACACAAGTTTCGGTACAAACTTTGCGGCACTTCGGTTTTTCGCATTGTTGTTCACACTTCATCGGACATGTCTCAACCGTCTGAGTTGTCACTGTCGTGGTCGTTACTTTTTTCTGGCAAACCGGTTTGCAAACTTGACGACAAATCGGTTGCGGCGTTTCCACTCTGGTTGTTGTGATAATTTTCTGTTCAATCGTCTTGGTTTTTGTTTTCACATCAACAAATTCCTCAACTTTCGGCGCGCCCATGGTGCAGTTGCAAGCCGGTTGCGGACAAGTGCAGAGCGGTTGATTGCAAGTGCAAGTCTGAACGGCGGCACACGGACAAGCCGGACGTGCGATAGCCGGACATTGCAGTTGCGGCGCATATGCACAAGTTTTTGTATAAGCAACTTCTTTAGCAAAACCGCATTTACCCGGATTGAACTTTTCATCAAACGCAACCAAAGCGGCACGTTCTTGAGCCATTTGTTCCGGACTTACGCGTTGAGAAAGTTGATACTCAAACCCCGGCAAAGAAGAAAGTCTGGCCGCCGCATCAGCAAAAGCGAGCTCCGCCAATTTAACTTCCGCCTCATAAACACCGTTTTGGAGTTCACCATAACCGGAGGTAACGCCTTTCCACAAAACTTTCGTTTGACTCAAATTCATCAAGCGCCAAGTAACCGTCATTTCAGATGTACCGTTACGACGATTTTTCTTTTGTGCCTTATCCCAATCATGTTCATCACAAATATTCATAAAGAAGTTGGTGATTTCCGCCGTCAACACATATTCCGGCAATTTAACGGCAGGATCAGCCAGGCAAACATCCGGAATATCCATAATTTTGTAGCATTTATCGGCCGCTTTTTTGAAAACTTCATTAAACGCCATATCCTTTTGAATAACGCGTCCGTGGTTTAACATAGCCTGTTTGGTATAACGACGGCATCCGAAAATTCTGAAACGATAATTGCCGACATGGTTCGCATACGGGCTGTAACCTTCTTGATTTTGCAGTCTGAAATCAACGTGCGTCAAAGCAAACGGTGCCAAATCGCAACAGTTTCTGTTAGCGGCATCGCTCTTATAACGAGCTTGCGCTAAAGGATAGTTACGCGTTTTAAACACCGGCATCGGGCAATTCGGGCAATTTTTAACCCGTGTGCCATCAACGATTCGCACAGCTTTATCCGATTTCGGACGTTCACAATTTTCACACGATCCCCCCGGAAAGATACTTCCGTCTTTATCAGGAGGACACTCCGGACAATTCGGAGTCGCGGCAATAGCGCCCGAGGCCGCAAAAACCAGCCCCAACGCCACAACCGCGCAATAAACTTTATTAAAAATGTTTGTTGCTGACATTTTATTTTTTCTCCCTATCAGGTTTTGCAAAAAGCCGATGCCTATAAGACAAGGCTTCAATTAGGTGCATTTTAGCGACCTTTTTTTGATTTTGCAAGTCTGCAATCGTTCTTGCTAACCGCAAAATTTTATTAAAGCTTCTGGCCGTCAAGCCGCACTTTTCTGCGGTTTCCGCGGCAAAATTCCGCATTTGCGCATCAAAATCCACCGCTTTTTGCAAAAATTCTCCGTTTAATTGTGCATTACAACATAAGTCTTTACCCCCAAAAAGTGCAAAGCGTTCCGCCGCCATTTCCCGCGCCCGCATCACCTGCTCTCTCATTTCTTTAGAAGATGTGCCTTTTTTATCAGAAGTCAAGTCATAGGGGTTCACCGCCGGCACTTCAATCAACAAGTCAAACCGATCCAAAAACGGCCCCGACAAACGATGTAAATATTCCTCGGCACATTTTGGCGCTTTGGCACACATTTTCCCTTTAACGCCCAAGAACCCACAACGGCAAGGGTTCATCGCCGCAATCAGTTGAAAATCAGCCGGATATGTTGTATGTGCCTCAACTCGCGCCACCACGGCCTTTTTGCTTTCCAACGGCTGCCTCAGGGCATCTAACGCCACACGAGAAAATTCCGGCAGTTCATCCAAAAACAAAACACCATTGTGCGCCAACGAGATTTCCCCCGGCACGGCTTTTCTGCCCCCACCGACCAAAGCCGGCATGGAAGCACTGTGATGCGGTGCGCGAAACGGACGTCGCAAATCTAAAACTTCCTCATCCCCGCCCTTTTCATCCAAGACGCCTGCTACCGAACGTATCATGGCGTTTTCAAGCGCCTGCCGCACCGTTAACGGTGGTAAAATTGTCACCAATCTTTCCGCCAACATCGTTTTACCGGACCCCGGCGGCCCAATCATCAACAGATTATGACCGCCCGCCGCCGCAATCAACATAGCGCGTTTGGCGCTTTCTTGCCCTTTAACATCCGCATAATCAAACGGATAATTTTGTTTTTGCAACGCTGTTTGCTGAGCCAAATCTGCCGCATTATCGGCCAAAGGCAACATCAATTTTTTATCGGCAAAATGATTAAGCAACTCCACCAAATGTCCGGCAGCCAAAATCGTCCGACACCGGCTCCACGCCGCTTCATGCGCATTGGCTTTCGGGCAAACCAAGCCGAGATTATCGGCCAACGCTCTAACCCCTGCCGGCAAAACACCATTGACTTTTTCTAACGTTCCATCCAGCGAAAGCGCCCCCATAAAAATAAAATCTTGTAATTTTTGCGGATTAACCAACTTCATCGCGCCCAACACGCCAAGCGCAATCGGCAAATCAAAATGCGCCCCCTCTTTGAGCAAATCCGCCGGTTTCAAATTAACCGTGACGTGTTCATGCGGAAAATCCACTCCCAACACGGCAAACACTGCGCGCACCCGTTCACGGCTTTCATTAATCGCTTTATCGGGCAACCCGACAATCACAAACCCCGGCATTCCGGAACTGATACCGACCTGAACTTCCACCAATTTAGCCTCAATTCCGTCAAAGGCCACCGTTTTCAACCGACAAATCATACGTTATCCTTATTATTATTATAAAATTTTCGTGTTCCCGCCCTGTTGGAACGAATAGAACAAAATAGAAACATTGTCAAGATTTTTTTAAACTTTTCTCAAAAAAAAATCGCATCTCAAACGAGATACGAAATGACAAGCAATCTGCGGTTGATTTTTCGCCTATATTTCCCCTTTTTTTCTTGCAACAATCATAAACTTACCACCGCGGCACAACTTCACCGCCATCACGCCAACGTCTGGTCGGATAAGTATTTTTGCGCAAGAAATCATAATTTGCGGAAACTTGCGGAATATCGGTAATCAAGACATAACCGGCCGCACGGAAATTCTCCGCACATTGCGCAGCACTTTCCCCCGGCAAATCATAACACAAAATCTGCGTCCGCGTTACCGGATGAATCAGCAACACGCCTTCCGCCGCCTCGGTTGCGGATAAATCGCTGTAATAAGTCGGCATCGGCTGCACGCAAGGCTGATACGGGAGCATAGCTTCGTCAGAACATTTGCGGTTATTCGGGCAGAGTTGAATACCGTTAAGCCCGACCTGCGGTTGTTGACGAAGCGTACAATATTCGGTTGCCTCTTTAGAAGACCACAAGCGCGTCCCCAAGAAGCCGCCGTTACCGTCACTCTGACAAGGCAAAGCGGAAAGATCTTCTTCATCGGTCACAACCGGATAAGTGCGCTCATACCGATAGCTGCAAGCGCTCATCAACACCATGCCGCCCAACAAAACCGCCCTCAAAGCATATTGACTAACCTTATGCCCAAGCATAACCTTTGCCTCATAAACAATTAAACTTGAGCAAAGTCTAGCGATAAAGAAGAAAAGATGCACGAAAAATCTACGGTTATGAACAAAAAAATCAAGCTATGCTTCGGACGTTCCGAAACAGATGCGCCATAGACAACGCTTGAGAATTTTTTCTCTGGATATCCGAAATTTCATCGCGATAAATAATTTGCCCTTTCCAATTTTTAGGAAAATACGCCTGACTAAGCTCTTGTTGCTGACGATTTTTAAACACGATGGTCTGAACCTTGCTTAAATCACAATCCATCAACTCCACACTCGCGCAACCGGAAACATCCACACGTTTAGGGAGATTATACGCATACGAAAAATCCACTTTTGCCAACGGCGCAAAACACAAATTTTCCACGCCCTTCAAGTTCGTTCCCTTGAAAGTCACTTCTGCGCACTCCGAAACATCTAGATTATTCGGCAAATTCGTTGCTTGTGACAAATCAACTTTAGCCCCGTTCATAAAGTGCACATCGGCCAATTCGCTTAAATCACAAGCGGCAAGACAAATATGCGAACAACCGGACACATCCAAATGATACGGCAAATTCCTGGCATAAGCTAAATCAACTTGCGCGCCGTTTTTAAAGCATAAATCAGTTTGCTCTGCCAAATCTACCCCTTTAAGGGAAACCGCCGCACATTGAGAAACATCTAACTCAGACGGTAAATTTTTAGCATAACTAAAATCTACCCGCGCGTCCTCTTTAAACGCCAAACTCGTCTGATGTTGCAAATCACATTCCGTCAAATTAACCACATCTGAGTGAGAAAAATCCATTTCCATCGGCAAATTTTGCGCATCTTCCAAACTGATTTCCTTCACCTCATCCAAGGGTAAATACGCAATATCTTTCAAATCACAACCATGCAAATTAACCTTAGAGCATTTAGAAATATCAAGCGTTGCCGGCAAATTTTGCGCATAACTCAAATCCACCTCTGCCCCGTCCCTAAAGTGCACATCGGCCAATTCTTTCAAATCGCACGACAATAAACTAATCTTCTTACATTTTGAAACATCCAGATGATACGGCAGATTTTGCACCGCGTCCAAACACACCTCCGCTCCGTCCTTAAAACACAAATTCGGTTGAAGACGCAAATCACACTCTCTCAAATTAACCTTATCGCAGGAAGAAACATCAATATCCTCCGGCAAATTCGTTGCCGCCTCAAAATCCACCACGCGAGCGTTCCATAAACGAAGTTCCTTTTGCTTTGCCAAATCACAATAGCCCAAATAAATTTCCCGACAGTTGGAAAAATCAATATCGGCCGGCAAATTCGTCACCCCTTGCAAACTGATTTTTTCCACCTCATCCAACGCAAGCTTTTTAAGAGGCGCCAGATTGCACTCATCCAAAATCACGGTTTTACATTGTGAAAGCATAACATCCGGCGGGATAGAGCGTGCCCCGCTCAAGTTGACCTCTGCCCCTTTGGCAAAAACCAAGTGCTTTTGTTTTTTTAATTGCACATAAGATAGTTCCACCGCCGCACAACGAGAAAAATCAATATCCTCGGGCAAATTCGTCACTTCTTCAATTTTAACCCTTGCCCCCTCTTTGAACTTCAAAGCCGTAACGTTCCTTAAAGAGCCCGAAACAAGCTCCACCTCATCACAGCAAGAAAAATCCACACAATCAGAGATTTCCATATAGCGCATAACCACCCGCGCTCCATCTTGAAACCGCACGCTTTGTACTTTTTTCAAATCGCAAGATTCCAACTCAACCGTTTTGAATTTTGAAAAATCCACATCCCCCTTAAACGGCTGCTCATCTTGCACAAAAGTCAGCGCTTCTGGATGATAGGTCCAATTTTCAAGCGGAGCCAAATCCAATCTATCAAGGGCAATCCGTGAGGCCAGAGATAAATCCAACTGCTTGGGATAATGCCTGATAGCCGAAAAAGAAACTTCCGCCCCCTCATGAAGCACAATTTTTTTAAGCCTCGTCAAATCCGCCTCTGCGAAGCAAACTTTATCAACCGCCGAGCAATCCAAAACTTCCGGCACCGTCAAACCACTCCAAAAATATTTTGCTTCTCCGCCAAAACATTTCATCTCGTCATATTTGGTCAAATCCACATTTTGAAAAATTTCAACATCAGAAAAGCGTTTATACGAAAGTACGGGCGAAGAACGCAACACTTCAAGCCCTTTTGCCAGCCGCACTTCGTCAAATTCTTTGTGATACCCAAAATTTCGCGCCAACATTTCACCGAGTTCAATCACAGCGTCGGGCTGTTCGCGCCTTTCAAATGTAGAAAGAACAATATCTCTAAACGCGCCCTGCTCATGAAACGGAAGCTCGGCAATACATTGAAGCATATCTTTGATGTTGCGTGCATAGTTAGTAGATTTTAAAACCTCAAGACAAACCTCAGGCGTGATTTTCTTTTTGGGGAGACGTGTTTTTTTATCTGGCGACAAACTCCCTTTTTTATAGGGGATAAGGATATTTTCCACCGCAAGCGCTGATTTAAAATTTGTAACATCCACAAACATCATCAATAGCCTTTATCAAAGAGTTTACCCATTTTTTGCACAAACCGATTGAGTGCCGCGTCGTTATAAACGATTTTTCCTTTCCAATCTTTGGGAATAACAATTTCACTGTCTTCCTGCTGTTGGCGATTTTTAAAAATCAACTGTTTCACCCCACTCACATCACAATGCCACATTTTAACCTTATCACATTTTGAAACGTCAACCAGCTTCGGCAAATGGTGAGCTTTCAAAAGAGTAACGGTTGCGCCCTCGCGAAACTCCAATTTATCCATATCTTTAAGGTCATCTCCGCTCAAATTCACATCGGAGCAGCAAGACACATCAAGACCGGAAGGTAAATTTTGAGCATCTACTAAACGCACCTTAGCCAAATCCCCAAAACGAAGATGCGGCTGATTACTCAAATCACAACCGGATAAGTCCACCTCACGACACATAGAAACATCCAAGTCATCAGGCAAATTTTTAGCATAAATAAGAGAAACGGTTGCCCCGGGCATAAAACGGTGATTGCTCCAATTTTTCAAATCAACACTGTCTAAATTAACATGCAGACATGGTAAAAAATCAATTTGAGCCGGCAAATTTTTCACATAATCCAAATAAACGGCACTACCTTTTTTAAAGCAAAGTTTATCTTGCCCCGCCAAATCCGAAAAGCTAAGCCTCACTTCATCACATTGAGAAACATCCAGTTGTGGCAATTTAGAGAACCGTGTGAGCGAAGCAGACTTGCCAATACAAACTAATTTATCATAGCCCTTCAAATCTTCTTCAACCAAAGAATCCCCCGCCGAAACCAACCCATATGCAAATTCAGAAGACGAGAGTAAAAATTTCCCCTCTTGAGGTTGCTTCACTTCCTCAAATTCGGCTTGGTAACCATTGGCTTTCGCTATATTTTCACCGAGTTCAATCACAGCGTCGGGCTGTTCGCGCCTTTCAAATGTAGAAAGAACAATATCTCTAAACGCGCCCTGCTCATGAAACGGAAGCTCGGCAATACATTGAAGCATATCTTTGATGTTGCGTGCATAGTTAGTAGATTTTAAAACCTCAAGACAAACCTCAGGCGTGATTTTCTTTTTGGGGAGACGTGTTTTTTTATCTGGCGACAAACTACCTTTTTTATAGGGAGTGAGGATATTCTCCACCGCAAGCGCCGATTTAAAATTTGTAACATCCACAAACATTTGCGTTTACTCATTCATCTAAACTGCGAAGAGAATAGCACAAATTTAAGAATAACGCAAGAACAAATTAGGCTGTTAAAAACCAATTTATATTTTCCATAAAATTACCTATTGCCCCGCATTTCTCTTTTCTCTGCACCTCAAAGAACTAAAGTAAACGTGTGCAAGCACACCAACAAGTTGCCAAATCCTAGTGTACAAAAAGGTACATGGATTTTTGCCAATTCTGCTTCCATCCGCGATTAGACGCTCAAATTGCCCTCACCATAAAAAGGAGGAAAATTATGGATAGATAGAGATGGGCTTAAGGGCGGATGAAATTTTAGTGTACACAGAAGTACATGAATTTCATCCGACCCGCAAAGACCGCTCCTCACTCTAAAAAGGAGGAAAATTTTGTGAGTGAGACGAGGATGTCTCCCGAGGAGCACGAGCGAAAAGAAGCGTGCACAAGTGCACCATGACGCGACAAAGTGGAGTACCATCCGCGAACTCAATCGCAAAATTTTACCCTTTTTAACGGTGGAAAAGACGCTCCAAATCCCCAACCTCCAACCTCACATACGTCGGCCGCCCGTGGTTGCATTGGGCAGAATGAGGCGTGCGCTCCATTTCGCGAAGCAGATGGTTCATTTCCGCCAAATTAAGACGACGTCCGGCCCGCACCGACCCATGACAAGCCATTGTGGCGGCAATATGGTTGATTTTATCTTCAACAACGGTCGTTGCGCCCCACTCTGCCATTTCATCAGCCAAATCCACAATCATCTTTTTGACAGAGGCGTCTTTAAGCAGTGCCGGCACTTCGCGCACCATAACGCCCGCGCCAAAATCTTCCACCACGAGCCCGAGTTTGGCCAAATTATCATATTCACCGGAAAGTGCGGCTTTTTGAGTTAAGGATAAATCCACCACTTCAGGAAGGAGCAAAAGTTGCGAAGGAAGACGCTCGCCGGAAGTCATTGCCGCCTTTAATTTTTCAAGAACGATGCGTTCATGGGCGGCGTGTTGGTCAACAAGGATGAGCGCGTCTTCGGCTTGCGCCAAGATATAGGTATCATGAAATTGCGCCTTAGCGACACCAAGCGGCCCGATATCTTCATCAGAAGAAGGCGCGTAGTCCTCTTCGGTTTTGACCGAGAATTTGCGCTCCAAATCAGGAATAACGGCGGTTGTGCGAGAAGCAAAGCCTGAAACCGGACGACTTTGAAACGACGGATAAGCCCGTTGGGGAGAATAAGAGGAAGTTGCCCGAGACGATGGATATGAAGTATATGCGGAAGAAGAGCGAGAAAAATCTCCTAATGAGAAAGAAGCCCCACTGCTAAAAGGACGACGATGGACAGACAACTCCTCATCTTCATCAACGCCTGCCCCTGAAACCGAAACATCTGTTGCAGCAGAAGAAGTGCTGACATGATCACACCCGTTTTCAGGGATAAAATCATCCACCAACGAGTTAAGGTCAAGTTTATCGGCACTGCGTTTATCGCCCTCAAGCAACGCATGACGAATAGCTCCGACGAGGAGCGAGCGCACCCCTTGTTGGTCAAAAAAGCGCACTTCGGCTTTGGTGGGGTGCACGTTAACATCAACATACATCGGGTCCACTTCCAAAAAGAGGACACACGCCGGATAACGAGAATTTTCCAACACACCGGCATAAGCGCCTTTAAGCGCGCCGAGAAGCAGTTTATCGCGCACCGGACGATTGTTGACAAAGAGATATTGCGAGAGGGTGTTAGCCTTGTTATAAGTCGGCAGACTAACCAAACCGGAAAGTGACATTCCGTCGCGTTGCCCCTGCACTTGGAGCGCATTTTCAGAAAATTCACGCCCCATCACTTCAGAAGCCCGACGTAAACGCGCATCAAACAAATCTCCCGAAGAGGCCGAAAGCGCAATTTTCTTTTTCTCATCCACATAAAGATAAAATGACACATCCGGGTTCGCCAAAGCAATACGAGAGATAATATCGGCGCAAGCCCCCGCTTCGGCACTGTCGGCTTTGAGGAATTTCAACCGCGCCGGCGTGGCATAAAAGAGGTCGCGCACTTCAATACGCGTGCCTTTGGGCTTGGCACAAGGTTTAATTTCCCCCTTCACACCGCCGTTAATTTCAAGCTCCCATCCGCTGTCATCCTCGGCCTGACGGGTAGAAATTTTCATCTTGGAAACAGAAGCAATAGAAGGAAGAGCCTCGCCTCGGAACCCCAAAAATTGAATATTAAACAAATCATCGGACGGCAGTTTTGAAGTAGCATGCCGTTCCACCGCCATCGCCAAATCTTTGTTATCCATGCCCTTGCCGTCGTCTTCCACCACAATCAAGGTTTTACCGCCGGCTTTGAGTGTCACCTCAATCCGCGTTGCTCCGGCATCAAGAGAATTTTCTACCAACTCTTTAATCACCGAAGCCGGCCGCTCAATAACTTCCCCCGCGGCAATTTGATTGACAAGATTAGATGGCAAAACCCGAATAGACATGATAACTCTCCTTTTGTTTTTTTCTATAGGGGGAAAAGGAGAATATGACAATATGTTTGTGGCAAATATGCACGTTTTAAATGCAAACAAAAAATCCCTTGCCAAAAGAGAAACGCTTTGCTAGACTAACGCTACTTATTTATTTTTATGTCTAACCATTAAATTCTACAATTATGAACATCAAAAAATTACGCTTTATGGTGGAGAAAGGTGAAACACTTCCCCTAGAAGCCCAACGCCAACTGATTGGACTGGGAGAAGTAGCCTTATTCAAACAATATATTCAAAAACATTTTATTCATCCTACGGTAGAGCCGGAACTATTGAAAGCCACATCGCGAGAATTATTGGCCGCCAATATCGCCAATGACAACTGGCTTTCTGCCTCAACCCAAAGATTGATGATGGAAGATGAATATATTGGCGCCTTCAAGCTCTATACCTCCAAGCTAAGGCTCAAAAAAGAGCTTTTATCGGAACTCATCAGCCCGCAACATCTTCTGCAGTTTGAAACCTATCTGGCCAACGGCAATTATCTGAACCGAGAAGCAGAAAATCTGTTATTAAAGCCGGAAAATAAAAAGGTATTAGTCAAATGCCTGCAAAATTACACTCTTTCCAAAGAGTTTCAAATCCAGCTTTTACAGCCGCAATATCGGGCGCAATTTGAAATTTATATTCAATATCGCTACTTATCGCCGAGTGTGGAAAGCCTGTTGTTAAAGCCGGAAAATTTTGCATTGTTTATCCTATATAACAAGCGCTACTGCTTGCAAAAGAAAAACCAGATAAAAATGTTAGAGATAAACCGTCCCGAGCTCACCAAAGCTTTTTTGAAAAAATGGCACATCAGCCGTTACGCCAAAGCCAAAATGGAAGAACATCAAGCCAATCGTGCCGCCCGGCTCTCAAAAGAGAACACCGTCGCAACCGCACAGTAAGGTACCAAAACAGCACCGCTCTTCAACAAAAGAAGACGGTGCTTTTTATATAAAAACACTTGCATTTCAAACAAAGCAGACCTAAAGTGCGAAAAATCATAAAAACAAAAGGATAAAAAATGCTAAACATATTGTACATTTCCCTGGGCGGTGCTTTGGGCGCATTGGCAAGATACAGTTTGAGTTTAGGTCTGGCAAGTAAGAGTATGAACTTCCCGACCGCGACATTATGCACCAATATTGTCGGTTGCTTTTTAATGGGGATGATAACAGAAATTTTCACGCTCAAAGCAAATTTACCAAGCGAACTGAAATTATTGATAGCAACGGGATTTCTGGGCGCATTTACAACCTTTTCCACCTTTGGCTTAGAGAGTGTCAGCTTAATCAACAAAGCGGAATTCGGCAAATGCTTTGTGTATATGACAAGCTCGGTTTTGTTTGGCGTCAGTGCGATATTCGCCGCCGTATGGCTCACCCGCAACATTTTAGCCCGCTAAATCAAATAGAGAAATAACCGCCCCAAAAAAACAAAGAACGGACTTGTGCAACTTAAAAAAGCTCTACCGCCCGCCTTTAGCTTTTGCGGACATTGCCAAACCTAAAGAAGGAGGTTCTGGTTGTTCATCGGCAAAGACGAGTTTCCCTTTCCACCTATCAGGAAGTATGGCATGACTTTTTTTCATCTGCTGACGATTTTTGAAAATCAACTTTTTAACCGCACTCAAATCACACAAATCTAAATCAACCTCATCACAACAAGAAACATCAAGATTAGGAGGTAAATTTTCAGTTCCGGTCAAATAAACCTTTGCCCCATCTTTAAAACGAAGATTAGGCTGTTCACTCAAATCACACCAAGTTAAATAAACTTCATCGCAGCAAGAAAAATCCAAATTTGCCGGTAAATGATAAGCATGGCGCAAGTCAATCTTTGCCCCATATTTAAAACGAAGATTAGGCTGTTCACTCAAATCACAGTAACTTAAATTAACTTCGGAACATTGAGAAAAATCAAGATTTTCCGGTAAATAATAAGCATCGCACAAGTCAATCTTTGCGCCGTCTTTAAAACGAAGATTAGGCTGTCCACTTAAATCACAACCTTGCAAATCCACCTCATCACAGCAAGAAAAATCCAAATTTGTCGGTAAATTTTTCGCCCCATCCAAATAAACCTTGGCACCTTCTTTAAAGCAAAGATTAGGCTGTTCACTCAAATCACACCAAGTTAAATCAACTTCATCGCAGCAAGAAAAATCCAAATTGGCCGGTAAATTTTTCGCCCCAATCAAATAAACCTTGGCTCCTTCTTTAAAGCAAAGATTAGGCTGTTCGCTCAAATCGCACTGACTTAAATCAACCTCTAAACATTGAGAAAAATCTATATTTGGCGGTAAATTTTCCGCATAACTCAAATTAACCTTAGCACCGTCTTTAAAACGAAGATTTGGTTGTTCTCTCAAATTACATTGCGATAAATCCACCTCATCACACATTGAAATATCAAGATTAGGAGGTAAATTTTTTGCACCTTTCAAATTAACCTTTGCCCCGTCTTTAAAGCGAATACTTTGCACACCTTCAAAATTACATCTTGAAGTTGTCCATTCTTTCTGTTCAAAAAAAGAAACTTCTGACGAGTTAGGAATTTCCATATTTTTGGGAAACTTCACATATGCGCCAAATTGAATTTTTTTATCACTCAAAAAAATCACTTTATCATACGCGCTAAAGTCTTCATTTGTAAACTCACTTTCCTCGCATACCAGACCTTTCAGAGCCACCACATCAGAAGACAAAAACAATCCTTCTTTAAATTTTTGAGCTTGCGCAAATTCTATTCCATAGCCGGATTTTTCAGCTATTTCTTGCCCTAATTGAAAAATAGGCTCCGGCTGTTCACGGTTATCAAAAGTCGCTAGCACCACATCTTTGAATTGGGCTTGTTCCTCATCCGGCAATTTAGCAATAAGTTGAAGGATATCCCTAATACACCGCGGATAGTTTGTAGATTTAAGAATATCCAAACAAACTTCCGGCGTCAGTTTTTTGGGAGATTGGCGCACACCTTTAACAACCACGCCTTTATCATACGCCGTCAAAATATTAGCAACTTTCAATGGAGATTTAGGATTTTCAATATCTACAAACATTTATTCTCGCCCACGAACCTAACATAAAAAGAGAATAGCACAAAAAAGGAAATTGCGCAACTTAAAAAAGCTCTACCGCCACCTTTACCAAAGAGCCTCCTCAAAAAACAAGCAAACAAGTTTGCGAGGGCAAACTTGCCCCGAAGGACAACAGTTTCATCTCACCAATAAGACAATCGGATTAAAATTCCTCTCCAAACGGCTTTCATCAATCATTCATCCACCGTTGAAAACGATGTTTTCAACGCCCCGAAGGGCAGCTGCTTCAGCGCCTCTAAGAACTATCGGTATTTAAACACCCAATCTCCATCTCATCCCTTTGGATAGAAAAAGAAAAGGCTCAGCAACAAAGGAGAACTTTGCGACTTTTAATCACACACCGCCACCATTTTCCCCCTTTGCCAAGGAAGATAAAAAAGCTCGGCAAAGAGGTATAATCCCGCGGTTTCGCACCAACCTTGCCACATAAAGGACTAAGTTAAACGGGTGCAAGCCCCCACCGCAACAAAATAAGAAGCCCGAGCGTTGCGTCCAAAACTTCGCCCCTTAAAGAACTAAGTCCGCGGCAACAAGCACGCCCCCACCGCAACAAAATAAGAAGCCCGCGGTTTCGCACCAACCTTGCCCCCATAAAGGACTAAAGTAAGCGTGCACAAGTGCACCAACAAGTTGCCAAACAGAAAAACAGGATCGTTATGCTTCCGCTCCTGTTTTTGCAATGGGTGGGATAAAGGGCGGTGCTCATAGCAGATTTTGAAGCGCGGTGTACACGCCCCAAACCCATCGTCCACTTACCGGTACGACTAAAAGTCCGCGGCAACAAGTTGCCTTTAGCACGCCCCCCATTTAAAACAGAAAAACAGGAAACCAAAACGTTTCCTGTTTTTGCAATGGGTGGGATAAAATAGCGTGCTGGAAGCAGATTTTGAAACGCGGTGTACAAAATGAGTACATAAGTTTCAAAATCTGCGACATGACACTGTTTTAGCACGCCCCCATTAGTATTCGGAGCCGAGCCCAAACTCTTCTTCACTCTTATCTTCCAGCATGGACTTGCCGCCGTCCCCGATAACACGTTGCGTGTTGTTGTAATCAAAATCAGGCTTGAGCGCTTCAGTAATCACAACCTTGTCATCCAGCGTCGCCGGTTTGCCGGTTTTCGGGTTAATGCGCACAAAGCGAATACCTTTCGGCACACGAAATTCCAAATTCGGCTTATCCTTGAGTGCCTCTTTCATAAAGTCATAAAAGATAGGCAACGCCGCCGCCGCACCGGTTTCCACCCGACCGAGAGTGCGCGGATCATCAAAGCCGATATAGACACCGGCCACCAAATCCGGAGAAAAGCCGATAAACCAAGCATCTTTAGTATCATTAGTCGTACCGGTTTTTCCGGCCAAAGTTTTACCCAGTTGAGAAAGTCTTGCGCCCGTACCGCGCTGAACCACACCCTGCAAAATAGACACCATCTGATAAGCTGTTAATTCATCTAACACCTGCTCTCTGTCGTCAGCAATTTCCGGCACCGGATCATTAGGGTCAAAATGCGCCACTTTACAACCGATACAGTGGTTATCGTTATTTTTATACAAACTCTTGCCATAGCGGTCTTGAATTTGCTCAATCAAATACGGCGTAACTTTTTTGCCCCCGTTAACAAAGACCGCATAAGCCGTCACCATATCAACCAAACGCGTATCATCCGCCCCCAAAGACATAGAGAGCAACTGCGGCAAATTATCATCCACCCCGAGACGTTTAGCCATAGCCGCCACTTTATCCATACCGACATCTTGCGCCAAACGCACGGTCATCAGGTTTTTAGACTTTTCAATTCCCTGCCGTAGCGTTGTCAAGCCGGAGAACCCTGCCGAATAGTTAGAAGGCTTCCAAAGCGGCAACCCCGGCCCTTGGTCAAGCACAAACGGAGCGTCAAGAATAAGGTCTGTCGGAGAATAGCCCAGTTCCAACGCCGCCGCATACACCACCGGTTTAAAGGTAGAACCGGTCTGGCGATAAGCCTGTGTCGCGCGGTTAAATTGCGATTTTTGGAACGAAAATCCGCCCACCATCGCCAACACTTTACCGTTATGCGGATCCATCACCACCATAGCGCCTTCAACATTTGGCACTTGCCTCAGTTCAAACACGCCGTCTTTAACCTCTTCGGTATAAACGACATCACCGGCTTTGAGCACGTCAGAAACCTTAGTCGGCGCCGCGCTGACATATTGATTTTTGAGGGTTTTGCGCGCCCACGCCAAGCTCTTAAGCGTGATAATGCCCTGCTTACCTTCTTCGTTTTCAACTCTGGCCTGTTGCGGTGAAACTGTCAGCACCACGGTTTTTTTCCAAGATTTTTCCGCCCCTTTCGGCAAAGCAACTTTTTTCAATTCCTCTTGATAATTGCCGTTCAAATCAATTTGTGCCGTAGCACCTCTAAAGCCGTGACGTCTGTCATAATTTATCAAACCTTTACGAAAGACTTTTGTCGCCAATTCCTGAAGTTTCGGATCAAGCGTGGTGCGCACCATAAGTCCGCCTTCAAACACAGCCTCTTCGCCCAAACTTTTAGAAATCACGCGTCTGACCTCATCGCTGAAATATTCACTGTCTTTAAGATAACCGAATTTTTTATCCACCGTCACCAGCGGTTTAGCCTGAGCTTCTTTAGCTTCTTCTTCGGTAACATAGCCGTCTTCAAGCATCCGCCCGATAACCCAGTTGCGACGCGCCACAGCCGTATCATAATGCTTTTTGGGGTTATAGTTATTCGGCCCCTTAGGCAACGCCGCCAAATAAGCGGTTTCTTCAAGCGTCAATTCCGAAAGCGATTTATTAAAATAGTTCAACGCGGCAGCGGCAACCCCATAAGCCCGATTCCCCAGATAAATTTCATTAAGATAGAGCTCCAACACATGCTCTTTAGAAAAAGCCTTGCTGATACGATACGCCAAAATAGCCTCTTTGATTTTACGAATAAGCGAGCGTTCGGAAGAAAGCAAAAAGTTTTTCGCCACCTGTTGAGTAATGGTAGACGCGCCGACCAAACGCCTGCCTTTGGCATAATTAACCACGTTGGTAAAGACCGCGCGCACAATACCGATAACATCAATACCGGGATGAGAATAAAAGTGTTTATCTTCCGCGGCAATAAAAGCCTGTTTAACGCGTTCGGGAATTTTATCTTCCGGCACAAAGATACGTTTTTCGGCAGCATATTCCATCAATACCTGTCCATCGCCGGCATAAAGACGAGTAGTCACCGGCGGTTCGTAGGTGGCGAGTTTGGAATAATCCGGAATATCAAATCCCGAGGTTTTAAACCAAATGAAAATACCGGCAAAAAGCAGCACCGCCATCAACAAACCGAAACTGATAAGATTAACCAAAAACTTAATCATCCACGTACCCTTATAACCCTAAAATCTAAAAAAAAGTTCCAATATTCGCATAAATATACGCTCCCGCTTCACGATGCGCAACCTCTATTTAAGCCTTATACCCATAATATTAGCCGCCTCGTTTTATTTTTAATACGAAGAGAAAATTTGCAACAATGACGCTGTTCAAGCAACCGATTGGCGCAAAGAAGAGAATTTTTTTTTGCGTGATTAGAAGTGTTTAACAAAAAAAATCAAAACTTTTAAAAAAAACTCTTTACAATCAAAAAACTTTGCGTTATTAACACTCCTAGTCACGCACTCGTAGCTCAACTGGATAGAGCATCTGACTACGGATCAGAAGGTTGTGAGTTCGAACCCCGCCGAGTGCACCAGTTAAAATCTCCGATGCCACCATCGGAGATTTTTTTTGTTTTAATCAACAGTTTGCCCCCAATAAATAAACCAACAAATAAGAAAGATACCTTTTTTTTGTTTACAGAAAAAAGTGTAAAAAATGCGTATTTCATTAGACAATCCCCAAAAGAAAGACTAAGGTTTGAACGTTTTAGCGCCTGTCGCGCTCAGAAAAGAGGATAAAAAAATGACCGAAGAAAATGAGATATACGCCCCGTTTAAGGGAATAATTCCAACACCGTTTTATGCCGGCCAAGTCGCCGCCCCGCCGTATGATGTCTTGTCATCATCCGAGGCCAAAGTCAAAGCATTGGGCAACCCCTACAGTTTTTTGCATATTTCCAAAGCAGAAATAGATTTCCCCGGCGAGATGTCCCCTTATGAAGATTGCGTCTATGAGCGAGCCGCCGCTAATTTTCAAAAATTGATGCAAGAAGGCGTTTTGCAAGAATTAAACAAACCCTGCTATTACGTATATCAAATGGTTATGGGCGAGCATATTCAAACCGGTCTGGCGGTTGCGGCCTCGGTCAAAGCCTATGATGAAGGGCGCATCAAACGCCACGAGCTGACGCGTATTGCCAAAGAAAACGACCGTGTGAGACAGATTCGCACCGTTGGCGCACAAACCGGCCCAGCTCTGCTCATCAATAAAGAAATTCCTGAGATAAAACATCTTCTGCAACAAATCACGCTCAATAGCGCCCCCTACATCAGCGTTATCGGCGATAACAACGTCCGCCACAGTTTGTGGATAGTAGACAACGATGCGGAAATAAAATTGATAACCGAAGCCTTCAGCGCGCAAGATGAAGCATACATTGCCGACGGCCATCACCGTTCTGCCGCCGCCTCTCGCTTGGCTGCCGAAGACGGCACATCCGAAACCGCCCGTTTCTTGGCGGTAGCCTTTTTTGCCGATGAGATGAAAATTTGGGATTATAACCGTTTCGTACATGACTTAAACGGCCTGAACCCGCATGAATTTATGCGTGCCTTGAGTTCCGAATTTTCGGTAGTACCGGATACACGCCGTAAACCGACGAAAAAAGGTCAATTTATGATGTACTTAAATAACCAATGGTATGAGATGACCTATAAAGGGGCTCCTCTGGGAGATGATCCGGTTTCGCAATTAGATGTCAGCGTGCTCAGTGCCAAAGTTTTAGATAAAATCTTGAACATCACCGACCTGCGCAACGATGAGCGGATAGAGTTCGTTGGGGGTATCCGCGGTGCCGAAGAGATAGAAAAGCTCGTCAACGCCCGTCCGTACAGTGTGGGCTTTATGGTTTACCCAACCTCGGTAGATGAGTTAATCGCGGTTGCCGATAAAAAGATGTTGATGCCGCCGAAATCCACTTGGTTTGAACCGAAATTAGCCGACGGTATTGTTTCTAAACCAAGCGATACCGCGCTCAAAGCAGAACCAACGGCCAAAGCATCATAAAACAAAAAAAGACAATACGGGGAAAATACGCTAAAAAAGTATTCTCCCCTTTATGTATAAAACAAAAGGATAAAGAATGAACAAACATTACATCACTTGGGAAGAAATTCAAAACTGGAGCAACATGATTGCCGAAAAAATCTCTGCCGATTGCGCCGACATCAGCCAAATGACCTTGGTAGCGGTATCGCGCGGCGGATTGGTACCGGCACAACTGATTGCCTACAAATTAAACATCCGCGACATCCGCGTCATGAAATTGATATCATACGATAGCGAAAACAAGCGTGGAGAAACCAAAGATATCTCCACCGACCGCCTGTTTGACGGCGATGACGTGTATTTCATAGATGATTTGGCCGATAGCGGTGAAACCGTACGTTATTTAAGAAAGCGTTTTCCGCAGTCAAGACAATGCACGTTAATCACCAAAGAGTGCTGTAATGAAAATCCGGATTTAACGGCAGTCACCCTCCCCGGCGATGCATGGCTCGTTTTCCCGTGGGATGAATAATCTCTATTAAGAAAATAAACCCCATAAAAAAAGCAGCCTTATTCACAAAGGCTGTTTTTCTTTTAAAAATAACCAGATAAAGCAAATGCTTAAATTAAGCCATGAACTAAAAATCCACTCTCAACCATGAAAAGAGCACATTACCGTCGTTTTTCACCCCCGGCACATACGTCGCGTTAAGAGAAACATTTTTATAAGTAAGTGCGGCAATCGGCAACGGCAGCGGAATAGGAATATACGAATATTCATGCCGTTGCGTAACCCCTAAAGTATAGCCATATCCCCAATGCCAATCTTTCTCTTCGTCAATCGCCTTATTGATAAGATACGCATATCCAAACATCGTCTGCATATAATCATTAGAGTCCTTAAACGCAATCGCATACAGCCCATGCCAATTTTCGCCCTCATAGCGTGTTAAGCCAAAGCCCACCCCCCAAGGTTCTTCGTTATATTTATCAATATGCTCCTGATCATAAGTCAAGCGGTTATGCCACACTCGTAAAGGGATCATCAAATTCCACGACCCCTCGTCATAAGTTTTAATCACATCCTGCTTCAAATCGCTGAAATAATCTTCAATCACACCGGCGCGCGCCTGTCCGCTCGTCAACGCCAACAAAAAAATAAGCAAACTTAAAAATTTTAACTTCATCGTCACGTCCTAAAACTAAATATCTACCAAAAGATACTAATAACTCAAAAAAGTTAAATATTTTTTTACATTTACCCCCTAAATTACACTCATCAGAAAATAACCGATAAAAAAGAAGGAACGACAATGCGCTGTCTTGCCATTTTGATGCTCATCATCGCTTTAAGTGCCTGCCAGGCTTCGGGAACTTCCGGCAGCTCCAGCGGCACCAATGCCAGCATTTTTACAAACATCCTAACGCTGCAATTTTAAGCCAAAGGCAATCGCTCATTGTGGTTCAGCGCTCAAAAGAATAAAGAGCGCTCGCTTAGCTTATGAAAAAACAAAACCGAAAGAATAAAGAAGACCGAAAGAATAAAGAAGCATGATAGATTTACACACGCACTCCAACGCCTCCGACGGCTTTTTATCCCCCAGCGAATTATTGCACGCGGCCGAAGAATTAAATTTAGAAGCCTTAGCGCTAACCGACCACGACGCGGTGTCCGGCTTAAAAGAACTGCACGAAACCGCACGCCGAACACAAAGCAAAATAGAAATCGTGAACGGTGCCGAATTATCGGTTTATTATCCACACGTAGAGATGGAAATATTGGCGCTAGATATCCCCAAGAAAAATTTAAGTGCGTTTGAAGCCTATCAACAAGCCGAAGTAGACCGCCGTTTGCAAATGGCGCATAAAAGGATAGAGCTCCTCCAAAACATCGGTATTGATATAGAGTTTGATGAAGTCGCCAAAGACGAACACGGCAATTTGCGCACTCAAATTCGCCGTCCGCACTTTACGGATGTGTTATTGAAAAAAGGTTACATCCAAAACGCGCAAGAAGCCTATAAAGTGATTTTTGCCAAAGGCGGTGTAGCATATGTAGAAAACACGCCCAAGCCGGCGCAAGAGATTATCGCGTTCATCCGCGATAACGGAGCAAAAGCGATTTTGGCCCATCCGGTACATACAAAGTTAAAGCCCGATGATTTATACAATACCATCAAAGAGTTAAAGGGTTATGGCTTAAACGGGGTTGAAGTTTTTCACTCGGCGCAACCGAGAGCCAATCGTCAAATCTATTTAGACATCATTAGCGATTTGGGGTTATTGGCGTCCGGAGGTTCCGATTTTCACGGTGGCACCGCGCATCCGGAAAATAAATTGGGCACCGGCCGATTTCATAATCTGAATATGCCCTATATGATATTAAGCGAATTAAGAAGCGAAAAGACACCCACGCCAAATTATTATACCGAATTGGAAAAAGTAATATAGGCTCAAACTTGATTTTGCACAAGCCACGCCCTACATAGATAGAAGTAACTTAAAAAACAAAAGGAGCACCCATGGAAATAGAATACATCTACCCCGACCCTGATGATAATAAAGACATTGAAGCGCAAATCAAAAAAATGCAAAAAGAAAACACCCTTGGCTGTTTGGTAATGGGTTTATTTTTGCTGGGCGGACTATTCATTTTTCTGACGCTGCTTCTGGTATTGTTGGTGATTTTAGGATATTCCATCCTGTTTTTGGCGGTTTACATCGTCTACAAAGCCTGGATAGAAGAACCTGTTTTGAATTTGATACAAAAACTCAAATCCCGCCGTTAGAAAAAAGAGAAAACAAGGAAATAAGATACAAAAAAAACACCCTCTCTAAAAGAGAAAGGGTGTTTTTTTAATGCAAACCAGAGATAAGCTAAAAATCATTTATCATCCACATCATCATTTAAGAGTTTGCGTATGACATCAAAGCAAGGATCAAGGCTGTCAGGCCGACTGAGCAAGGCAAAAAAGTCCTCTTCATTTCCCAAACAATCCCCACCGCAAAGAGCCACGGTTTTAAGCAAATCTCGTCCAGAGCCGCTCCAAATCGGTAACATAAAATCCAGATTAACTTTTTTCTCATCCGAATCAATCACGTTGATTTTGGTGAGCGAATAGATGCTGCAAATATTACCGCGTCGGCTAAGTGCCAGAGCATCGGTCAAAATAATCCGATCGGCATCACGCACAACACAACCATGCACCTCATGCCACAAAGAAAATTTTCCTTTTTTATTCTGCCGCACCCAAACTTTGAATTTTTCGTCATATTCAAATGCAAAGCCGGATACCGCCACGCGTCGCGCATCAGGATGACACAGTTCAAAGACAAAATTTTCAGTTTCCATCTCTGCTCTTTCAAGCATCATCCAACCGTTATGGAAAACTTCCGCCTCCAAAACATCTTCCGCCACAACACTCAAATCATACTTGAGAAGTGTACCGCTTTTTTGATTTTTCTTCTTTTCCAAAAAGAAACCACCGCCGCATACTTCCAAATTATCCGCCTGATATATGAGCTTTCCTTTGTTATCATACAAATAGTCACGTCCCTCAGCGGTCACGATCAAGAAATTCTGATAACCGGCGCTACCGACAGCATGCACGAACTTATGCAGCACCCGACATTTTGCATTACAGAGCTCAACGGTATCATCATTACGTTTAACCAGAAACAATCCGTTATCAAACGAAAAATAATCCTTATGACAAGCCGTCATTTTTTTACCATTAGCCCGAAAGAGCGTCACCCATCCGTCCACCACGGCAACAAACCTATTACCAAACAGCAACCGAGGGAATTTCCCCGGAGAAACAATTTGTGTCTGCGCCTTATCGTCATAGATAACAATTTTATCCTCAAACGTCAAACTATAAAACGTCTCACTCAAAAACTGAAAATCTTTCACGTGTTCAGCCACCATAGAACCATCCCGACGATAAACCGTCCAGTCATCGGGTTCATATTCCGCCAAAACAAAAACGCCGGTTTGGATCAATGTAACCTGAAGAAAACCTTTCAGCACAAAAGAAGCGTCATCACGATAAAGAGCTTTTTCACCATTTTGACAAACCACAAACCACCCGCACGGAAACAAGAGTACCTCTTGAACTTTGTCAAACAAGACCTTACCGGAGACATCATAAAGCGATTGCGTGTTGTCATCATTTTCCAGCAGATAGAACCGAGAGAAAGCCATAATCACATGATTGCTTTCTACAATTTTATGTTTCTTTTCGTCCCAAAGGACAGCCCCATCGTTGACAGACAAGGTATACACCCATTGATTACGAAACAAAAACAATTCAATCACGTCATCAGCAATTTTCTGCCCGGTCAAAGCGTTAAAACACGTCTTCGGCGTGTTAAAAACAAAATTTTGAACTTCCATATAAAAAAAAGATTAAGAGTTAGTAATCAGATAAAAATTCACACTCAAACGAGTCATAGTCTGCATTCCACAAAAATAAAAATCATAGTAGACCCAATAACTCATAAAACACCCTAAGCATAACACCCGAGATTGCCCCTGTCAACACCAAAATTTGACAAAAAAAGCACCCTTTCCCGAAAAGAAAGAGTGCTAAAAAAAATTAAAAGACCGATTTTACGCATCAATATCCGCCAAAAACCGAACTTCCATCACCTGCCCTCGGCGTTCCACCACGTAGACATCACCAAAAACAGCAATACAGTCCGCATCTTTAACCACAACTTTTCCCTTAGCGTTCACCAAAGAGTACTTTCCTCCCTTGGCATAAACATACGCGCCAAAGTAATAGAGATACGCCAAAACCTCAGCTTGATCCACAATCAGATTGTCCTTGTCATCAAGCAAACTGCAAAGCGGCAACGGATACTTGGAAGATTTTTCGGTTTGAGAGCTAAAAACGACTTTCCAATCATTCGGATAAACAATAGCCCCCACAAGATTAGATCTAACCACCGAAGTATCCGGTCTGTGCAAAACCACCACATCTTTTTTCCCGTCCCAAGCCAAATAATATCCACTCCCGACAGGAAGCGTAGTATTATAAGGATACGTTGCGACGAGCCGTCCGTTATTATCAAAGACATAGTCTTTATCACCGCGGAACAAGTTGCCACATCCATCCGCACAAGCCAGATTAAGATGCTTTAAGACAGGTTTAAGGTTAGCCCCATACAAACAATCATTTTTCATATACTGGTTTTCCCAGACCAACCCATTTGACAACACGCCGTAAACCCGCGCACCATCCAACAATTTAGTTCCGTCAGCCCGATACAAAGCGGCCTTTCCGTTTTGTTTGAGTTCAAACATCTGATAATCAAGCAAGCTAATTTCGGCTTTAACAGGAACCGGAAACTTAGAATTGTTTTTGGCATCATACACAAAGGCCGAACCGTCCAGAAAACGCAACATATAAAAGTCCGAAGACTTCATCAAAAACGTTTGGATATTCTCGGCAACCAGTTTTCCGTCCACGGTATAAAGTTTCCACGAGCCATCGCCATCAAGCGCAAAAAAGCTTTTTCCGTCCTCAGCCACTTCATACATTTTAGCTCCTTGATGAATAAGAGCCCCGTCATAACGCATCAACACGCCCTTTTTAGCAGAAAAGAGCGCAACCATTTTGGCCTCATACAAACGAAAAGTATCAACATTTTCGCCCAAAGCCGTACCGTCCGTGCGATAGAGAGAATAAGTCGCGTTATCATTAGTCACGCAAAACACCTCTCTATAACAAGCAATAAGCCACAAGTTCTGTCCCAAGACTTTACCGCCTGCGCCATAAGCAAGAAAATCTCTGCCGTGACAATAGCCATGAAACGGCACCATCTGACATCTAAAAAACCCAAACGGGTCCCACGCCGGAATGTAACAGCT
The DNA here is from genome assembly GCA_944392315.1 of uncultured Alphaproteobacteria bacterium. Classification (GTDB taxonomy): domain Bacteria; phylum Pseudomonadota; class Alphaproteobacteria; order RF32; family CAG-239; genus CAG-267. The sequence continues at coordinate 63,923 of CALXWH010000020.1, read as the reverse complement.
TGCGCCGTCACAAACCACATCAAAAATTGTTTTCATCTTGAAAAAATTTTTAAGATTAGAAAAATAAATAAAAACTCACGCCGTAAGTGCAACATTCATCGGTCTTAATTCAAAAAAATAAGAATCATAGTAGCCAGAATAATTCACTTAACGCGCGTCACTATATCATGAAAAAACAATTTTTCAAGCAGATTTTTGACAAAAAAAAAGCACTCTTTCTCATAGGAGAAAGAGTGTTTTTATTAAGAGCAAAGCCTAATTTTAAGCCTTTCTAACCAATGCTCTGACAATAAAGTCGTTATTCATCGTCGTCATCATCATCCGCAGCACTTTTTGTCATAATGCCGATACCGAGGTGAATATGCATTTTTTCATCTTGAAAAATATCCAAAAAATCCCCCGTATTGCCAATACAGTCACCGCTGCAAAAGCTGACATTATGAGCCAACTCTTCCACCGAACCGTGCCAAACGGGTTTCATTTCGGGTTTATCGGGTTGAACACCTTTAGGTCTCGGCTCGTTCAATTCGCGCAAAGAAAAAATATCAATGCTCGTTTTCTTTTTAACGATAACAAAAGCCCCCACGGCAACAATTTCATCAGCATTTTTAACCAACGCCCCCAATTCGGCATGGAACAATGAACATTTGTCTTTGCTCGTTTGAATAATCCAAGCTCTGTAACCATCCAAATATTCAATCCCCAACGGAGAAGAAGCCACAAGAGCCCCTTCATCGGTTCTAAGCTCCATATAGGTTTCTGAACCGCCATAACCAGGTGCTTTTTCCAGCAATATCCAGCCATTGCCAAACACAACGGCATCCAGCACATCCTGTGCCAAAACTTCCCCGTCGCAACCGCAAAAAGCGCCGGCTTCCTGTCCTTTTTCAATCATCAAGAAGCAACACTGCCCGCAAAGTTTGATACGGTCGGCCTTACGGAAGAGCTTTCCGGCGTTATTGAACAGATAATCACATCCGTTAGACGTTACTTTCAGCAATTCATTTTCAAGTCCGCCTTCAAAATCGGTAATATCATCAACAAGCACGTTAAGCTCATCATCATAGAGCAACAAAGAATTATCATCGCGCCTAGCCATAATCATACCGTTGTCAAAGCTGAGATAATCTTTATGACCAAACAAGAGGAGCGTTCCATCCGAGCGATAGAGTTGCATATTCCCCCTTGAAACCGCTTTAAATTTTTTGCCAAACATCAACTGCGGCAAACTGGCCTCGCAGACAAATTGCGTATGTTTTTCATCATCATAGACAACGGTTTTATCCTGAAAAGTAAGGATATAAAACGTCGGCGAGAAGAACTGAAATTCCTTCACATTTTGAGCAAAGACCGTTCCGTCGTTCAAATAGCAAGTCCAATTTTGGGGATCATGCTCAACAAAGAAGTATACGCCGTCGTTCATAACGCTTGCCTGAATAAAATCTTTAGCCGCCAACGACAAGTCTGAGCGATAAAGAGCCTTTGAGCCGTCTTGACTGACCACCATAAACCATCCGATAGGAGAAAACACCACATCTTTCACCTGATCAAACAAGACGCGTCCGTCAAAAGTGATGAGTGATTGCGTATCATCTTCGTTTTTGATAAGATAGAAGTTCCCCACCACATCCAAGAGATTAAGATCTTCAGCCACCTTTTGGCCTTTAGCGTCAAACAGCACATCCTTTTCATCATCAAGCAAACAATAGCAAGCCTGATTAGCAAACAAAGACATACCCACCACATCGTGAGCGATAAGTTTACCGGTTACCGAATTAAAACACGTTTTGGGCGTGTCAAAAAGAAATCTTTCTATTTCCATAATTTTTAGGGATTAGAAATGAAACAATAAAAAAAACTTTTCTCAATGTTAAAATTTACCTTGCCCTAAGCTATAAGAAAGCCGCCTCATAATAGACAAAATAATTTTTTAACAGAAGCCTTGATACCACAAAAAAAGAAAAATGCAAGCATTATTTGTCAAAAAAACGTGTCAACGCAACTGAGTTAAAAAAAAATTCTTGCATCAATCACGAAAATGTGCTATTTTTGTCCACAATAAGTGAGCAATATGTAAATTATTATAACCAGAACCCCTGCTCGTGCCGCAGCGTTTCATAAAAAAATAAGCTTATGAGAAAACTGCGTTTTGAAGATGGCCTGGTGATCTTCGCCATCATTATCGCTATTTTTTGGGCCTTAGGATTTAGCTCAATTGTTATCCCCAACGTCATTAGTTTCGGCATCAACGCCGATAATTTCAAATGGCTTCTATTAGTAATCGTTCTTTGGTTTATTATAGCCAAACTGATAAAGCTCGTCATCCGCGGAAAATAAACCGAATACCCCAACAAAAAACAGATGTCCCCCCCACGGTGACACCTGTTTTTTTTATGTCTGATAAACAAAACTTTAACACTCAGAACGCAAACGCCCACCAATAGCTAAAGATAAATAAACCATCCCCCAGGCAAGCGCCCTCATTTTAACTCCGAGGAGAACTTATTTTTCATCATCCTCGTCATCAAAATCATCGTTCATATCGTCGTCGTTATAATCCTCATCGTCATATTCCTCGTCATCGGTATAATCGTCCTCGGTATCCTCCGAAGATTTTCCTTCCAACAACATCTGCTCAGCGATTTCAGATTTTTTGCGGCGTCCGCGTCTCTTTTTAGCCGGCGCCTTTTTAGAAAGGGCGGAAATCACATAATTACCCACCACTTTATACAAATCCACCAAATGGCCGTTATACATATGGTCGCCGTCTTCAATCATAGCAAAATCAACATCAACATGACGTTGATTATTCAAGCGATAAGCCAGTTCTTCCACCATTTTCGGGTTACCGATTTCATCCATACCGCCCTGCACAATCAATCCGGAAGTCGGGCACGGTGCCAAAAAGCCGAAATCTTTTTCATTAGCCGGCGGAGAAACAGCAATAAAATTATTGATATCCGGACGACGCATTAAGAGTTGCAACCCAATCCACGCGCCAAAAGAATAACCGGCAATCCAACACTGTCTGGCATCGGGGTTTTGCGCCTGCAGCCAATCAAGAGCGATAGTCGCATCCGAAAGTTCGCCCGGACCGTCTTCAAACACGCCCTGCGAGCGCCCCACACCTCTAAAATTAAATCTCAACACCGAAAACCCCAAATCCTTAAAACACGTAAAGAGGGCATAAGCGACTTTATTGTTCATAGTTCCGCCATATTGCGGATGGGGATGTAAAATAAGAGCCACCGGAGCGTCCGGACGCTTCGCTTGATGATAACGTCCTTCTAATCTGCCGGCGTGCCCGTTAATGATAACTTCAACCATGTGATATACTCTTTATTTTCTCTTGATTTAACTCATATATCCGTTATATTAACCTAAAGATTCTTAATTAGGTATTAACACAAGGAGGAGTTATATCAAAAATGAAATCAAATTTCAAGCAGATTCTTCAAGACCTAGATACGATAACGAGCAAAGATCCGGCAACAAGCGGCCGGTTAGAAGCATTTTTATGCTCATCAGGCTACCACGGCATCTTGTTTTATCGGCTTTCGCACTATTTGTGGGAGCGCAACTGGCGCTTATCGGCACGTTTGATTTCGCAGTTTGGGCGCTGGCTGACCGGCGTTGAGATTCACCCGGGCGCAAAGATTGGCAAAAACTTTTTCATTGACCACGGCATGGGAGTCGTGATAGGCGAAACTTCCATCATCGGGGATAATGTCACAATGTATCACGGCGTGACGTTGGGCGGCACCAAATCTTACGGTGGGAAAAAGGGCAAACGCCACCCGACCGTGGAAGATAATGTGATTATCGGTGCGGGCGCATTGGTTTTAGGCCCGATAACAATAGGGAAAAATGCCAAAATCGGCGCCAATGCAACGGTTGTGAAAGATGTGGCAGAAAACACCACTGTTATCGGCACGGCGGCTCTTCCGGTAGAGAAGTCCAAGAGCAAAGCTTTCATGCCCTATGGTATAGATACAAAGAGCGAAGATCCGTATGAAAAGAAGATTGCCGAGTATGAAGAACGCATCAGTTCTTTAGAGAAACAACTAGCCTTATTGAGCAAACAAAATAAAGACTAATCATCAGAACTGATTGATTTTGTGGAGAATCTCCTCTGCAAGGTTGACACTAAATCCCCTTCATCCTAAGCTGTCCATATCTGTTAAGCGAAAGGAGACAACGATGTGCAAAAAACTGTTAGAAAAGATAAAGCAACACCCAGGAATCATCTTCCCCATAATGACAATTCTGTTAATTGGTCTGATGACAGCCTTTGGCTCTAATCCTTCCCTCGGCACGGTTCTGATATTTCCGACAGCGTTCTGCCTCGTCGTATCCCTGATATTGATAGCAAGCTGGCTTAGAAATCATCCCGTGATATATCTGCTCTACATTCTCTTTTTGACATACATTGCCCTAACCATCGCCAGAGCGGACCCACTGAATTATGGATTGTTTACGTTTTTTGCGGTCATTCTGTTCCCAAAAGTCAACTGGACAGCCTATAAAAACAATACCACCCTAACCAGCCTTTTCAAAGCGGCAAAAGCACGCCAAAGCATACCCGTAGAGACCTATAAAAAATATCGCTCATTAGTTTTGTATTACACCACCCTTGTCATCATCTTATTTTTACCGGCTTACATATCCGGTCGGCATGTTTATATGAGTTTACTTTCTAATCACGCGCTAAACATCTTGCCTGAAGTTTTAGAAACGGCCTACCTTCCCATCTATACGATTTTATGCCTAACGACCCTATGCGCAATCATCGCTCTCTTTTGCATAAGAAGAACAAATAAACAGCTAAAGACCGATGAAACACCCGCCTCAACGCCAGAAGCAAAAGAAGCGCCCAAGGGGGCAGCACATCGTTGGCTTTGGCTTATGTTTTACATTTTCGTGATGATTATGCTGATGCCTCTTGGCTTTTTCCTCTTTGCATACATCTATAGCCCCTTCTCCCCTTCCACCATTGAGGTCTCCCTCAAAACCATAGACGCCCCCCTAAACAGATAAAGCTTATAAACTAAGGAATTTATTCATGTAAAAAAAAATATTTGATACAATCAAAAAATACCACAGAATAATTTTCCCCATTATCATCTAGGAAACACCCATGAATAAAAAATTATCAGAAAAAAACAAACAAAACAATATCTCATTTTGGATGCGGCAACATCGGTGAAACAATAGAGCGCCGCTTCTAATATACGATAAAAAAAACAAAGGACGAACCCCAAAGGCGCCGTCAACTCGGCGCCTAAAAAGCATTTAATCAACAAGATAGAACGCAATTATTTTCCATCACATAAGATATTGACAATGCCATAAAGCGAGTTCAGTTCTTGCTCGGTAATTTGCGCACGTGTAAAAATATTGCTAATGTTGCGGAGCAGACTTTTAGTGTGTTCCTCATCTTTAAGCCGCGGACTTTGCTTAATCCGCCCATTCAGACTTTCAATAAACTTAAACAATTTTTCTTTGTCGGCCACTTGCCCGCCGTTGGTAATTAAGCGGCGTCCCTCGGGCGATATCGTCGTTTTATAATATTCATACCCGATAACGAGCACCGCCTGCGCCAGATTGAGCGAACAATGTTCGGGGTTAAGCGGCACCTCAATAATCGCATCGGCCAAAGAAATATCTTCGTTTTCAAGCCCCGTACGTTCACAACCGAACATAAAACCGATTTTGGCATCTTGCGGCAAATGTTGCGCGGCATATTCTGCGGTAAACACTTCTTTCACCTGATGACGCGGGCGAGCGGTTGCGGCATAAACCATTGTCAAATCCGCCAACGCCTCTTGTGTTGTGGCATAAATTTTGGCATTAAGCAACACTTCTTCGGAGTTAGAAGACGCCCGCAACGCAATATCAGAAGTAGGCGATTGTTCGGGTTGCACAATACGCAATTCTTTCAGCGCGCAATTTTTCATAGCTCTCGCCGCCATCCCGATATTTTCCGCCAACTGCGGTTTAACCAAAATCACCACCGGTGCCAACACGTCCGTCACTTTTCAAACTCCTAAAAAAACAAAAAAAGCTCCCACCGAGCTCCCAAAACTTTTTCTCTCATAAATCGTCGCAAAACTTTTTCCCTCATAAATCAAAGAATAAACTTTGTCAAGACACCTCGCACCAAGCTATTGCAAATATTTACCCATACTTTTGAAGTTAACCCCGGTGGCTCTTTCAAACTTTTGAATAAGTCCCGTCGCATCGGGAAGTTGCGGCAATTTCAAACTATTCTGCAACCCGCCGAAATCAAACATAGAAGAAGAATCAGCCTGTTGCTGTTGTTGAATTTGTTGTTGTTTTTTTTGCGCAATAGCCTGTCTGTTCGCCTGTGTATTGGGAATAAGCGCCTGCTCTTTGTCGTCATCATCGCTCATCAAATTTTTAACCGAGTCAAAAAAGCCCTCATCTTCGTCGCTTTCTTCCGCCTGGATATAGGCGTGCGTCCGGTCAATCGTGACGCTTTGTTCGGGTTGATATTGCAAAGAAGAGCGTCTGGCGCGTTTTTGTTCTTTTTGATACACCGCCTCCACCGCCTCTTCATCATTTGCTTCAAGCCAAGGGTTCGTGCTCAACTCTTGCGCGTTAATCTGCGCCATATTCACCCAGAGAGCCGCCAACACCGTCAAAACGATAATGATTTTCTGCAACATCACCCACCTCTGTTTAACCTCAACACTGGATAAAGTTTAAGAAAAATAAATTAAAAATCATTAAAAAACCGCATTATCCCCAACAAAAGCCACAGACACGCCCTCCAAAAGTGCCGATAGAAAAAGAAGAAGCAATACCAAACAAAAAAAGACAGAGCCCCAAAAGCGGAGTTAAACACACAAAAAAAGCGGAGCCCCTCCCGACCCCGCTCAAAAAGTTCAGCTCGCGCTCATCACAAGCTCTAGAGCAACGGCGACCAAGCCGGATCGCTGCCATCTCCCGGAGTAATAACCAAGCGCTCGTTTGTGCCGGTAATATCCACCGAATAGAGCTGTTTAGCGCCGTCGGTCGTAGCCGTACCGCGATTTTGCCGATAAAACATCAACACACGTCCGTTTGGAGACCATGTCGGCCCCTCCAAATAAAAGCCGGTCGCCAACGTCCGCTCGCCCGTTCCGTCCAGATACATCACGCCCAAATTAAAGGTATTGCCTTCCATACGCGTAAAGGCGATATAATCTCCGCGCGGCGACCAAACCGGTGTCGCATAGCGGCTGCCTTGTCTAAAGCTGATACGGTGCACGTCCGAACCGTCGCGATTCATGATATAGAGTTGTTGATTACCGCCTCTGTCGGAGTTAAAGACGATTTTAGAACCGTCCGGCGAATAATTCGGACTGGTATCAATCGCCGGCCCCGAGGTTAATTTTTTGGTCTCGCGTGTCGCCAAATTCATTTCATAAATATCGGTTACGCCGTTACGTGCATAACTCATCAACAAATATTTGCTGTCAGGCGAAAACGCCGGCGCAAACGTCATCCCCGGGAAATTGCCGAGCAATTCGGTGCGTTGCGTCCTCAAGTTATAAAGATAAACGCGCGGTTTGTTGTTCACATACGAAAGATACGCGATATATTGCATATCCGGCGAGAACCTAGGGGTTAAAACCAGATTAGCTCCACTCGTCAAAAATTGGTGTCCGTCGCCATCTTGATCCATCAACGCCAAACGTTTCACTCTGCGGCTGGAAGGTCCGCTTTCTGAGATATAAGCGATAACCGTGTTAAAATATCCCTTATCGCCGGTCAAGCGTTCATAAATAGCGTCTGCCATAGAGTGCGCCATTCTTCTCCAGTTAGATTTAGCCGAAGTATAAACCTCATACATCAATTCTTTCTGGCTGACGATATCCCAAAGTTTGAAACGCAATTTAAGGTCATCACCGTTTTCTTCCAAAATAAACGACTGCACCAAAACCTGCGCATTCAAAACTCGCCAATCTCCAAAGACCGGCTGTTGGTCAAATGAAGAAAACTTCTGAATATAGCTTCTTTGGTTAATAATGCGAAAGAGCCCGCTTCTTTCCAAATCAGCGAGCACGACATCGCGCACCTTATCGGCGTATGACAAGCCTAAAAAAGCCCCGATACCGTTATTATCCGAAAGAATATCCGGAAACGCAACCGGAATCGGCTCTTGTTGCGCGCCGCTAATCGTCACATTGAGTTGTGCCATGGCCGGCGCCGCACAAAAAGCCCACAAAGCCACCATCAGGGAGAACAATTTCTTCATCACAAACCTCGCAAAAGATAAACCACAAGTTGAGAGAATAATAATGTCGCCCGCCCAAAAGTAAAGCATAAAATAAAGAATATAAACTAAAATCTATCTCCATTGAGGAGAAAACAGCCATTGCGTAAATAGCAGTTGCATAAATAAAAAAAGCGCCTATAATCCCAAACAGTAAAAAAATTATTATCTAACCTATTAAAAAAATATTTGTATGGACGAATTTGTTAAATATTCGGATATGTCCGAAAAAAACGCAAACCGGAGAACATCAGAAAATGCCGCCTTTTTTAAGGCCGGTCAAAGTATGTTAAAGGAGCGCACGCTTCCGCCGCCGCAATATGGGCTTATAAGCACGCTAATAATGGTCTTTAGCCTCAGTTTATTAAAGCGTAACTTTGGGCTCTTCATCGGATTACAACAAATCTTTTTTGATCCGCATCTGGCGATATTCCCCTATGAATGGGCCGAATATTGCGAAGCGGTTATGTATTCCGTAGAGTGGATATTTGTGATGACGTGGGCATTTTTATACGCTCTGCCGTGGCAAAAAGAAGGCATACACCTGCTAATGCTCTGTTTTAACATCCTAGCGCTAATCATGTTTGTCTTATTGTTTGGTATCATCAGCACGGTCACCGCCACTGCCGCCAAATTTAATATGTTTTTATGGCCCGATTGGCAACACATCTTAGCCAAACAACTTATTGTAGTGTTTCTCTTCATGATTCTGAAAACGGAATTACAACGAGAATATCAAAAAGCAAGAAACCTATAAACAACATCGCCTATGGATAACAAATTCACCTTTTGGCTGACCTATACAATAAGTTGCGTCAGCGCCTTTAGTGCAATAGCTTTGTTGACACAAGAAACAGACAATTGGTATTACCAAGAGTTGGGGTGGGGATGTAGTATTTTAGCTCTTTCCTGCCTAGTGTTAAACGAGCTGCAAAACAAGACCGCATCATTGGCAAAACCAACGCTAATGTGGACCTTACGTTGCATTGGGACCTTTCTTTTGTCCTTTATGTTTAAAGACATGGGGCAAAACGTCTTGGCCTTTTTGGCGTTTGGTTTAAGTTTTTTAATGCTTTGGTTTATTTTGATTTGCGTCATTGCCAAAATGCGTCAAAATCACTAACCAGAAAAAAGGCCTCTTCATCACGAAGAAGCCTTTTTTTAATAGCAAGAAGCAACTTATTTATCATCTGACTTATCGGCCGAAGACAAATCCGTATCTTTTTCTGCATCGTTTTCGGCTTTTTCCTTAGCAGCGTCGGCGCGCGCTTTCATTTCTTTATAAACTTCTTTCAGTTTAGCCAAAGCCTCCTTGCCGCGTTCCGCCAAATCTTCGGCATTTTCTTCCACGCTCGCGATATAAGCATCATGTTTTTCATCCAAAGACTGACCGATTTTATGCATAACATCAGCGAGTTTGCGTGCATTTTCGTTTTGATTTTCTTCCGCTGATTTAGCCCCGTAATCTTCCAACTTTTTAACGGCTTTCCCAGTTAACTTAAGCATTTTGTCGGCCAACACGCCGACCTTTTTTCCAACCGACATAATAAAGACACTCCTATACACTAAAAACCTATACACATATATAGGTATATAAAACAAAAAAATAAATAAACTCTTAAAAAGAAAAATAAAGAACACCGAATGTATAAGTTAATCTTAAACCAAAATTAAGAAGTTGTGAGTTATTTTTAAAAGAAGTTGTAAGGAAATAAAGAACACTTTACGTTGGAACTTATGAAAAAAGGACATCAAGACATCAAAACAATCTTCAAAAAAGCATTTTGGGCAAGTGCCAAAACCGCACTGTGCTTAGGTTTATTTATGGGGCTAAGCATCACTGAGGCTTTCGCCAAAAACACCATCAAAGACGTGCGCACCGGCCAACAAACCGACGGCATCCGCATCGTTTTGGACGGCACCGAAGATTTTGATTATGATGCCTTTTTGTTAGATTCGCCCAATCGCCTGGTGATAGACTTAAAAGATACGCAAATCTCCGGTTCACCCAAAATTGGCAAAAATAAATTAATCAGTGATTTTCGTATCGGCAATCAGAGCAAAATATCGGGCAAACGCTTGGTGTTTGAGCTCAACAACAATGTGAACATAAAAAAGAAATTCACCATAGAGCCGCAAGCCGGTCAAAAGAATTGGCGCTTGGTGATAGATTTGAGCACACAAGGACTTTCAGACCCAACCCCTAAATCAAACAGCAGCAGTAAGAGCTATAACGGCGCGGTCAAGCGCAAAAAAATCGTTGTTTTAGACCCCGGCCACGGCGGGAAAGACCCCGGAGCCATCGGCCGTTCATACCGCACTTATGAAAAAAACATCACGCTCTCCATGGGTAAGGAGCTGCAAAAACAACTCCAAGCCAAAGGTTTCAAAGTTTATATGACGCGTTCAACGGATATCTTTATTCCGTTAAGAAAACGCGTAGCCATTGCCCGCAACTATCACGCCGATTTGTTCATCAGCATACACGCCGACAGTGCCTTAAATCGGAGCGCCCGCGGTTTATCGGTATATACGTTGTCTGAAAAAGCCTCCGACAAAGAAGCCGAAGCTCTGGCCGAAAGAGAAAACAAAGCCGATATTATTGACGGGATGGACTTCTCGGATAACTCACCGGAAATTAACGATGTGCTGATATCTTTATCTCAAAATGACAGCCGCAACAAATCATCCAAGTTTGCCAGCTATGTTGTCACCGAGATGAAACAAAAAGTAAAACTCGTCAGCAATGCGCACAAGTTTGCCGGGTTTGCGGTCTTAAAAGCGCCGGATATTCCGTCGGTATTGATAGAGTTAGGGTATCTGTCCAACTATTCGGAAGAAAAGTTTTTGCGCCAACCGTCATATAGAAAGAAGTTAGGCGAAGCCATCACCAAATCGGTTGTGAGATATTTTAAAGATCCCGAGATTGCTTCCGCGCTATAATCATCCCAAGGTTTGGTTCTGTGTTTTGTTGTTGCGGTTGTTCATCCGCAAAGATAACCTCCCCTTTCCAGTTCTCTGGAAGTGGAATATTGTTTCGTTTCTGCTGTTCACGATTAGCGAAAACAATCTGCTTGGTTGCACTAAAATCGGCGCTGTTATGTTCCACCCAAACGCTGACGCAATGCGACAAATCTAATTTTTTGGGCATTTTGGTAACGGTATTAGACATTTGATGAAACGTAACCTTTCCGCCCAACGTCATCTCATCGTATCGGCTCAAATCGCATCCGCCCAGCTCCATCTCGGCACATTCCGAAACATCCAAAACTTTCGGCAAATGATAAGCTGAAGACAAATCAACTTTTGCATCTTTACGAAACTTAAGCTCATCAAAGCCCCAAAAATCACAAGAAGCAGCGCTAAACACCTGCGCGCGAGAATAATCCCACAAAGGCGAGAGCGTTCTGGCATTATTCAAATATAGCTCCACCCCGTCTTTCAAATCAAGTTGCGGGAGGTCTTTCAAATTAGCCGCCTCAAAATATAAGATATCGCAATTAGCCACATCCATATCTTTCGGAAAAGATATCACATGATTAAACAAGACCTTTGCCCCGTCTTTGAAACGAAGTCTTTGAACGTTGCCCAAATTATCTTCTTCAAAATCCACTTCCGAACACATAGAGAAATCCAAATCCGCCGGCACATCGCCGCATTGACGCAAATATACCTTTGCCCCGTCGCGAAACTTGAGTTCATCAAAGCAATCTAATTCCTGCCAATCAAGCGTAATGGAGGAACACGGTGAAACATCCAAATCATGCGGAACGTTCAAAGCATCATCCAAACTAACCGTAGCGCCGTCCCGAAACTTCAGCCCATCCAAAGAGCCGACATCAACCCCATATAAGTTGACGTTTGCACATAAAGACAAATCCAAATCATGCGGCAGATGAGAAGCCTCTTTAAACGAAGCATGCACCCCCTCTTTCATTTTGAAGCTCTGCACGCCGGACAAATCACAATTATCAAAAATAAGCAACTTTGTATCCGAAGCATCAATTTCAGGTGGAAAATGCGTCACCCCTTGAGCGTTCAGTTCCAATTTATTAAGGCAGATTAAAGCATCATAGGCCGTCAAATCTCGCTCTTGGACATCACCTTGTAAAGAAATATAAGACTTACACGGCTGTGGAGCAGAACGATAATATCTTCCCTCACTAAGCGCTTGCGCTTTAATCAATCTTTCGGTATAGCCGGATTTTTCCGCCAATTCTCGGCCTAATTGAAGAATAGCCTCCGGCTGCTCGCGATTAGAAAAGGTCGTAAGCACCACCTCTTTGAAATACCCCTGCTCGGAAACCGGAAGTTCGGCAATGCATTGGAGCATATCTTTAATGTTTCGGGCGTAGTTGGTGGATTGAAGAATTTCCATACAAACATCAGGCGTAATTTTTTCTTTAGGCAAACGCGTTTTTTTATCATCAGAGAGGCGCCCCTTTTTATAGGGGGTTAAGATATTTTCAACAGCAATAGCCGACTTAAAATCAGGAATTCCGACAATCATTTACACTCTCCCATAAGCCTAACATAAGAAGAGAATAGTGCAAAAAAGCTAATTCGGCAACTCAAAAAAGCTCTAGCGTCCGCCTTTGGCTTTAGCCGCCGTCATCGCCAAATTCAAATCATTTTGCGGCATCTCATCAGTAAACACAAGTTTTCCTTTCCAATCATCCGGAAGTTTGGCATGACTATTTTCCATCTGTTCGCGATTTTTAAACACCAACTCTTTAACCGTGCTCAAATCACACTCATCCAAATCCACTTTAGCGCACATAGAAACATCAAGATTTGCCGGTAAATTATAGGCAAACGTCAAATCCACCTTTGCGCCGTCTTTAAAGCAAAGATACGACACGTCTTTTAAATCACAACAGTTTAAAACCACTTCAGAGCAGAGAGAAAAATCAATTTTTTCGGGGAAATTATAAGCACTTTGCATAACAACCTTTGCACCATTCTTAAAGCGAGGATTAGGCTGTCCACTCAAATCACAATCGCACAACCATACCTCATTACATTGAGAAAAATCTAGGTTTGCTGGTAAATTTTTCACACCACTCAAATCAACTGATGCGCCCTCCATAAAACGAAGATTGGATTGTTCGCTCAAATCCGAGCTTCTCAAGCTAATATCTGCACAACAAGAAAAATCAAGATTAGGAGGTAACTTTTTAGCTCGCTCCAAATCAACCTTCGCCCCATCCTTAAAGCAAAGATGAGGCTGTCCACTCAAATCACATCTTCTTAAATCAACCTCATCACATTGAGAAAAATCAAGATTTAGCGGTAAATTTCCCGCCCCGCTTAAATTAACCTTTGCGCCATCCTTAAAACGAAGATGAGGCTGTCCCTTCAAATCACATTCACTCAAATTCACTCCAGAACATTGAGAAACATCTATATTTTCCGGAAAATTTTTTGCACCACTCAAATCAACTGATGCCCCTTCTTTAAAACGAAGATTAGGTTGATTAGACAAATCACATTCTCTTAAATTAACATCATCACAGCAAGAAAAATCAAGCTCAGGCGGTAAATTTTTTGCAAACTCCAGATTCACCTTAGCACCTTCTTTGAAGCGAAGATTTGGCTGTTCGCTCAAATCACAACTGCCTAAATTAACCTCATCCCAGCAAGAGATATCAAGATTTGCCGGCAAATTTTTTGCACCTTTCAAATTAACCTTTGCGCCCTCTTTGCAGCGAATGCTTTGCACTCCTAACAAATTCAACCCGCCCCATCCATTTTCATCATAAAAAGAAACATCTAGCGAGTTTGGAAATTCCATATTTTTCGGAAACTTCACGCATGATTTTAATTGCGATTTAAATTGAATTTTTTTATCACTTAAAAAAATCACTTTATCATACGCGCTAAAGTCTTCATTTGTAAACTCACTTTCTTTGCACATCAAACATTTCAGAGCCACCGCATCAGAAGACAAAAACAATCCCTCTTTAATTTTTTGAACTTGCGCAAACTCTATGCCATAGCCGGATTTTTCAGCTAATTCTTGCCCTAATTGAAGAATATCAGTCGGTTGTAAACGATGATCAAACGCGGCAAGGACCACTTCTTTAAACTCGGCTTGTTCTTCTTCCGGCAATTTAGCAATGCATGTCAGCATATCTCTGATACAACGCGGATAGTTGGTGGATTTAAGGATGTCAAAACAAACTTCCGGCGTTAATTTTTCTTTGGGTTGGCGCACCCCTTTAATAACCACGCCTTTGTCATACGCCGTCAAAATATTGGTAATTTTCAAAGGTGTCTTAGGATTTTCAATATCAACAAACATTTATTCTCTCCCACGAACCTAACATAAGAAGAGAATACCACAAAAAAGCTAATTCGGCAACTCAAAAAAGCTCTAGCGTCCGCCTTTACCAAAGAGCCTCCTCAAAAAACAAGCAAACAAGTTTGCGGAGACAAACTTGCCCCAACGGGCTACAGTTTTATCTCCCCAATAGGATAATCGGCTTAAGATTCCTCTCAAAACGGTTTTCATCAATCATTCATCCACCGTTGAAAACGATGTTTTCAACGCCCCGAAGGGCAACAAATTCGCTACAAGAACGAAACAATAGGCATTTACACACTCAAACCGCCCCACTCCCCCTTTGCTAAGAAAATAAGAACTGCTCAGCAACAAAGGAGAACTTTGCGACTTTTAATCACACACCGCCACCATTTTTCCCCTTTGCCAAGGAAGATAAAAAAGCTCGGCAAAGAGGTATAATCCCGCGGTTTCGCACCAACCTTGCCCCCATAAAGGACTAAAGTAAGCGTGCACAAGTGCACCAAGCACCCCACAAGTGCACCAACAAGTTGCCAAACAGAAAAACAGGAGCGTTATGCTTCCGCTCCTGTTTTTGCAATGGGTGGGATAAAATAGCGGGCTCATAGCAGATTTTGAAGCGCGGTGTACATGCCCCAAACACATCACATGCTTACCGGTACGTCTCAAAGTCCGCGGCAAAAATGTAAGAAGCACGCGCGTTGCACTCCCAAACCCCATCCCATAAAGAACTAAAGTAAGCGGGTACAAGTACCCCAACAAGTTGCCCAAGTACCCCACAAGTGCACTTAGCACGTCCCATTTAAAACAGAAAAATAGGAAACTTGAAATAAGTTTCCTATTTTTGCAATGGGTGGGATAAAATAGCGGGCTGGAAGCAGATTTTGAAGCGCGGTGTACAAAATGAGTACATAAGTTTCAAAATCTGCGACATGACGCTGTTTTAGCACGCCCCCCCCCAATTAAGCGACTTTTTCGGCTTGCCCCTTCTTGCAGTCCGCACGCAAAGCGACGACTTTGGCAATCAAGGCACTGGTAGAGCTATCGTGCTGAGCAGAGGCCGAACCTTCCAATTCCGGCAAGATTTTGAGCGCCAACTGCTTGCCCAGTTCAACCCCCCATTGGTCAAAGGAATCAATTTCCCAAATAACCCCTTGCGTAAAGACTTTATGCTCATACATTGCAATCAACATACCGAGCGCATAAGGCGTAATTTGCTTCAACAAGAACATATTAGACGGACGGTTACCATCAAAACTCTTGTTAAGTTTCAATTTTTCAATCGTTGCCTCGTCTTTGCCTGCCGCACGCAATTCTTCAGCGGCTTCATCCACGGTTTTGCCTTTCATCAAAGCCTCTGCCTGAGCCAAAACATTGGCGATAAGGATTTCGTGATGTTTGCCGTTTTCGTTATGCGAGATAGCCGGAATAATAAAGTCTACCGGCACCGGCTCCGTTCCTTGGTGCAACAGTTGGAAGAACGAGTGTTGAACATCTGTCCCAGCCCCGCCAAAGAGCGCCGGACCTGTGGCATAGTCGGTAATTTTCTTATTATCCAAACGCACGGATTTGCCGTTACTTTCCATATCAAGCTGTTGCAGATAAGACGGCAAGAATTTGAGATATTGGTCATAAGGGATAACGGCGTAACGGTGAATATTGTAATAATCGTTATACCAAATACCGAGCAACGCCATAATGACCGGAATATTTTTATCCAAAGGCGCGGTGCGGAAGTGATTATCCATAGCTTCTGCCCCTTTTAGGAGTTCCATAAAGTTATCAAACCCAACCGCCAACGCGATAGACAAGCCAATCGCAGACCAAAGGGAATAACGCCCGCCGACAAAATCCCAAAACTCAAACATATTATTGACATCAATACCAAACTCTGCCACGGCTTTCGCATTGGTAGAAAGAGCCACAAAGTGATGTTTAACCGCCTCTTCGCCAAGCGCCTTAACCAACCAATCGCGGCAAGTACGAGCGTTTGTCAAAGTTTCAATCGTGGTAAAGGTTTTGGAAGCAACAATAAAGAGGGTTTCTTCCGGATTAACGTTATTCAAGACTTCAGCGCAAGCCGTTCCGTCAATATTAGAAATAAAGAAGCATTGAATATCTTTCGCCCAATATTTTTTAAGAGCGCACGTAACCATATACGGCCCCAAGTCAGAACCGCCGATACCGATATTAACGATATTTTTTAATTTTTTACCGGTAGCGCCTCTGAAAGTTCCGTTACGAACAGCGTCCGAAAATTCCTTCATCTTCGCCTGAACTCTAAGAATTTCGGGCATAACGTCTTTACCGTCCACAAAAACCGGTTTGCCGGAGAAATTGCGGAGCGCGGTGTGCAAAACGGCACGATTTTCGGTGACATTGATTTTTTTGCCCGAGAACATATCTTCAATACGTTCTTTCAAATGATGTTCTTCGGCCAATTCAAACAAAGCCTTTAGGACTTTATCATCAAAGCGGTTTTTAGAATAATCAAACGTCAAATCGCCAAAGTTGAGCGTATATTTTTGAGCGCGCTTGCTATCTTCATTAAACAAATCTTTCATCTGTACGGAATTAAAGCGTTTATACTCCTCTAAAAGAGCAGCTACGGCATTAGACACAGCCATCATAAATCTCCTACAAAAATTATCACTAATGGGCATAAAATAAGCCTCTGTGCGCGGCGTGTCAAGCATTTCGCGCGCTTATCCGACAATTTTATTGACTAATTGCGCCCCATCGGTTATTCTAAGAGAATAAAAGAAGCGAAAAGATAAGAGGCACAGAGGAAAGGCGCAAAGAAAAGATATGGCATTTGTTGATATAACCGATCCGAAATCTCCGTTGGGCTGCGGCACGTTGATGTTGCCGTATACGCGGGTAAGCGCGCCTTTAATGATTACCGATGAAGCAGGGATAGAGATATTAAGCCACACCAACGCGCCGGTGATTATCAAACGCCTGCTTCGGTTAATAGAAGATACCAATCGCCCTGAAGACTTTACGAAAACCTTATCGGCCATGAGCACCAGACGCGAGCAGCCGCAAGAAATCTGCAATCGGCTCAAGCGCTTGGGCTACCCGATAGAGTTTGATTATAGCGAGCGCCACGCCAAAGAATACATTTTGCGTTCATCCAACACCAGACAGACGGCGTATTTAGTCCCCGATGAAGTAACCTTTTGGTATCCGGAGTGGGCAACGGTAGACAGCCTGATGCTCAATCCGCACGGCAAAACCGCCACCATCATCGGCGCGCTTTATAAAACCCCGGATGCAGAAAGCGACGGCCTGCCGAAAAATTTGGATTTAACCAGCGGCAAAAGATTAACCACGCTCCAATTAAAAGGGCTTGACTGGACCAAACATGATGTCGTCTTTCCCCAAGAGCTTGAAACATTGGAGCTACAAGACATCAAGAATTTCCCGAAGCACTGGGACATTTCCAACCTTCCCAACTTAAAAAAACTCCGCTTAAACAACATAGACTTGCACAATTTTGAGTTTAACACGTTACCTCTGACAATAGAAACCTTAGAGCTAAACAGCTCCACACTGCTCACGAACCTCAACCAGCTATCTCTTCACCCGAAACTGCAAAATTTACGCATCGGCAAAGGCAATGACTTAAATTTCAGCAAACTTCCCCGCCTCCCCCGCCTGCGCACCTTGGATATGCCGGAATGTAAAAACATCAACACCGACTATTCCATTGCAAGACTATACCCAAACTTATACGGGATAGATATTTCGGGCACACAGATTAAAAACGCAAATTTTATGGAATTGCCCAAGACATTAGCCTTTCTCTATATAAACAACACCAAATTTCCGCTGAAATTTGACCTACAATCTCTCCCGCTAGAAAGATTAAAAAGCGTCAAATGGAAGAACAAAACCACCTCCGGCAGAAAATTAGAGGCGGAATTATATGCTGAAAAAATCATGAAAGGCTACGCCTCAAATTACAGAACCCGCACCTGAAATAAAAAAGATTCCGACAGATAGAAGAACACAGCAAAACCGATAAAAACCACAAAAAAGGGAGCTCAAAAAAAGCCCCTTTCATAAAACACATCAAGATATGACGTTAAAACATACGCTTAATACGCATAATTGATGTAGAGCACCTTATTTTTGCACTTTTTATCTTGCCAAAGACCATAAAAACAAAGCCCATCATCAAAGTGCACCAAAAAAAGAAGAACACCACCGCCGCAATGGTAATCGCATCAAATTCCGCACCATTTTGCACATAATTAGGAAAGGTGTAGAACAAAAGAACGATAAACGGAATAGCCAGCGGCCATAACGCCCATGTGAACATCCAACGGATAAGCCCTTGCGAACTTTTATAGGCTTTAGAGATTTTTTCAGTCGGCGCATAGATATACGCTCTCTGAGATTTAAAAACATCCACCACCGGCAGCCCATATTCTTTAGGCGTTTGGCGATACTTCAAAACAAACAAATTAATTGCCTGTTCACGTTGTTTCTTGTCCATAAAAAATAAGAATTAAATTGTAAAACAAAAAAATACTTCAAAAACAAACTAAAAATCAGGAGCACAGCGAAGTTTCTTTTTTCCCGCTGATTTTAGCTTTATTTTTCCTTAAAAATCAGAAAAATCCGGCGTGCATAAATGCATTGCAAAATATTTCCAAAACGCGCACGCATGCACCGATTGGATAATTTCATTTTGTTTAAGCAACGCCAACACTTCCTCAAACGAGAGCAGATGCACGGAAATATCTTCCCCGCCGTCCAGATGTTGCGTCCCGATAAGTTCCACATCTTCGGCAATAAAGTTATACGTCCAGTTATTGGTCGTACTGGGGTTAGCGGAAAGTTTCAGATTAAACGTCCATTTTCCGTTACCATAACCGGTCTCTTCCAAAAGTTCACGTTTGGCCGCCTCCAGAGGAGAAGCATCCGTTGTGTCCACACAACCGCCGCAAAGTTCATAGTTGACGGTTTGCGTACCATGACGATATTGACGTATCATCATAAATTTTTTATCTTTGGTCACCGCCAACACGTTCACCCAGTTTGGATATTCCAAAACGTAATACTTCGGAATAACCACACCGTTAGCAAGTTGGATAGCATCTTCGCGTAACGTACACCACGGTTCTTTCATCAAATATTTAGAAGAAAGAACTTTTGCTGATTTTTCATCTTTCTGCATAAGACATATACTTAAAAAAAGTTAAACCTCAAAATAATTCAATAACGCCACAAATTTATCATCCCGCCGCCGAAAGTCAAGCAAAAAGGCCATAAACATCTAAAACCCCCACAAAAAAGCGCTATATATTAACCATGCATTAACCGAATACGAGTAACAATAACAGCGAGTATGTATGTCAACACGAAAGGATAAAGAAATGCCGAAAACCCCAAAGCGTAAACCCGCGGCCGCCGCTCCCGTCAGAGCCAAAAAGACGCCGGCAAAAGCCGTCAAAAAAGCGCCTCTTGCACCAGAGCCCGCAGCACCTGCTGCCGCTGAAAAGAAAAAGGTGATAGCCCCCGTTGCCGAAAAGATAAAGAAACTTCCGGCCGCCGCCAAAGCCGCTCCGAAAAAAATCGTTGAGCGCACGATAGAAACAACCTTAAAAACGGTAGAAAAAGCCGCCGAAAAAGAAGCGCAAAAGGCCAGCAAAAAAGCCCTCAAAGCCACAATAAAGGCCAAAAAGGCATTGCGTAAAATGGTAAACGCGAAAAAAGCTGCGAAATCTGCCGCCGAAAAAGCCGAAGCCTCAACGGCCGAGCTTAATCAAGAGCTAAACGAGGTCGCAACCACAGAAGCAACCGTAAGCGAAAGCCCAATAAAGCGTGTCAAAAAATTACCTGTCGGCGCAGCTATAGCCGCATCAGGGATAAAAAATGCGACCACCACAGCCGCCAAACGCGCCGCTAAAGAAATCAAGGACAAGTTCAAAGAACTCATTCACCCGAGTGAAGAAAAAGTCTTTTATTACGAGCGCCGTCAAATTGTGGCACTGACATTATTATACGCAGCCGTTTCATACTTTGTATGGTTGCTGACCAGATGCCTGATGTGCTGTCATTTAATTACGTCCATGACCATGGTTACCCTGCTGATTGCGGTAATGACCTTGAGCTTGGTCGCCTTAGCCATGGTTGTGTTTGTGTTGATATTCCCGCAACCTGTGGCCGTCATCAATCATGAAGGGATAAAAATAGACCACAACGCCTTGTTAAATTGGAACGATGTTGAACTGGCCGAAGAAAAATACACCAGTTTCATCAGCCGCCGCCCGATAATAGCGTTGCACTTAAAAGCGGAAGCCAAAGACAAATACAAGCTGACCTTTATGCAGCACTTGTGCAAACATAATGTGTTCACGCCGTTTTCAATTCCGTTGTATGCCATGGCGCCAAATGATGCCGATGAGATAAAAACCATCATCAAACGCCGTTGCAAATATGAAGACAACCGCAAGTAAAAAGCAAAAAATCCTGATAAAAGAAGGGGCTAAAGAAGCCCCTTTATTTTTTACCTTAAGGTTAGAAAAAAAGTATCTTATGACTATTTTTCCAAAGGTTTAATAACACGCTCCAACACACCCATCATCTTAGAAATCAAGATGCCGTAGTTGGTAACGGGCACGTTCTGCCGCGCACATTCGTTGATACGCCGCCGCATCTCCGCCCGATTGAGCATACATCCGCCGCAATGGATAACGAGTGCGTAGTCGTTAAGATTATCCGGAAAATCCGTCCCTTGCGCATAGTCAAAGCGGATATCCTTTCCGGTATATTTCAAAATCCAATTCGGAATTTTCACCCGCCCGATATCATCGCAGGTAATATGGTGCGAACATCCTTCCGCCATCAAAACCTTATCACCGTTTTGAAGCTTATCAATCACCTTTGCGCCCTCAAGTTGCGCATTAAAATCACCTTTATAGCGCGAGAAGAGTGTTGAAAAAGTCGTCAGCGGAACCGCGTTCGGCACAATCTCGGCCACTTCTTTAACCGCCTGACTATCGGTAATCACCAAATCAGGAGGTGTCAATAAGTTATGCAACACATCCGCCACTTCGCTCACTTTTGCAACCACCGGCATGGCGTCGGCATCCAAAATTTCCCGCAACGCCTGCACCTGTGGCAAAATGAGCCGTCCTTTCGGCGCCGCCAAATCAATCGGCACCACCAACAGCACGGTATTTTTAGGCTTGATTAAATCATGCAACAACGGCGGCTCTTGCGCAAACGGCGTCAAAACATCAATCATCCGCTGTTTTAATTCTTCAATCCCCTCGCCGGTTTTAGCCGAAACAAACACGCCCTTAAAGCGGTCAAAAAAGTCGCGATCGGCATCATTCAACCGACGCTTATCTCTAAAGTTAAACACAAGGATAAACGGGATTTTCTTTTCTTCCAACAGCGCCATATGTTTTCTTGTCAAATCATCCACGCCGTCTTCCCCAATAACCAACAACGCCATATCGGCCTTACGAATAACCTTTTCGGTTGCGCCCACTCGTTTAGCGCCCAATTCGGTCGTATCATCAAGCCCCGCAGTATCATAAAAACACACCGGCCCGACCGGTATCAGTTCATAGGGTTTTAACACCGCGTCGGTTGTTGTACCGGCAACGGCAGAAACAATCGCCGTATCTTGTCCGACAATTTGGTTCAAGAGGGCAGATTTACCGGCATTAGCCTTTCCGATAATCGCCACCGTCAAACGCATCCCCGCGGGAGCTGAAGCATTAAGTTGCATAGCCATAAGCCACAAACCTCCTACATAAAAAACAAAACAAAAAACATTACCACCCGCTCAAAGCCTTATTAAAGTCCACCTCTTTCAAGTTTTGCGGCAACACCAACCCATAAGGATGCCGCGCCGTAAACAACACCGACAAAGGCGGATAAAAGTGCTGATAACGTTGAAACCAATAATAAGCCTCTTCCGGATTTTTTAAAGCATCAATTTCAATCACCGCCAGCCCCGCTTTTTTGAGCACGCCGACCACCCGCAAGTTCATTAACGCTCTTGGGGAATAAGCCGCCCCCACGGTAATCAAAAGCGGCCGTTGTGGGTCTCGTTCTTGCGCCATTTTAACCGACGCAAACTCTGCCGTTACCGTTTGAGGAGCCCTTTCGCGCGGCGCCCATACGGAAACCCCAAAACCAAAGACCACCATAACAAGCACAAGCGCCAAAAGCCAGTGCTTTTGCACCCGAAAGAAAAGTTCTGCCTGCCGTGAAGCCGAACGCGCGTGCTTAATCACCTCCCCGACAGCTATCGGAAACCAATACCAGAGCGCCGCCATCACCGCACCAAACGCCGCTATCAACAGTGCCGCCCAAAGCGAATAAACCGCCCCGCAAATCCAAACCACCCACGCCAACAACAAGCCCGTGTAAAACAAATTAATCCGCTCACAAAACAGCAAGAAATAGGTTGTTTTCGGGGCAATCCAAAGCGTGAGAAACGGCAAAATCATCATCCCGAGCCAAATGAGCCCCCACGCGCTCAAGCGATAACCGAGTGAAAGCGTATCGCTTTGCCGCCCCAAAACATCCAGCACTTCTGTTTTATACGGCATCGGCGCAAAGATAAAGACCACCACCATAAACACCGCCGAAAACACACCGTATTTGCAAAGTTTGCGGAGCGGCCGAAACAGCGTTAAGTCCACATACCCCAAATGCTCCATCATCAGCGCCACGGCAAGCCCCATAACCGTCACCACAATCGGTCCTGAGAGATAAAACGTGGGCTTGGCGATATATTCCGCCCCAAAGACAGCCAATCCGCCGAGCAAAACCGCCAAAGTAAGAGCAAAGCGCGCCAAAATCCGCCCGCGCTCTTCTTTTTGCCAGATAAGAGCCGCCAGATTAAACAACAACGCAAACATCACCGGCATCAGCATCATCATAAGCCCGAACACAAAGAAGCCCCATGCGCTGAAATTTTGTTCCGCCAAAGGCATTTCGGGCGACAATAAGCGCGGCGTCGTCACCAAGCGCAAAAATTCCCGATTATCAAACGAAGCGCTGACCGCGACTTCAGGCAAACTCTCCGCCGCTTCAAAAACCTGTTCGGTACGCTGTTCCGCCGATGTACCACCTACAACACCCTCGCCCTGTGCCATAGAAGTACTGTCTGAAAAACCTTCCGAAACACCCTCGCCCGAAGCTGCCGAACCCCCGTTCAAAGTCCCCGCTGATGAGGCCGCCGTTTTAAGGTCAAAATACGCCGTTCCCAGCCATTTGCCGCCGCTATGCTTCATCTCGTACCGCGGATTAACAAAGTTCGTCCCTTGAGCATCTTCCACCATCGCCGCCATATTGCTGATATCGGCCGTTCCCTCAAACTGCACTGCCAACTGTGCTTTTTCTGCATCATACGTAACCTCGCGCACTTTGACGTGTTTGCTCTGCGCCAACGGATATTTGGCAAACCCCTGCGTGATATAGTTTACAAAAATAGAAGATTCGGCCGGCACTCCTTGCCTTAACGTCAACTCATGATACGAAACAACCGGCTGACACGTGCCCTTCGCCGAACACAACACAAACCGAAACGCACCGGAAATCCGCATAGATTTCGTCACGTCGGCACGTTCAAATTCCACCGGCACGCGAACTCTTCCGCTCAACACGCGATGCATCACGGAATTTTTATCTTGGATTCCGTCTGCCAACGGCTGATAAATCTGATACGCGCTAACGTTTTTGCTCGGCCGATAGACCGCCCCCGTATTCGTTTTAAGTTCGGTTTCCGAAAGCACAAAGCCCAGTTTATTCTGTGGGTTCAGCACATCGCCGTTGATATAAAATCCCTCCGGCACCAAAATATCAAACGCCGCCCGAATTTTTTTCTGATCCCCCAAAAGTGAGCTATCCGCCAACAAGCGAATTTCCCCCTTATCGGCAAAATCCTGAAATTTCTCCCCCGCCCCATCGGTAGAAGCCGGAATATTTTTCCACGCCTGCACAAACGCGCGCATATCAAATTGCAACAATGCCAACAACAATTCGGCATATGTGGTTTCATCGGTCGTCACATAATTTTTATCCATCCGCCGCACCGGCTCGCCATATTGACCGGCATCATATTCCAGATATTTATACGGCTTATAGCTCACCTGATATTCCCCGCTGCCGGTTTGCTTGGTCAAATCCGTCTCAAGCGGCGCATATTCGCCTTCACGAGCCACAATCGGCGCATCTTTGGGGAGCATTTTCATCGCTTTAACCTGATGTTTTAAGCGAGCAACCACATAATCATATTTCCGCTTCCACCGCACAAAAAAGCGAATACCTTTAGTAAATTTTTGCACGGTTTCATCGCTTGCCGTCGGATAAAAAGTTAAAATCAGCCCCGAAAGGTCACCGTGAATTTTATCCCCCGCATAAACCTTATCCGCCACAAATGGCAAGAACAGCAATTTTGCCAATTCATTATGAATATGCTCTGCCGTAGATTCTTGTTTTGGTGCTGGTTTCTGCTCTAACATAAATTCTTGTTGAGAAGAAGCCTCCTCTTTTGCAGAAGAAAGCGGATGAGTTTCTATTTTTTGCACTTGCGGAATGGGTTTAAGAGAGACCTGCCCGCCGTTTTTTTGCACCAAACTTTGCAGTGCACCTTCGGCTTCCTCCACCGCAGCATTTTCCTCCGCTATCGCCACATCGCCTGCCGCAACATCTCCCTCTGTCGTTGCTGCAACTTTCTTCTCATGCACCGCACGAACTTCCTCAGAAACAGCCGCTCCGTCCGCCTCCTGAACCACCGCATGAGCTTCATCGCCGACACGCTGCACCGCCGTTTGCGGAGCCGCATCAATCTCGGCTAAAGCAGTAGGAATTTCCCCCATCATCAGGTTGAAAAACCCAAACGCACACCCTATATAACAAATAAATCTTTTCATAAACTTTTACGGTTGATTTAAAGATAAAATTAAGATATGCCTAAGATAATAATAACAGGTCAGACAAAAAGCAATAACCTTTTTAAGGAAAGACACAGATAAAGATGAGAAAGACAAACAAAGATTTTGACGACAATGACGCGTTATTCAACACCAAACTGCCCCGTCCGCGTCGCAAAAAGAACACTTCCGCCGACATCACTTATGAACAAGAACGTAATGATACCTTAGTCGGCAAATGTTTGGTCAACATCGGTCAAGACCCCAATGATATTTATAATCAAGCCGTGATATACATCACTGACTGCTCACCGGAACGCGTCAAAGGAATTATGATAAACAAGTTGCTTTTCGGCACGGCGGTTGTGGAGTGTCATAGCCGTGAAGGCGGTGTAGAAAAAGAAGCCCGCGGTGTTTATGAAGATTTATATCAAGGCGGCCCCGTCAACCCGGCCAATGGCTTTGTGTTATTCCCGAGCAAAGGGAGTTTTTACAGCGACCCGCACGCGGAAGTCCATGGTGATATCGCTATATCCAGCTCGTTTGGCGTTTTGCAAGATATCCTAGACGGCGAAGGGCCGGAAAAAAAGATAATCGCCATGGGACATTGTGTCTGGAACCGCGGTGAGTTGGAGTGGGAGATATTTAACAATCGGTGGCTGATTGTGGATGGTGATACCAAACTGATTTTTGACACCAAATTTGAAGATCGTTGGGAACAAGCGAAATTAGCAAGCGGCTTAAACTTAGGCGGCTATATCCCGCACATCGGTTTAGCCTAAAATAAAGTCCCCAAAGGATGAAACAAAGAAAAATCCCTGCGCTGAAAGAAGAACAGACAAGCGCGGGGATTTTTTTATGCACGCTAACTAAAAAAAGACTTGCGTTTTTCAGATTAAACTGTTAAAGAGTAGAGCATTGCCGTTTTAGCTCAGTTGGTAGAGCAACGCATTCGTAATGCGTGGGTCGGTGGTTCAAGTCCACTAAACGGCACCAGCTTCAAGCCCTTAGCAACATACTAAGGGCTTTATTTATTTTAATTACAATTCTCCAATAGGTTTCCAAATTACCTCACCGCTTCCGTTTTTGATAACAAAATTATCTAAGTCAACACTTCCGTACCAATGTTGTACCGAATAATTTGTATCAGCATTTATCCCAATGACGTAACTATTTTCACCTGTGTTAATAACCTTATCGGTTGTTTCCACATTTTTCGTCCACGAAGATATATCAGGTAACGTATCCAAAGTATATCCAGTGTCTTTAATGACATACTGTATACAATTTTCAGACGTGATAACAACTTTCACCCAAACAACATCACCATTTGTAACGGCAAAGCTCCCCATATCATTTGAATTTAGAGTATATAATCCCACAGTTCCCTTAAAAGTTTTTATAAGATGTGTAACTGTTGCTGTATTCATAAAACAAACTTGCCAATTATAAGAAGTATTTATTATAATTTTAGCGGTTATTTCAATTTGTCCGTCATCAGGTGTTGTAAAGGAAGTATGCAAATAATTATTTGCGTCTAATCCAGAAACAATATGTTCACTAAATGTCGGCGTTCCTTTTACTTCAAAATTGCATTTACCATCTGTTTGAAGTGATGAACGATTAAGTGTAGCCCCTGCCCATACAAATCCCTCAATAGGATGAAACCCTAACAACATTTCACCAGTATTATAATTATATTGAGCGTATAAATTAGGTACGGTAATATCTTTATTCGCTATAAGCCCTTTGTAGATTTGGTTATCATATAAAAAGATATTCGGATATTGTCCAAAGTATCCAACCGTTCCCGCAAAAGTGCTTTTATTAGGAAGCAATCCCTCAGAGATAGTAACCAATTTTGGACTTGATAGCGAATCAAAGCTAATGTTTAATCCGGGGTTTTCCTCCAAAGTTATGTTATCCGTGGTATTTTCTTCAATCGCCTTAGAAACTTCATAATCAAAGTATTTAGATTTTGTGATTTTATAACTAAAAGACATACCTGCATAAACTTTATAAGATTTAGTAGTCATTGGCTTCTCCTCTAAAACTGATGTCATTATCTGTTATATCTGGTGTAATATTTAAGGTCAGCTTCAAAATCTCCGGCAACACTGTATTAACTTCATAACGACCTTGAGAATCCGTTTCCCCCGTAGCAAACCCCGTTAAGGACAAAGAAGAGCATTGCGCAAAATTTTCGGCGTACCAATCATCTGATGTTGTTTTTCTTTTAAATGCATATGCTGTACCTCTTTGTGATGTAGTAATACCGTGCAAGAATAAAGTTGTCATATCATCTGATAAAGCAAAGCAAAAACCAGTAGATGTATCATAAGGCGTTATATAATCTAAAGGATTTATTGTAATATTTTCATTTACAAATTCACCAGATTTCCAAGTAAATAAATAAATTTTATCATTTGTTGAAACATACAAACGCTTAACTCTATCATCATAAAAAATATAACAAGATTGCCCCACTAATGCTTGTAAATCTGCTTGTAAATCTATTGCAGATATAATATCATTATCAACAATTTTATAAGCATATAAAGTTCTTATTTTGGGAAGAGTATCATTTGTTGTATCTAATGTGAATAAATAATCATCATTTTCAATACCCGTGTAATACATAATAACATTTTTAGTCCTGACGACACTGTTATCAAGAGCAACTAAAGGCGTTACAGTTAAGGAAGAATCCGGCCCCACATAGTCTTGCTCCAAGTTAATCCGATACCAATAAACATTGTTACCAGTAGTGTTGTTTGTAATTATTAAAATTTTATTATTTTTATATATAATTGTAGTAATATATGCTCTTATACTTGAAAAATCAAAAGTATATATAATTGAAGAATCATTATTATTTATAAGATTATAAATATAATTAGATACCCAAACAACTTTATAAGTATCATTTATCCAATAACCTTGTTGTATTGGTTCTTTATCTGTTTCATTATATTTAAAGTTATAATAACTACCAGTGCCGCTCCAACTACTCAAATTTAATCCATAATAAGTATTATTATGATACTGTAAAAAGAAATTAGATGTATAAATACTTGTAATACTTGTATCGGATATTGTCCAAGTTTTATCGTCTGTATTATAAGTCCACTTATATCTGTACATATCATCCAATATTGAAAAATTATTATTTGAATCAAAAATAGGATAATATTTATAATAATATATTCTATCATACTGTGAAAACGCTGACTCACTTTCATCAAGATTATGTTTATTTAACCAAACCTTTTGATTTTTAACAATATTAGCACCGGTATTATTGACGGCATAAACCAAATCACCGATATCACTGCCGGTATGAGTGCTCTGCGATAAAGCGTTAGTCAATCCCTTCATCATAAATCTCCCAATAAAAAAAGACACCTAAAAAAGGTGCCTGTTAAACCAAGCGAAAAAAATATTTTTCCGCGCATAAAAAAAGCCTGCAGATGCAGGCAAAACAAAAGCGGCCAACCACAAACACGACCGCCATCATAAAAAAGAGTTAGCACACCCCCGACAGGATGTCAATAGATTTGGGCGCGGTTAAAAAAATATTTTTAAGCTATAAATTCCCTAGCCCCACAAAGAACTAAGTCCCAGCCTCAAAGGAAGAAGTCCGCGCGTAGCACCTCAAACTTTGCTCCACAAAGGATTAAGTCCGCGGCAACAATTTGCCCAAGTGCACCACCCCAAAAAAGGCTTGCAATTTAAGAAAGGTCTTTTATGATAAAAGAACTTTCAGAGATGGAAGTAGGGCTTTAGACCGCTCTCATAAGTATTAAATCCTTGACGAATGTCAGGGAGCTTCTTGCGTATACATAAAGGTAAGAAGAGTCATACTTATGTGATTGTCTAACTCCCTGGCACTGCTTCAAAAGCTGTGCCTTTTGTTTTAATAACAAAAAGGAGTGAAAATCATGGAAGAAACAACAGAATTATCCGCCGCCGAAATCGCCCGCCGCCGCCAATATAGCGAACAAGGCTCCGCCAGCGCCATAGCGTTTCGGAAACAGTTAGGCAAATTGCTCAAAACCGAACGCGAAAAACATGGGTTAAGTTGCCAAGATGTCGCAATGCAAATCCACGCCTACACGTGGAAAGTAGAAAAAGCCGAACGCGGCAAAACGAGCCTAAATTGGTACGTCATCAGCGGCTTACTGCAACTATACGGCAAAGAGCTTAAAATAAGTTTAGAAGAAAAAGCCCGCCCAAGCGAATAGATTGCAAGCAGCCGTAACTAAAAACACACGAACGACGTCAAAAAAACAAGCCACCAAGTTCGCACTTGCACTCTTGCCTACTCTACCCATAAATAACAACGAATAACCGCCCCACTCTTTCAAGAGGATATCTGCTCATCAAAAAAACAAGCCACCAAGTTGAACATCGGTTCAACTTGCCCTGAAAGGCAACAATACACATCCTAAAAAGAAATTGAGCCTCCAGAAAAAAGCAAAGATTTTCTCCCACTCCCACAAAAACGGCTTTCACAACCACTCATCCACCGTTGGAAACGATGTTTTCAACGCCCCGTAGGGCTGCCTCGCCCCTCGCCTTATCTCTATAACATTGTATATGCTTTTTGAGTGATTTACCTATCTCAACAAGCCCAAGCACATCAACCACTCATCCACCGTTGGAAACGATGTTTTCAACGCCCCGTAGGGCTGCCTCGCCCCTCGCCTTATCTCTATAACATTGTATATACTTTTTGAGCGATTTTCTAACCGCAACAATCACTTTTCAACAAATCAAGCAAACAAGTTTGCGTGGCAAACTTGCCCCAACGGGCAACTGATTAAGCTCCCCAACAAGACAAACGGCATTTAAACACCAAATTTCCCCACGCTCCCCTTTGCCAAGGACATAAAAAGGCTCGTCAACTGAATACAACTTTGCGACTTTTAATCACACACCCTCTCCACACGCCCCTTTATCAAGGAAAAGAAAAAAGCTCCGCAATAAAATACGAAACACACGATTTTGTTCCGCCGCCGCTTCATAAAGGACTAAGTCCGCAGCCCCAAAGGAAGAAGCACACGCGTAGCACCTCAAACTTCGCCCCACAAAGGACTAAGTCCGCGGTCTCAATGTAAGAAGCACGCGCGTAGCACCTCAAACTCTGCTCCATAAAGGACTAAGTCCGCGGCCTCAATGTAAGAAGCACGCGCGTAGCACTCCAAACTTCGCCCCACAAAGGACTAAGTCCGCGGCCCCAAAGGAAGAAGCACGCGCGTAGCACCTCAAACTCTGCTCCATAAAGGACTAAGTCCGCGGCAACAAGTTGCCCAACAAAAAAAGATACCCGAGAACCCCCGAGTATCTTTCAGCGAACTTCATCTCTCCATCAAGTTCTGAGCTTAACAGAGAAAAGATTGCTTTTTCTTCTGACTCCGCCCGCCTAAATTCTGCCGAAAACTCAGCAGAAAATTCTCTATTTATAACGCGCCTTACATCATATACCCAAATTTACAAATACGCAAGACACCTCTCAAAAAAACTCTCTCCTTACCTACAGCACCATAATATCGTTTCTGCATCACACGCCTCAACCACACCTAGCAACACAACTCGTCGCCGTGCTTCTCTCCTCAACCACACCTAGCAACACAACTCGTCGCCGTGCTTCTCTCCTCAACCGTACTACTGCCGCACCTCACGTCTCAACCGCCGCGCTCCCAACAAAGCCGCCGCACTTAGCAACATAACCAGCCGCCGGCACCCCGCCGCGCTCAGAGCTTTTTCAGACGCAAGATTAAGCCGTTATACTCCGCAACAAAGTTATATTCCTCCTGCGAAATATCCTTACCGATAATCGCCGCGCGCTCTTTTTTGAGCATATCAATCTGCACATTGATAGCATACGGCAAGCGCCCTTCATCAACTTCTGTCTGCAAAAACGAAATAGTATCATCTAAGCGCGCAATACGGTCATAAACCTCATACATCCCAAATAATTTTTTCACTCTAACCAAAAACGCCTGCGGTTCCCAGTTCATGCGGTTAAGTTGTTGCTTCAGATAGTTCGGGCAAGCCTCCGGAAACGGACCGTTCGCAAAATCAACCAACTGCGTTGACGCCTTCGGCATTTTTAAGATTTCCTGTGCCGTCAGCAACAAATGCATAAACTCTGTTTCATCAAACGTATCAGAAATTCTGGTAATCAAGAACCTAGGCGTTTGAGCTTGTATAACTTTGCGTTGTAAAACCACATTCCCGACAACAAGATACAAGAAGATACTAAGACCAACGGCATAAATCACCGGTTTGAGTAATTTACGCTTCGCCACTCTCAAAAACTTTTTTCTTCTGGATACCTTTGCCATAGAGCGCCCTTGTCATTAACCGAATTCTTTGCTAGATTCGCGGATATCTTACGGTAAAAAAATAAAATATGCAATAAAAAATAAAAGACACCCACACGATAGCATTCCAGCGGCACAAAGAGAAAATCAAACATCCAAACCTCGCCTATTTCTGTGCCTGAATATCGCGAAAACCTTGCGCGACCACATATGTTTCCGGTGATTTTTCACGGCTGGCATCGGGTTTATAGTGTGAGACTTTCGCAAAACATTTTTTCATATCGGCCAGCAGTTCGCCCTCGGCGCCCCCCTGAAAGACTTTGGCAATAAAGATACCACCCTCGTTTAAGACGGTTTTGGCAAATTCATACGCCCCTTCCACCAAAGCAATCGTGCGCAAGTGGTCGGTTTGTTGATGTCCGGTGGTGTTGGCGGCCATATCGCTCATCACCACATCAGCCTTAGCGCCGTCTAAAAGCTGCAATAATTTTTCATCGGCATCGGGTTCGGTAAAGTCTTGACAAACAAATGTTGCCCCCTCAAGCGGTTCGGTCGGCAAAATATCCAACCCGACGAGTTTGCCCGTTCCTTTTAGTTTAAGCGCGGCAATCTGCGACCATCCCCCCGGTGCACAGCCCAAATCCACAATCACCTTGTGCTTGCCCAAGAATTTATATTTTTCATCCAACTGGATAAGCTTAAACGCCGCCCGAGAGCGATAACCCAATCTTTTAGCCTCCGCCACATACGGATCATTGAGTTGACGAGCCAACCATCTGTTGGAAGAAGAAGTATGATACTTTGCCTCTTTGAGTTTGACGGTAAGCATTTTCCGTCCGCGTACTTCTTTTGCCGATTTGGTTAATTTAGCCATTTATTTGCTCCAAGCTTTTTTTCAATAAAAAATTATTTTCCTCTGTTATCCGATAAGCTCATCGTAATAATGCGGGATAAAATAACCGAATGTTTCAAAAAAGTCACGCATTAATTTTACGCCGCCAATTCCGCCACAATAGCCTCTTGCGCACTTTTAAGCGAAGCGGTCATTTCTTTTTGTTCAAGCGCGCGATAGATAGTCCGAAAGATGATGCCCGCCGCCACAAAAATCGGAGCGCGGTTCGGCCCGATATAGGGCGATTCGGAGCGTTCTTGAAGCGACATATGCAACATATTGCCAATCACCTTTTCCACCTCATCAAGAGCAACGGTCTGGCCGTCTGATGCAAATTTATCATATTTCGGATGATGCTTAATCCAAGAAACCAAACGAAGCGGCATGGAAGAAGTGGCAATCAGCGCCGAATTTTCTTTATAATCAAACGCCTGAATTTTTTCCAAAAACGGCTTCAGATAATCTAAAACTTTCCCTTCCAACGCCAAAGCACCTTCTTCATTATAAAGAAAGAGGTTAAACATTTCCGAAGAATTGCGCGCGCCAAGCGGCACCGAAACGGTCGCCAAGATTTGCGGATTAGCCGAATTGGTAGCCAGCGTCACCTCGGTAGAACCGCCGCCCAAGTCATAAACGAGCAAATATTTTTTATCTTTCGGGGCATTGAGTTTAGCACCCAAAAGGGTTAAGCGCGCCTCTTCAAACTCGCTGATAACATCAATATCAATACCGGAGGTTTTCTTGACTTCTTGCAAAAAATCTTTGGTGTTAGAGCTCATCCGGCAAGCGGCCGTAGCAATTGCCCGATATTTTTGAACATGATAGAGCTTCAGCATTTCCGAAAAATCCATAAACGAGCAGATGGCACGTTCCATGGCCTGCGAACAGAAGCAATGATTTTCGGCCAATTTTTCACCCAACGCCACATGTTTGACATCACGATAAACCGGTTCGCCCTTTTCATTGACAATCAACAAACGATTAGAGTTCGTCCCCAAATCCATCGCCGCAAAATAAGTTTTACCATCTGTTTGCACCAATTTTTTTTCTTCCATAAGTCCTCCGCAACAAAGCAAAAAATCAAATCCTTACAAGATTATACCCTGAAATTTTATATAACAACCTCAACTTTTAACTTATTCACTCTCTTCCTCTTTTCACACTCTCCGCAACACTTTTCCTCTCTTGCCGAGTTTAAAGCGAAACTCTCCACCCAGACCAAACTCGCGGCTTAGCTCTTTCTCTGCCACCTCGCCCCTTTGCCGAGCTTTTAATCACCCCCGCAACCAAGACCGAACTCGCGGTTTTGCACCTTCTCCGCAACACTCGCCCCCTTTGCCCAGCTTAAAGCGAAACTCTCCACCCAGACCAAACTCGCGGCTTTACACCTTCTCCGCAACACTCGCCCCCTTTGCCTAGCTTAAAGTGAAACTCTCCACCCAGACCAAATTCGCGGTTTGACACCTTCTCCGCAACACTCGCCCCCTTTGCCCAGCTTAAAGCGAAACTCTCCACCCAGAAGCGATATGCGGTTTGGCACCTCTCTATTGCACCTGAGCAGCCCCTTTGGCACCCGAGCGAAATGCTTGTTTTTTATGCACCCGCCGATCATAGGGGAAACGACCGCCGCGCCGATTCTTTTTATGATGAGAAGAATTTGTTTTTTGCGCATGCATCAAGTCAAGCAAAATCCCCTCGCGAATACCGCGGTCCGCCACGGTAATTTCCGAAATCGGCCAAAACGTCATCAGCGCCTCAATAATCGCACAACCGGCAACCGTCAAGTCCGATTTAGATTGTCCGATACAAGGATGTTTACAGCGTCCTTCCACACCCATATTTTTGATTTTATTGATGGTGTAGTCAATATCCGGCGCCGAGATGGCAATACCGTCCACCGCCGACCGATTATAGCGCGGCAGTTTCAAGTGCACCGCCCCGATAACGGTAACCGTGCCGGAAGTACCGATAACTTGAATTTCCTGATTAGCAATCGCCTGATAGATTTGGTGTTTATCTTCAAATTCCTGCAAAATGGCCTGCGTGCGTTCCACCACGGTAGAATATTCCAGCGTGCTCATTTCGTGTCCGGCAAAGGCTTCGGAAATGGTCACCACGCCATAAGGGAGCGAAACAAATCCCTCAATAAACGTTTTGCCGTTATCGGTCACGCGCGCCAACGAGATTTGCGTTGAGCCTCCACCGATATCAAACACCAACACGCGCTTGATATTGCGGTTTAAGAGCGGCAAACACCCCACCACAGAAAGTCTGGCCTCTTCTTTAGAAGAAATAACCTCCAATTCAATACCGGCCTCGCGTTTAGCCATTTCCACAAATTGCGCCACGTTTTTAGCTCTGCGGCAAGCAGCCGTCGCCACAAAGCGGCTGGCGACAATCGGCATATATTCATCAATCACGCCTCGGCAGATTTTAAGCGCTTGAATAGTCCGGCGCATGGCTTTTGGCGAGAGTTCATTATCTTGAATAATCCCTTCGCCTAAGCGTACGACTTTAGAAAACGTTTCCACCACGCGAAAAGAAGTTGTTGTCGGCGTTGCCACCACCAATCGGCAAGAGTTTGTACCCAAATCAATCGCGGCATAATTACTCTGCACCATCGTAGGATTACGGTCGCCTTTGCGAATTTCCCCACGGGATTTATCCGGTCCTCTCTGTCCCTCTTGTCCTGCTTGATGTTTAAGCACCTGGGGCATCACCACCGGCAACGTTTTGGCATTTTTCAAAAAAGCATTTTCG
Source organism: uncultured Alphaproteobacteria bacterium (assembly GCA_944392315.1). Classification (GTDB taxonomy): domain Bacteria; phylum Pseudomonadota; class Alphaproteobacteria; order RF32; family CAG-239; genus CAG-267. The sequence goes on along the minus strand of CALXWH010000020.1, from coordinate 28,447 downwards.
GCAAATTGAGAGATAGCGCGCTCATCCACACCGTTGCGTTCGTCGGCCATTTTTATCCCTTTATCGTTAAACCGACGTTTTTTCGGTTTACCGGCATTATTTTTATTATCGTTTCCCGGTCGTCCGTTAAATTTAATCATTTACACTCCAAGCACCCACCGCAACATTTCGCCGTTCTGAAGCGGGCTATTTATTCGCCAAACATCTCCGCACGTACGATTTGTCTTAATTCATCAATACAAACCAATTTATGTTTCTTTTCATCCACATAATACCAATACGCCCACCCGTTGCACGTGGTTGAGTCCTGAGCCATAGCCCCCATCTGGTGGATAGAGCCGGTTTCGTTTTTAAACTTCACCGTACCGTCAGAGCGAACAATTGCCTTATGTTTCTTTTTCTCATCGTATAACACATCTCCCGGAGAAATCAAGCCCCTTTCTATCACCGCCCCAAACGGCACGCGCGGCAGCTTTCGTTTGCAGGTATATTCAAGCGCGGCGCTTTCGGGACTGAGCGTAATTTGCGCCAACCGTTCGCGAGCGCCTTTGATATAGGTTTCGTCTTTTTCAATACCGATAAAGTTGCGCCCGAGCCTTTTAGCCACCGCGCCGGTTGTGCCGGTTCCGAAGAAAGGATCCAAGATAATATCTCCGACGTTGGTAGAAGCCATAATCACGCGATAAAGCAGCGCCTCAGGCTTTTGCGTCGGATGAAGTTTTTCGCCGGTTTCGTTATTTTTGAGGCGTTCCTTGCCGGTACAGAGCGGAATTTCCCAAGTGGAGCGCATCTGCACATCATCGTTCATCGCCTTCATCGCCTCATAATTGAAAGTATATTTAGCCTTAGGATTTTTCGTAGCCCAAATAAGCGTTTCATGCGCATTGGTAAAGCGTGTGCCTTTGAAGTTCGGCATCGGATTGGTTTTGTTCCAGATAATATCGTTTAAGATCCAAAAGCCCAAATCCTGCATAATATAGCCGACGCGAAAGATATTGTGATACGACCCGATAACCCAAATCGTCCCGTCATCTTTCAAGATTCGTCTGGCCTCCAACATCCACGCCTTGGTATAGCGGTCATATTCGGCAATACTTTCAAAGCTGTCCCACTCTTCATAAACACCTTTAACATCGGTATTATCGGGGCGTTTCAGAGCATCGCCGAGTTGCAGATTGTACGGAGGATCGGCAAAAATCACATCAATGGAATTGTCGGGAATTTTTTTCATCGTCTCAACACAATCCGCATTAATAATAGAATTTAAAATATTTTTCAAATTATAATTACTCATCAGGCAATCCTACTAATATCTCAATGCCTGCAGTATAGTGCGGATTAGTTAGCATAATCTTAACAAGAAAACTTTTTTTTAAGCCTAAATTCTAGCCCTCTGAAAATGAATCAAAAAAACCTCAAAAGCCCGCCGCGACCTATAAGCAAAAGAGCAAAAATACGAAATTAACCACAAGAAAAAATTTTCTTAATTGCAATCTAAAACAAAAACCTTATAATGCGAAAAAAGACCGAAAGGAGTCAAGAGATGAACAAGTATTTATTATTGCTAAGTTTAAGCCTAATCTCCGCGCCGAGTTACGGGCAAATAACCGCCCCGACGCCGGAAAATCATCTTCCGACCGTGTCCGCGCCGACACCCTCCGAAGGGATAGCCTCCAAAGCCTCAGAGGACAAACGTTTTCACACCTCAGCTCGTGCCGAAAAAGAATTGAAAGACAATAAGATATACTTTTTTGCTCATGCGATGTGTACCGCCTGCAAAGATGCGTTCATCTATTTAGACACCTATCATCGCGACTTAAATATTCCGATAACGGATATGAAATATCATGAAAATCTGGAACTTTATAAGCAATGCGTCAAAAAGTTTAACATCAACAACAATGATTTGCACCTACCTCTAATCTGCATGGGCGACCACTACATCATGGGCTGGGATAAAGAAAGAGACGGTGCGCGGTTTGACGCTTATTTGGAAAAGTTTGAAAAAGCGAAATTATCCGCTGAACAAACAGCCATTTCCGATGCGGTAGATGAGCGTGTCGGCAAAGATGCCCCAAAGCCGAAAAATATGCTATCGGCATCAGGCAAATTAAGCTCCACCCCGCAAGACGAAGCGACACAATCGGTCGCCGAAAGCCTTGAAAAGCTGAAAGGCTCCGAACCGATAGAGCCGACAGCCATTGTACGTGACGAGGACTAGATAAAGGCAAAATCATAAAAAGCCTTAAAACAACGGCATCGTAAAAAAACGATGTCCAACGGACTATTCAAAAAAACTGGACTACCGAACAAACAAACTGAAAATATGTAAAAAAGAAAGGACGCCATGTTAAGTGATATAGAAATTTCAAACCGTGCCAAACCACTCCTGATAACCACGATTGCCCAAAGGCTACATTTAAAAACCAAAGACATAGAGAGCTATGGCAAATATAAAGCCAAAATATCTCGCGCCAAATTGCAAGAATTGTTAAACAACCCCAATCGCCCGAACGGCAAACTGATATTGGTCACGGCTTTAACGCCGACCGCAGCCGGTGAAGGCAAATCAACAGTATCCATCGGGCTGGCCGATGCGCTGCACAAATTAAAGAAAAACGTTATGTTATCTTTACGAGAGCCGTCACTCGGGCCCTGTTTTGGTGTCAAAGGCGGCGCAACCGGCGGCGGTATGTCGCAAATTGTACCGATGGATGAGATAAATTTGAACTTCACCGGCGACATCCACGCAATAACCGCGGCGAACAATTTGCTCTGTGCGCTGATAGACAATCACATCAAATTCGGCAACGAATTAGGTTTTAAGCCCGAAAAAATCCGTTTTCGCCGCTGTGTAGACTTGAACGACCGCGCGCTAAGAGATGTGACGATAGCTAAAGGCGGCCCGATAAACGGTGTTCCAAGAGAGGAACATTTTAATATCTCGGTTGCCTCCGAAATCATGGCGATATTGTGCTTGGCGGAAAATCTGCATGATTTGAAAGCAAGAATAGATAAAATCGTCATCGGGGAGAACACCAAAGGCGAACCGATATATGCCAAAGATTTGAAAGCAACCGGCGCGATGACCGCGATTTTAAAAGACGCCCTACTGCCGAATTTGGTGCAAACCTTGGAACGCACACCGGCTTTGGTGCACGGCGGCCCCTTTGCCAATATTGCCCACGGCACAAGCTCGGTAATCGCCGCCCGTACGGCGCTGAAGTTAGCGGATTATGTTGTGACCGAAGCCGGATTCGGCGCAGATTTGGGCGCCGAAAAGTTTTTTGACATATTCGGCAGAAAGAGCGGTCTGTTTCCGGATGCGGTTGTGATTGTGGCAACGGTTCGCGCGCTAAAGATGCACGGCGGCGTGAAGAAGGAAGATTTAGATAAAGAAAATCCCGAAGCCATCAAGGTAGGCTTTGCAAATTTAAGAAAGCACATAGAGAACCTGCGCAAGTTCGGGTTATATCCGATTGTGGCGATTAACCGCTTCACCACCGATACGCTCAAAGAACTGCGCGTGGTAGAAGGACAAAGCATGTGCGCGGATACGGAAGCCGTCATCACCGAAGGCTGGGAAAAAGGCGGTAAAGGCTGCCTCAATCTGGCGCAGTCGGTCTTGAAAAATATTCGGATAAAAGAAGAGCTGAACGAAACGGCACAAATGTTATATGACGACAACCTCAGCTTAAAAGAAAAGATAGAAAAGATTGCCACCTCCATCTATGGGGCGCAAAACGTCAGCTACACGCCGGAAGCCGAAGCGGAACTAGCGAAAATCACCGCATGGGGCTATGGCGATTTGCCGATATGCATGGCCAAGACGCAAAATTCTATTTCTCATGATAAAAAGCTCTTGGGAGCACCCAGCGGTTACACTTTCCCGATAACCGAGATAAGATTATCCGCCGGTGCGGGTTTTGTGGTCGCGTTATCCGGAGAAATCAACACCATGCCGGGGTTGCCGCGTCATCCGGCCGCGATGGATATAGATGTTGATGATAACGGCGTGATAAGCGGCTTGTTTTAAGCAAAAATCGTCCGAGATAAAAAGAGCGTTGGAATTGGGCAGAAAAGCACGTTCCGACGCTTTTTTAATCACATTAAGAGCCGATTAGCGTGAACGCGAATAGCTTCTCGGCGGATGGGGCGAAATATCATAAGGATGACTTTGATTGCGTCCGCCGATAAAGATAACTTTACCCGTCCAATTAACGGCTTTACCAAAACCAAACCGCATCAACTGCTCTTCATCCCAGAAGAAAACAGTTTTAACGCCCTTCATATCACAATGGTCAAAACTAACCGAATCACAACCGGCAAAATTCATCATTTTAGGCAAATGCCGCGCATAATCCAAAACCACCGTGGCGTTATTCCGAAACTGAATTTCGTCATAGGGGGACAAATCGCACTTTTCAAGCGATAAAAAGCTACAATCCTGAAAATTAACCTGTTTTGGCAAATTTTTGGACCCACGCAACGTAACCGACGCATCTTCCATAAACGTCAGCTTGTCAAATTGCGCCAGATGACACTCATCCAATGTGACTTGCGGAGATTTAGAAACATCAAATTGCGCCGGAAACTTAAACACCCGAAAGAACTCCAGGTCAGTCCCCTCCAAATCAAGCTCGGCGTTTTGAGGGAGTTTGGTATTAATAACCGTCAGTTTCTGAGGTTTATCAACGCGCATCTTTTCCGGAAAAGCAAAAATCGTACTCAAGCTGAGCTCCCCGATATTTTGAAAATTAAAATCCGTACATTTAGAACAATCCAACGCAAAAAAGCGCAACGCCGCCAAATTTTCATAGTGCATATGCGGCGGAATTTCCGAAACATTGGCAAAAGTCACCTTTGCCCCTTTGTAAAACCGGAGCGCATCCAGCCCGCTGAAGTTGACTTTCACAAAAGATAATATGGCGCATTTAGAGACGTCAAACGAATGCGGCAAATCAGAAATTGTATCCAACATCACCTTAGCATGAGGACGAAAGCGCAATTTATCCAACTCTTCCAAATGACAGTCTTTTATAAAAACATCCGCCCCGTTATAAAAAGAAGATTGCGGCGGAATATGGCGCACATTATTCATACCCACTTTGGCGCCTTGGGAAAACACAAGCGGCTGACAATCTTTAAGGTCGGTATTGCTAATATTAACCTCCAAGCAATCAGACACATCAAGCGAATGCGGCACATCTTCCACCAGATTGAGTTCCAATAGGCCGCCTTTACGAAAAAGAATAGTCTCAACGCCAGTTAAATTCACGGCATATAACGTCGCATCTTCAACTTTTCTCAAATCAAGAAACTTCGGCAAATCTATCGCCCCGCTCAATTGCGCTTTTTTATCGCTCAGACGCACACCGGTATAGGCGGATATAGAAGGATTCTTCCGCATTTCTTCCAGCGTCATAAGTTGTAAGATATCGGCTTTATCGCGGTTAGAAAAAATCAGATACGATTTTTGCCTATCAACGATTTTGGCAAACGGCAGCGCAAAATGTCCGCTCTTGGATAGCGCCCGCCCGATGTCCACAATATCTTGAGGTTGTTGCCGTTTATCAAAAGTAGCAAGGATAACGTCTTTGAATCTTGCCTGCTCCGCTTGAGGAAGCTCGGTAATACATTGGAGCATATCTCTGATGTTGCGAGGATTATTGGTAGACTTCAAGATTTCCCAACAAACCTCCGGCGTAATCGGCTCTTTGGGGAGATAAGATTTTTTATCTTGCGCCAAGCGGCCTCTTTTATAGGGGGTTAAGATATTTTCCACCGCAATCGCCGATTTAAAATTTTCAATCTCCACAAACATAGAATTTATCTTTCAGATTAAACATAAAGCAATCATAACACAAAATCTGCAACCGCGCAAGCCCAAAACCAATCGCCTGCATACCACCGCGCAAGCCCAAAGTCCGCGGCAACAAGTTGCCCATAATGCTGTTTTTGCCCCATATAAAACAAAAAAATAGGAAACATATTTTAAGTTTTCTATTTTTGCAACGGGGGGGATAAAATAGTGTGCTGGAAGCAGATTTTGAAGCGCAGTGTACAAAAATGAGTACATAAATATGACACTGTTTTTGCTTCATTTAAAACAAAAAATAGGAAACATATTTTAGGTTTCCTACTTTTGCAATGGGGGTGATAAAATAGTGTGCTGGAAGCAGATTTTGAAGCGCAGTGTACAAAAATGAGTACATAAGTATGACACTTTATTGCACCCATAAAAGTCCCTTAAAGGAGGAAAATTTTGTGAGTGAGACGAGGATGTCTCCCGAGGAGCACGAGCGTACATAAACGTACGTGACGCGACGAAGAGGAGCACCATCCGCGAACTCAATCGCAAAATTTTACCCTTTATAATAGGGGATAAAATAACCCAACCCTTTGACACCCCTCCCCCACTTCTTTTAAGATAGAGAAAAGAAAACCCAAAGGAAAAGCCGATGAAAAAATCTATTTTGTATTTGTTAATCGCCGTCATGAGCGGCCTCATCGTCAGCCTCGGCTGCATCATTTCCGCCCGTTACGGCAGCGATATCTGCATAACCAGCTCCGTCATCCTGGGGCTCATCAGCGCGGTGATTGTCTTTTGCGCCCTCACGCCGGAGATACGCCAAGAAATCCGCCATTTGTGCTGTGATTTAGATTGGGCCGATGAATGCGTCAAAGGCTATAACGCCATCCCAAGATTATATCGCAAAAGTTTCTGGCAGCTATTTGGCTTCATCAACCTGGCGTTTTTGTTCCACACGATAAACTTTATGTGGGGCAACCGAGATTGGGCGGCCGTACGCTTTGCGGTCAATCCGGATCTTGCGCTGAGCGAAGGCAGATTTTCGGCTTTTTGGCTCCAAGACCTGTTATTTGACGGCAAGATTTTACCGGTGATAAACAATTTATGGGCGTTTTTGGGTTTAAGCCTTGCCGGCGTCTTGCTGGGGATATATTGGAAACTGCCGCAAAGAACGGCGGCCTATGTGATAACCGGCTTATTTTTCCTCATCACGCCCTATACGATGAGCTGGCTTTATTTTGCTCAAAACACTTTAGGAAATTTATGGTTGCCGGCGATAGTTTTAGGCGGATTGTTATTGGCTGAAAATCGGAGCAAGGGCTTAAATACCGTTTATTTATGTAACATCGCCTCGGTTTTAATGTTTGTCACAGCACTCGGCACATATCTGCCGGTGTTAAACTTCATCTTGGTTGCGATATTGGGCAAAGTCTTTTTGTTGACGGTCTTTTCGGATATTGACCTAAAGAGCGCGTTTCAGCGGGTGTTGCAGAGTCTGACCAACCTAACGGCGGGGTTAATGATATATGCCTTCATCATCATCTTATTAAAAGACACCGGCGTTATCAAACCGGCGTATAACACCACTTTAGCGCCGCTATGGAGTTATCCTGCCAAAATACCGGAATTATTAACCTTGATGTTCACCCAGTTTGGCGCGACCATGCCGTTTATGGATATCGTCTATAAAGGGGGATATTTGTTGATGTGCCTGATAGGGCTGTTTTCGCTGATTGTTTTGAGCCCGAATGCCAAAGCCGCAACCCGAGGTTTGGTTTTAATTCCGCTCATCCTCATCGCCTCCAAACTGACGTTTATGTTATCGGTACCATCTGCGGAAGCACCGGCGCATCTGGCAAGAATTGACTTTTACGGACTGCCGCTCATCTATGCTCTGGCGCTGACAATTATCTTGAAATTGGGCGGTGATTATATGAAACGCCTCGGCTATGGTTTGGCGATATTGATTGTGTTCATGGGTTTTGTACGCGTCAGCTATGCGCAAAAAGTGTGGAAATTCGGCTGGGACGCTGAAACCAAGTTAGCCGAGAGGATTATCACCCGCTTAGAGAAGATGGAAGACTTCAACGTCAACGGACACTACAAATTATTGCAAATCGGCAACCAGAGTCTGCGTGGCAAATATTACCTGAAGAAAAACGGCGAAAACACCAGCGGCGAGCTGTTGGGGTGGAGTTATTACGACGCCGGCCGCAGCAAGGATGCCTATAACTTTTATTATCAAGCGGACTTTTTGGAAAAAGACAGCGACCTGGCAACCGCCATCAAAGAAAACCCGACCATAAAAGAGTACCTGTTTAATAAAGCACGGGCTTGGCCGGCAAAAGAAAGCCTTTATATCAGCGGCGATTATATTGTGATTGTGTTGGATGAAGCGGCATTAAGCAAAGCACAATCTGCCCTCCAACCCAAACCGCAAGCGCAATAGCAATAGAGGCTGGGCGCCAAACCAAGCACGCCAGCACCGGAAAATAAAAGCCCAAAGAAAAATAAGCACCGAAATTTTCAGCAACAAAAAAGGCGGGAGATATATCACACACCTTCCGCCCAAAATTAATTTAAAATCCGATTTTTTTGGAAGAAAAGCCGAGATGCCGCAAAAAGCGATTAGTATTTTTCACCCAAAAGAGCACCAAAGCACCGCCGAGCAACATTCCCACGCAACCGCCCAGAATAAGAGGCACAATAACAAGATGCCCCAACAAAGCGACCTCATACATTTGCTCAAACAAGAGCGCCATCAAAAAGACATCTGCAGCCATCACACTCCAACAAACAAATGCCTGCGAGGTTCTGCCGGCAATACCGATAGCGCCAATTGTTACGGAAAAAGCACCGCCGAGCAACAAAGCCTGCAACCAAAAGAAGAAATGGTTGGCTTGTTGAAAAAACTCAATCCACACCAACTGCAACCCCCACGATACCAAGAAGATAAGAAAAATCAGAGCAATACAACGAAAGATAGCCCATCGTTGCACACCTTCCAATGTTTCTTTGTAAAAGATATCAGGCGTGTTTTGAAACTGTTGCAAATACACCTCATCAGCCTTCAGCCAATGAAAGAAGTCAGACCAAAGCCTCGGCTTCCAAAAACTAAAAATTTTTCTCATAAGATAAAAATTTAAGAATAATACTAAAAAAACGAGCAGGGTATAGCATTGAGGCACACAAAAATCAAGCAAAAATATCATACAAAACAAAAAAAGGCAGAGAAAGTGAACATCACTTTTCCGCCATTTCATCAAAAAAAATCCTTAAGCCTTTGAGTTTTTGACTTTAGCTTGATAAATCAACCACACCACCATCAGAGCAATCAGCGCGCCAAGCCCGATACCGAACAAAACAAAACCATGCATCAAATACCCCAAGCACGCCATCAGCCAAATCTGCAAATCAAACGGCAACATGAGCATAAACGACATAATCACCAAACAAATCGCCGGAAGCACAGCCATAATTCCGCCGCGCCAAAAAGCAATCACGGCACTGGCGGAAAAGCACAACGACGCAGTCAATATAGCGGCATTAAGCACAAAGAAGAGCGGATTTTCGGGCGCCAGAAAAACAACTCGCAACCCATACATCAGAGCAGAAGAAAAGAAACAAATGATGCACCCGACATAGCACCAAAAGCCAATCCATCGCCCGATAGCCACTTTCTTTTCCATTTCCACCAACTCGGGTATGTTTTTAATTTTTTCTAAATACACTTCATCAACATTAAGCCAATGATAAAAGGAAGAACACTTAAAATCTTCCCAAACTGCACATAACTTTTTCATATCAAAAAAAATTTAAGAATAATTCAAAATTAGCATCAGGGTAGTCTTTTTTTGTCTAATAGTCAAGTAAAAATCACCCCAAACCAGACACAAAAATTCCGATACAGCTCAAAGCCATATCGGAATAAGAAAGGAGCATCAAGCTAAAATTTCAGCCACCTGCCCCGTCAAACGTTTTGTAGCAGAAGCCATAACCACCTCCTGCCCCAAATCCAAAAACAACGGTTGCAACAAACGAAGCGCGATGAAGCAAGACGCATCATCAGTTTTGTCAAGAGAAACGATTTCCGCCTCAACCGAAAAATAAGCATATTTCGGCACCATAAGCGTAACCTTAAGCAAAGGTTGCCAATCTTTCGCCTCAAACGTTTCTTCTGCCTTAGGTTGAAGTTTTATCCCAGTTGAGAAGTTCAAATCAGGCGCGGCAGCAAATTGTATTTTTGCCCCTAAATTAGGTAAAATCAAAAACACCTCTTCGCCGGCCCAAGCAATGGCAACTTTTCTCTGTTGCTTGATAATACCGCGACAAACCACGGTTTCAGAGTTTTTCTCACCAAAATAAACAACGACATGCTCACCCGCACGGAGTTCGCCACAAATCAATTTACCAAAGACCAAAACCTGCCCTCTGCGCCACAAACTTTGCAAACGCGGATAAGCCATAAAAAAAAGTCCTTTTTTGCTCATAATAATCAAAAAATTTATACGTTAATAATAGGCTGTTCCGAGCACTATATAAAACCCCGTCCCAAAAAGCAAGCAATATATAAAAAAAGGCAGGGAAAATCCCCGCCTCAAAAAATATCCCCTCCAACGCTTTATGCATTGAGGTTTAAGACCAACTCAGCCATTTCAGCTTGTAAAGAAATATCGGGATTACCGACAAATCCTTTACCGCGCCAACATTTCGGGAACGTATCATACACTTTCGTGCAGATGTCATCCGGACCAAAATACAAAGTTCGTCCCTCGCGGAACTTAAACAAAATATTTTGGCGTTTCTGAACCCAAAACGCGCTGTCGGTAACCGGAGCAAAACAAAAGTGCTCCATATCAATCACCAACACGCCGTTGACAGTTTGAGCGTTCCGATACGCCGTCAGCGCTTCAGCAATAAGCTCGTCAGAAATATTTTGCGCCTTCCAGTCTTCAAGACGGATCTGCTCAATTTCTTGACGCGTTGCCCCCAACTTCAACATAGCGGGAATATATCCGCTATCGTTTGCCGCAATCAGTCGTTGCCGCCAATTAGGCTCCAAGCCAAGGAGCGCCAGCACCTGCAACACGGACGCCTCACGCGCGATATTCGCATCGTGATGGTCCACGATAACGCATTGTGCCAAAACATCTTCCGCGATGTCGGCTTTAAGCTCCACCAACACCGGCTTGAAGTTATCGGCAACCGCCTGCCGTATCTGTTCCAGATAAGCAGAAGCCGTCGCATTATGCCAAGAAAGCCCTTTATCAGCAAATGGCAAAGCATTGGCGTTTAAGATATTTTTAATTTCCACCATCTCAAGGTCATTACCCCCGAGAAAAAAGAAAAGTTTCTCCATAATAATAAGGATTAAAATATCGGCACATTTGAAAAAAAGAGGCTGCCACCGTATACCTCAAGAAAAGTAAAGGGATGCAAAGCACCCCCTTACAGATATCCGACCAGGCTTAAGCCTCGTCTTTAAGATAGTTAAAACCAACTTCCGCAAAAGAAGGCGCGTCGGCACCAACCTCACGACAAATCGTTTCAACTAAACCTTTCCAAGTTACAAGGTCTTGGACGAAGGCTGGATTTGCCTCCGCGGAGATATGAATTACTCCGTTGACCTCCGCCATACCGCAGGAAACATACGTTCCCGTTTCGGCAAACAAGCGGGCTGCGGACTTCTGCCACAAATCTCCCACCACCAAAAGTGGTAAATGGGACATGGCGACAAAGCCGATGGTAGCAACACCCACCCCGGGCAAACCGACGCTAAGCGTGGTCTGCTTCAAATCCCGACGTAGCTTCTCAGCCTCATCAAGGATTTCCTCAGGTGTACCAGAAGCGATATACGCTCCAACCGGTTCCCCACCCTTAGGACAGCCCCAGTCGGTGTGATAAACACACACGGCAGGAAAGACCTTACGGGCACCGCGGAGAGCTGCACAAACAGCTTCAGCCGCGTTCTGAGGCGTAGCGGTGTTATTCTCCCCCTGGTAACCGGACACAAGTCCACAATACACCATAGAAGACACTACCATTGCGTTGCTATTATTCGCACACTTCATAATCATAAAAGATTATGCCGGCATAAAATTATCAGTTGATATTTTCGCTCAATTTTCCTTTAGGGGTTGATTTAATTTTAAGTCATGACCTACTGTACTTCAGTCATGGGGCAAAAAGCAACGCGCCCGATAAATCAATATAAAGTTCCAAAGAGTTAATTTTTTCAACCTACACATTTCACGCGGGGTTTCAGTTACCGAAAGACAGGCGCTTATAATACCTGCAACCGACAAAAGAAACATTACTATACCCCACGATAACGTCAAAACGTTATAATAAGCTGTCGGGGAGATTTATGCCGCAGCAAAGTTTCTAGTAATATGTAAATAATAGCGATTAGGATTACAATGTACCATAAAATAAGCCGACACGCAAGAGGTATTTTAAAAATTTTGTCCAAAATTGATCTAAAAATACAAAGTAAGATATTGAAAATAAATAAAGAAAATGAGATTAAAAAATATTTTTTGCGTCCATATGAGAAAACAGAGATTTTAGATAAAAAAAGCGGCGCCACCCCAGCAAATCCAACGATTCTAATAAAAAAGCACTTAATTTTGTTAAAAAGGTTGCGAAAAAGCAAAAAAAGCCGTATAATAGAGAAAATAAAAAAACGGAGTATAGTGTACCATGGGCTTTAATGAAGATGATTTCAAAGAATTTTTATACGGCAACTTCCCCGATGACTTCCGCTCCTACACCAAAGCGGAGATAAGCGATAGTGCCAAAACCTCCATTATCAACCGCCATGAACGCAGTTATGGAATATGGCGGAGTTTAGCCAGTGAGCCATGGATACGCGCGTTTTATGGCAACCGTTTGCCGAGTGAATTATTAAGCGGCCAGCTTAATATTATAGATTTTCGCGAGCGTGTCATACGGATGGTGTGCCAACCGACCATTTATATGAATAATGAGGTTGTCGCCTTAAGGATGCAATACCCGACCACCATGCCCAACATGGTTTATTCCGTGATACCGCACCAAGAAATGAGCCGCTACGCAAATATATTGGAACAAGCGGGATATGACGAGGACAATCTGCAAAACGCTTTAGCTTGCAAAGAAAAAAGTTTGCTGTTTATGGGCAAGATGCAAGCCGCAGGGATAAGCGAAAAATCCGCCGCAAGCATCATGCAAGAAGCCGAAAACATCAACATTGCCGAGCAATTTGCCGCCTTAAACGAAAAAATGGCGCAAGCCCAAACACCGGAAGATTTGGAGCATCAGCACCAACAGTTGAATGCTTTTATGGAGGTGAACGCCAAACATTTGTACCAGCACCGCCACGAGTTTAAAGCGCTAAACAAGCAAATCAAGAAGCAACAGAAGAATTCCAAGTTAAATAAAAAAATAAGTGAAATCAAAGATAAATCTGCAAAAGTTCAACCATTAGAAGCCAAATCCGTTTTAAGCCAAACCGCAAAGAGCGATATTCAACCACCGTTTTTGGAAGATTTGAACCGCCACAATGCCGACGATATGTATGGGATAAAGGGAGCGGAGAAAAAGTTTGGTATATACGATTATATGAACAACCGGATGGACGCAACCGTAGACGCGCAATTAAAACAACTGGATAAAGAAATCAGCACACAAAAAGCCACAACCAAGCAAGCCAATCCGCAAGAACCGTTAATATCGGGGAAATTGAGCGAACACCTTCGTTTGCCGGAAGATATGAGTGAATGGAGCAAGAGTTATGTGCAAATGCGCGCGCAAGAAGATGAACAGTGGTTGCAAAGTATGAGTAAAGGAATAGAAACAATAGACCAAGCCGCCGCCAAGAGCACAAACTACGAGAGCTTTATACAATCATTACACGCCCAAACAGAAGCCAAATACGCGCAACTGCGTGCGAATATGGAACAGAGATACCAATCCCTGCAACAACAATCCCCTCAAACCCAAATAAATCTTGGCTTCAAGAGAGAAAGATTAAGTAGCGGCCGCTAACTGAAAATAGCAGAAAAAAGGCGTGCGTTTCTGCCACAAAAGAAAGCGCAAACGAGCCCTCACAGCCAAATCAGCAGGTACAAGTCGCACCCATAGATGTTTGAGGGCAAAAATCCTCGTGTATAATGAGGTACACGGATTTTTGCCATCCCGCAAAGACCGCTCTGGATGCCAAAATTTCCCCCTAAAAGTTGCCAACAAGAAACGTGCACAAGTGCACTTTGAGATGAATAGAAGTAGATATCACCCAAAGAGCACGAGCGAAAAGAAGCGTGCACAAGTGCACCGTGACGCGACGAAGTGGAGCACCATCTACGATTAGACGCTCAAGTTGCCCTCACCATAAAAAGGATGAAAATTTTGGATAGATAGAGAGGAGCTTAACCTCACAGGCAACAAGTTGCCTATGACCCGACCGACGAGACGCTTCCATCCGTGATTAGACGCTCAAGTTGCCCTCACCATAAAAAGGAGGAAAATTTTGGATAGATAGAGATGGGCTTAAGGGCGGATGAAATTTTAGTGTACATAGAGGTACATGAATTTCATCCGACCCGCAAAGACCGCTCTAGATGCCAAAATTTTCCCCTTTTTTACCTTTTGGAACGGAAAAAATCAGTCAACAAACACCCACACTCTTCGCTGAGAACACCCTTGGTAAGAAGCGGCTTGTGGTTGCAGGCAGGATTGTCAAAAAACCGCAGCCCATGTTCAACCGCCCCGCCTTTGGGATTAGCCGCCCCATACACCAGCCGCTTAATGCGCATAAACGAAATCGCCGCAGCACACATCGTGCACGGTTCCAGCGTAACATAGAGTGTGCAGTCCCAAAGTCTTTTTTGCTCCAGCGAAATCGCCCCCATGCTCATCGCAACGGTTTCGGCATGAGCCAACGCGTGCAAGCCGTGTTCTGCGGTATTATGCGCCGAAGCCAGTATCACCCCGTCAGCTGAAACCAACACCGCCCCCACCGGCACCTCGTCTTCTTTATAAGCGAGTTTAGCCTCTTTAAGCGCCATCAACATAAATTGCTCATCCAGATGTTCCTGCTCATCTGAAGAGAGTTCCGAAGTTTTATTAAGATTATCCGCCATACCGCCCTCAAAAAAAATCCTAAAAACCGATTACAACCTCAAATCATGCATAGATGAAGAGATACCCGCAGCCATTTCTTCCTACAATATAGAAAAAACCATTCTAAAATGCAACCACGATTTTTATGCCGAATATGCCAAGATAGGACAAGATATACCAAGCCACCCCACCGATATACCTACACCAAGGCTTCACCGCCCGCCTTTTTTAGATTTAACCTGAGTAACGGCTTTTAGGTGAAGCGGCGCCGTATTTTGTGTAAATTTAAGCCTAGGTAGAGGTTGAATAGGCTCTTTGGGATAGCGCACCAAAATCTTATCTTGCAAATCTGTCTCCGAATTAAGCGCCAAAAGGATATCGCGCTGAAAATCATCATTAACCTGAATTTTATGCACATCGTCATCCCAAAAATTTTGCATTAAGACAAGCGGCGTTTGTTTGACATTAAGCACACTCGGCAACTCAGAAACACTACTCATCTGAAGAGCCTGCGCATTTTCGCCCACCAAAACGCCCCTAAACCCATCAAGCGAGCAATCCACATATTTAAGCCGCCTTGCTTTAGAGGCATCAAAAACCTTTGGCCATGCGCTCATTTCGTCCACTTCAACCGTTGCATTCTCCGCAAAAGTAAGATTTTCGGTTTGCGCGGCATCCACCATATAAAACGAAACCTGAGCACATTGAGAAACATCCACTTGCCTCGGCAGTGTAGCGCGATAAAAAGCGACCTTGGCATGAGGAGCAAATTTAAGCGGTTGAAAATGGCCTTTCAGATGATAAAGCCCCACTTCCGCACACTCTGAAACATCAAGCGTCGGGGGGATTAAGCCAATTTGAAAATCAAGCATAACCTGACTTCCCTTCTTAAACTTCATATCCCAAGTGCATAGCAAGTCGCAATTTTGCAGAACAACTTTATCCGCCTCATGAAACGGGATGTTGGGGATTTCATTTTGCAAATTAGAAACATCTTTGAATATCAGCTCGCGCGGGGCCTCAAGCTGAAAGACAAGATTTTGCATATCACAATCTTCAATCTGCAACTTCGCGCAGTTTTTAGCGTTAAATAAACCGGCAAGACCATCAACACGCATCAGCTCAATCTCCGCCCCGTCGGCAAAATCCCACATTTGTGTTCTTCTCGCCCGAACATCATATAAATGCACATAAGCCAAATTAGACAGCTCCGCCGCAAAAGACTTATCTTTGAGGCGTATCAACGAGAGCGACGCCCCGTTTTGTAATTTAATTTGAGCTAACCTAGACAAGTCCGTATCTTCTACACTCAACGCCGCACAGTTAGAAAAATCGGTATTTTCGCCCACCCCTTTACATTGTGCCAGTTGCACCTTAGCCTGAGGCGCAAACTGAAGCGAATGCCCATTAAAATCAACATCCCAAGCTGTAAACACACGTACGTTGCGACAATCAAGTTGCGGCAGCGGCTTTTTGATGTGCGCCAGCCACAGCTCGGCACATTCGGAAACATCCATTTTTTGAGGAAGCGCGTCAAACCCATGAAACTTAACCTTTGCCCCCTTGGCAAATTTCAGCGATTGAAAAGCCGCAAGGTTTACTTCGTCATCAAAAGCCACCTCTGCGCATTGAGAAACATCCGCACCCCAAGGGATATTCTCCACCTTATTAAAGCATACGCGCGCCCCTTTGGCAAATTGCAAATACGCCGCCGGCACATCTTCTAAATCACAATCAAAAAACGTCACCGCCCCACAGCGAGAAAAATCCATTCTATCGCCCACCTGCATCATATTCGTAAGTTTCACCTCCGCCCCTTCGGCAAATTCAATTTTTTGAAACACCTTCTCCGGCGGAATCCGCATAAACAAATTACCAAAATCAATTTTGCTTAATTTAGAAAAATCAGCTTTAATCGGCACCATCTCTTCGCTATCGGAGAAATATTGCGAACCAAACACCACCTCGGCGCCGTCCCGAAACAAAATCTCTTTAACATCGTTAAAATCAGAACAATCATTCAACTTCACCTTGCTAAAGCGCCTCAAGTCAAGCACTTCCGGCAGATGAGAACAACTAAACAACGCCAAGCTCGCCCCGTCTTCAAATTGCCCGTTTTCCACGCAGGAATAATCCATATGTTTAAGCACAATCTCCTTGCAAGGCCTTAAATCAGGCGCGCCGAAAAATCCCTCCGCCGGAAGATACGAGAGCATGATTTCTTTAACCTTATCATCCAGTTTGAAGCTCTTAAGCATAGAACAATCCGTTCTGTGAATATCCACCTTCCGACATCCCGAACAATCAAACACTTCCGGCAGTTTTGCATCAATATCCAGCTTTAATTGCTCAACCTGATGAAACGAAACATTTTTCCACCCCTGCTGTTCACAATTTCCTAACCGCAAAATTTTAATATTCGTAAACACTGTTTTAGGCGCCAAATGCACTCTGAAATCTTCCAAATTCAAATCCTGAAAATTCTGAAACTCATCTATTGCCGTATAATCCGGCACATCTTCCAGCGTACTTGCTTTAAGTTCTTCCGCGTTTCTTCCGTCAAGAATAACCTGCCTTGCCATCAGGATTTGGTGCCAATCCTGTCCATGATACCGCCCGCCCCCGTCATAAGGGAGAATAACCGACGCCTCGGAGTTGGAGCGATACGCTAAAGTGAAATCATCCTCGTTATTATGCTCAAGAATTTGCGCCAGTTCGTCCGCGTAATGATACTTTTCGGCAATCAAGCGCGCAAGATTAAGGTTTCGTTCGGTAGGATTTCGCCCCTCGCAACACGCCAACACAACATCTTTCAGTTCCGCACCGGCGTTTTGCTTGTCAATCAAGGTTAAGAGGTCAAAAATATTGCGTTGAAAGTTCGTATGCGAAAGGAGCTCCAAAGCCTTTTCCCTTGTCAGTTTTTGGTTTAATTTTTTATACGGGTGCAAAAGATTCTCACAAGAGATTGCCCCCTTTGGGTCAGACACCGGCACAAACATACGTTTTCACCTTCCAAAAGATTAACATTTGCAAAAAGTTTAACACAAAAAAAGGATACACACAACCATAAAAAAAAATCTAACACAGAGCCGCCACAAAGCCCGAATTTCAACGCCCGCCAACCATTTTGCTGACGTTCATCCTCAAAAAAGCGCCATAAAAAAGGGGGAAAGAATAACTCTTCCCCCTAATGAAAACACGCATCATTAAGTCTCCCGACAAAACGACACGAAGTACCTACTTTTTATTAACCGGCCTGACGCTTCAAGCCTCTGTTTCTGCTTGTTCGTTCTGTGTGCGGTTGAGATAAGCCGTCACCAAAAAGACGACAAATGCCCCAATCACCGTAATCCAACCTTGGAAAATTCCTTGCCCGTACGCACCGTGTTTAAACGAATACGCAACCACGGCCAAGCCAAAGAAGGCAAATGCCGCCATTCCAAGAACACCGGCCATTCCGACGAGCTTAACTTTGAGCCAAAGTCGTTGAGCAGAGGTTGTCACAGCAAACATACCGGCAACCGCCATCACTGCCACTGCCCAATTAGAACACCACGCCGTCCACACATTGGCATAACTGCCGTCAAAGACAGCGACAACGTTTTGAACTGTAAGCATGCACACAACCGCAGCCAGTGCGAATGCAACCGCACCGGAAGCAAAAAACTTTTTTGTTTTCATAAATAAAAAATTTAAAAGATTAATATTAAGGTTAAAGTTTGTGCTTTATTAAAGAGAGCAGATTAAAACCGTATTAAGCCTTTAAAACACCCCGAATAATAAAACATAAACTTATCATATCAACGACAAGTATAACAAATTTTTTTAAATAGCGCAAGCAAAATAAAACAAAAAAGGCGCACGCGATAAAAAGAAAAAAAACCACGCCGTTCGGAAAAAAAAGGATAAAAGAAGTTTAGGTCATAACCCGAACCGCATGGTCTAGATAAGATATTAAGTCAAAAAAATAAAAGCGAGCAAATCTATCAAGAGCATTTAATAATGTGCACACCTACGAATGTATATTTTTTTTGGGGTTAAGCCTAAAAAAAATCCACATCTGCACAAAAAAAACTTGATTCTTAAAAAAAAATGCTGTAACAAAAGGAACGTCGCGCAAACGCAAATAAGAATAAGCCGATGGCATGAACGAAGCGTTTGCGGCAAACCAAGGTGTCTGGGAAAGTATGTTAGATAAACAAGACACCGAACGTGCGGCCATGGCGGAATTGGTAGACGCGTAACGTTGAGGTCGTTATGGGCTAAGCCCGTGGAAGTTCAAGTCTTCTTGGCCGCACCACAAAAAACTTGCTCTAAAAGTAAAGACTTAAATAAGCAAAAAGAAAACTTGTTCCCAAAGTGACGACAGAGGAAGCCAAAAAAGAACTTCGCTAACAAGGTCATCACCCACAAAGGGAAATAAAAAATAAGATCGTTTGAGAATTTGCTGCAAGCGTTCGTATAGGGTTGTAATTTTTTTGAAAGTGCGCAGCACAAGGAGGGGCTATGCTGAGAATATATAGAACCGAAGAAACAGGCAAGCTCGCAAAGCTCAAAAAAAACAAGATTCTGCCGATGACCTGGTGCTCGCTGGTAAATCCGAACGAAGACGAGCTTTTGCAAGTATCCACGTTTTTGCACATAGATTATGACATCTTGAGCAACTCATTGGATGCGGACGAGCGTTCGCGCATTGAGCAAGAAAAAAATTCTCTGGCGATAATCATCAATTTACCCCTATTGGATGACGAAGGCAATTTTGACACTTTGCCGTGCGGTTTGGTGATAACGCCCAAAAATTTCATCACGATTTGCGCCCGTGAAAATCGGGTTTTGAGTTCGTTTAACCGCTCCACGGCCAAGACGTTTGACACCCGTGATCGGGCGCGCTTTATGCTGAGCATTTTATACAAATGCACGCAATACTATTTGAAATATTTAACCATCATCAACAAGCGGACCGATGAGTTGGAATATGCCTTAAGAAAGACCACCTCAAACAAAGAGCTGTTTCAGTTGATGGAAATTCAAAAGTCGCTCGTATATTTCACCACCGCGTTAAAAGACAATCATTTAGTGTTGTTGAAGTTATTGCGTTTAATGCGGACGCCGTCGGTTGCGAAGTTAGCCAATTTCAGCGCTGACGATTCGGACTTTTTGGATGACGTGATAATAGAAAACAAGCAGGCGATAGAGATGGTGGATATGCACCGTTCCATTTTAGAGGGGATGATGGATGGTTTTGCGAGCATCATCAACAACAACGTGAACTTAGTGATGAAATTCTTAGCAGCGATAACGATTATCTTATCCATCCCGACGATGTTAGCCTCGTTCTGGGGGATGAACGTACCGGTTGCGTTTGCCGGCAATCCGAACGGATTTTGGATTGTGATGGGTTTATCAGCCATAGCCACCATTTCCACCATCATCTACTTCAAGCGCAAAGGAATGTTCTAAGCAAAGCCCAAGCTCCCCTATGCGTTGCGCCTCTAACCCCGCTCCATAAAGGACTAAAGTAGACGTGCACAAGTGCACCAAGTTGCCCAAGTGCACCAATGTACATTGCTTGAGCGTTGCGCCAAGCTCTAGCTCCACAAAGAACAAAGTAGACGGCAAAAGAGTACATTGCCCGAGCGTTGCGCCTCAAACCCCTCTCCACAAAGAACCAAGTAGACGTGCACAAGTGCACTGCCCGAGCGTTATCTTAACGGCTGCGTTTTGTAAGCCCGAACCAATTCCAGAGCGGCGTTTTTTCTTCATCGGCAAAACGCACGGTGAGAGTATCACCCGCAACAAATCTGCTTTCAACCATCTGTTGACGATTTTTGAAAATAAGCTCCGTTCCGCTTGAAAAATGCGCCTCATCCAACTGCACTTCATCCACTTTAGAGAAGTCTAGTTTAAGGGAATAATTTTGATTTTCTCAGCGTTTTTAAGCGTCAAATTCTCGGCATCAACCCACGAAGAACCGGTCAACGTAATCATTGAGGCGCCGTCAATTACCATATTATCAGGAAGATTAGATGAATCAATAATGGAAAACTGATTATGTGCGCGGTTTAACTTAAATTCCCGCACGCTTGTTAAATCAGAACTATCAATAAACACCGATTGAATCGTTGACACATCCAAAACCTCCGGCAACCCCTTGGAGTGATGGATGCTGGTGTCATAAAGATTCAAAAAACGCAGCTCGGGACAGTGAGAAAAATCAAGATGATGCAACCCCACATGAAAGACCGCATCAAACGTCAACGCGGCCGACAAATTTTGTAGCCCTCTCATCTGTACCTGATTATTGACATCACGAAAATACAAACTTTCAACGCCCGTCATATCGTTATTTGTCATGTGTACATCATGCACTTGAAAAAACTCTAATTGCAAAGGCAACGCCTTTTGGTCTTCAATTTTCGCCGTTTCACCGCAAAAGGTAATTTTACCGCATTTTGCCCACGCCGGATTATATTGCTCTTCCGTGGTAGAAATCGCCTCTTTCAAATAGTTAGCGCTATAAAAAAATCGCCCGTCGTAACTTTTATTAAATTCCTCCTGAAGTTCCGGAAGATAACCGGAAGTTTGCGCCAAGTTTTCAGCCACCTCTAAAATATCATCCGGCTGTTCGCGGTTAGAAAACACGGCTAAAACAACGTCTTTGAATTGCGCCTGCTCCGCTTGAGGGAGCTCGGCAATGCAAAGGAGCATATCTTTAATGTTTCGGGCGTAGTTGGTGGATTTGAGCACCTCCATACATATTTCAGGCGTTATCGGCTCTTTGGGAAGACGTGTCTTTTTATCAGAAGATAAGCGCCCTTTTTTATGAGGGGTCAAAATATTTTCAACCGCCAAAGCTGATTTGAAATCAGAAATATCTACCCACATCATCACCCCCCATTTTTATCCGCGGCCGCCCTTGATCCAAAACTTTCCGACCAAACGTTTAATAAGCGATTCATCCTCTTTTTCATCCGTTATAGGCGCCGCCGCCCCACCGGATAACATCACAAATTCGCCACCCCAAGACTTAGGCAAAAGCACTTTGCTCTGCACCGCTTGCGCCCCGTCTCTGAAGATAATTTTTCGCACATCGCTGATGTCGCACAGTTCCAAAGAAACCTTGTCGCAAGCCGAAACATCCAAAACATCGGCCGAAATTTTTGCACTCTCCAAGTTGACTTTAGCCTTATCGCCAAAACGCGCCACCCCATTCCAAACGAGCCGACATCCCTTCAAATCAACCGCACGACAAGGAGAAAAATCCGTATTTTCGGGCACCGCTTTGGCATATTTTAATTGTACTTTGGCGTTATCACCAAAACGGAGATGCGTCTGATTTTTCAAATCACACCCCTCAAGATTAAGAACAGAACACCCCGAAAAATCAAGATTTTTGGCCTGATTTTTCAAATCACAATCCTCAAGATTAAGGATAACGCAACCCGAAAAATCAATATCTTCCGGCAGGTTCACCGCATGCGCCAAAATAAGCCTCTTTGCGCTCTTAAACGCGTCCTTGCCAAACACCCCCGCATCACAATAAGACAAGTTCACATCAGCACATTCAGATAAATCAATATTTTCCGGCAAATTTTTCGCATTCACAAAGCTGACCTTTGCCCCTTTTTTGAAACGTGGACACCGCCGATATTCCAAATCACACCCATCCAGCGCCACCTCATCACAAGCAGAAAAATCAAGCTCCTCCGGCAGATGAGAACAATAGCTCAAATCCACTTTTGCCCCCGAACAAAAGACCATTTTTTCACGATTTTTCAAATCACAATTTAGAAGTTTCAGCTCCGCGCAAAGCGCCGTATCCAAATCTTGCGGCACATTTTCGGTGTGAGATATGGTGAGTTTTCCCCCGTCTCTTAATTTGAGCTTAATCTCGTTATCAAACGTAGATTCATAAATCCCCACCTCATCAAAAAGCGTCAAATCAATTTCGCCGCGAAGATAATAGTATCCGACATCATAAACCAAATTTTCGCGAGCGCATTTCCACGTTTTTAACAAATCCGTATCATACGTTCCCACCAAAATCCGCCCCGCCGCCGAAACATCCAACCCCACCGGTTCGTTTTTCACCTTGGTAAATTTAACCTCTCCGCCGTTTTGCGGCACAATTTTTTGCACCCCCTCAAGGTTGACATTAGCCAACGTCAGTTTTTGCGAATAAGGCGCCTCAATCACGGGCGGCAGTTTACTGTGTTCATAGATATAAACCTCGCCCTCTCTCAAACACAACAACTTGTGATAATCTCTCAAATTCACCTTTTCCACGCGCTTATCATAAGTCACATACATTTTACCCTTTTGCGCCAGAGAGGCCAACGCGTCCCCTTTTTCAAATTTCAAAGCCTCGTTAAGGGCCGCCTCATAGCCTGCCGCGTGCGCCAATTTTTTGCCCAAGATGAGAATATCGTTCGGCTGTTCGCGGTTAGAAAACACGGCTAAAACAACGTCTTTGAATTGCGCCTGCTCCGCTTGAGGGAGTTCGGCAATGCATAAGAGCATATCTTTGATGTTGCGGGCATAGTTCGTGGAACGCAAAACCTCCCAACAAACTTGAAGCGTAATCGGCTCTCTGGAGAGACGTATTTTTTTATCAGGAGCCAAGCGCCCCTTTTTATAGGGGGTTAAAATATTTTCCACACCAATCGCTGACTTAAAATCCGTAATATCAACAAACATAAACGTTTTCCCTCAATCTAACATAAATAAAGGATAACACAGATTAAGAAATGATGCAATAAGAAAGACATCCCAAGTCCGCTCCAGACGCTCAAATTTTACCCCTATAAGACTTGACAATTAAGCCTTTTTTAGCTTACTATCACTGCCAAGATTAAACGAGACACCTAAGGAGAACAAACAGTGCAAACGGTCATAGAAAAATTAAACCAAATCTTTGCGCAAGCCTTCACCAAAGCGGGCTATGATGAAAAATTAGGGCGCGTTGTTGTATCCGCCCGACCGGATTTATGCCAGTTTCAGTGCAACGGAGCGATGTCCGGCGCCAAACAATACCATAAAGCACCGCTGATGATAGCAAACGACGTCATCAACAACATCGCTGAAAATAACTTGATAGAGAGTGTAAACGTTGTGGCTCCGGGGTTTATCAACATCATGGTCAAAGACGCGTTCATCGGCCAATACCTAAGCGAAATGAACCAAGAAAAAGACTGCGGCTTTGCGAAAATTGAAAACCCGAAAACACTTGTCATAGACTATGGCGGGCCGAATGTAGCCAAACCTTTGCACGTCGGACACTTGCGCTCGGCCGTAATCGGCGAGTGTTTGAAACGCTTAAACCGCTTTGTCGGCAACAAGGTTATCGGCGATGCGCACTTGGGCGACTGGGGCTTGCAAATGGGCTTGATTATTCATGAATTGAGCGTAAGAAAGCCTGATTTGGTTTATTTTGATGAAAATTACACCGGCGAATATCCCGCAACGCCGCCGTTTAGCTTAAAAGATTTGGAGGAGATATATCCTTTTGCCTCCGCCAAGTCCAAAGAAGATGAAGCCTATTTGGAAGCCGCGCGTTTAGCCACCAAAGAGTTGCAAAAAGGAAGAGCCGGCTACCGCGCATTGTGGAAACATATCTTAAACGTCTCTTTGGCAGATTTGAAAAAGAACTACAGCCGCTTGGATGTGGATTTTGACTTGTGGCTGGGCGAGAGCGATTCGGATGCCTATGTGCCGGATATGGTAAAACGGATGAAAGACCAAGGCTATGCGTACGAGAGCGAAGGCGCTTTGGTGGTTGATGTAAAAGAAGAAAGCGACACCGCGCCGATACCGCCGTGCATTATTTTGAAGTCAGACGGCAGTGCGATATATGAAACAACCGATTTGGCGACCTTGGTGCAGAGAGAAAAAGACTTTGCGCCGGATAGAGTGATGTATGTGGTAGATAAGCGCCAAAATTTGCACTTTGAGCGGGTGTTCCGTTGTGCGAAAAAGACCGGTATCGTCAAACCGAATACGGAATTATCGTTCATCGGTTTCGGCACGGTCAACGGCAAAGACGGCAAACCGTTTAAGACCAGAGCCGGCGGCACAATGAAGTTATCCGAGCTTTTGGATACGGTAGAAAATCAGGTCAACATCAAAGACGGCGATAAGCTAAGCCCCGAAGAGCTGACCGAGTTGCGCCAAATTATCGGCTTAGCAGCGATAAAGTACGGTGACTTGATGAACCCATGCGAGAGCAATTACATTTTTGATATAGACAAGTTCGCCTCTTTTGAGGGCAACACCGGCCCGTATATTTTGTATACGATGGTGCGCATTAAATCTATATTGACAAAGTTACGCGAGCACCATGCCGCTTTGATGCAAAAGTTAGAACAAAGCCCTGCTCAAATTGACGGCAAGTTTGAAACAGCAAGCCAAAGAGATTTGGCGCTGACCTTAACTCGTTTCAGCCATACCATCAACGAGGCGTACAAAAAAGACGCTCCGTCCATTATTTGCTCCTACATTTATGAAATATCCAATAAATTCAACGTGTTCTACCATGATAAGAAGATATTGGCTGAAACAAATGAAACCGTTTTGAGCTCTTTAGTCGGGCTGATAACGCTAACCTTAAAAGTTTTGGATATCTGCATCAACATTTTGGGCTTCAAAGCACCAAGAAAGATGTAAGTAAGTAAGTAAGTAAGTAAGTAAGAACGCAACAAAAAAGGGGAGTTTCAGCACAAGCTGACTTCCCTTTTTCTATAGGAAAAATCAAAGCTGTCGCCAAAATATAAACTTAGCGTCCGCCACGCCCAAACAAGCGAGAAAAGAACGAACCGGAAGATTTGCTTTGAGAGCCTTGAGCCATCTGCGCCAACGAGGCTTTGAGCGCCTTCCGCTTGAGCTCATCCGACCGAAGTTTAATCATCCCGAGCTCAAGTTCTCTTTCTTTGTTAAGTGCTTGCAGTTCCGTTGCACTGAGCTTTTCGGTAAAAATGAGTTGATTGCCTTTTTTATCCTCAAAATCAAAATACTGGTTAATCTGGGCTTGGTTGCGCAACACCAGCTTTCGGGTATTCCACCAATCGCACTGATAAGTATCAATCTTACTACAGTCCGATAAATCCACAAACGCCGGCATATGCGCCACATTTTCCAAATTAACCCGAGCCCCCTTGCCCAAACAAAGCGCTGAGAATTTTTTCAAATCACAAAATTCTATGGAAACATCGGCACAAGGAGAAAAATCCACCCCCGCCGGCAGGTTAGAAACCGATTTTAAGCGGACAAGAGAACCTTCGCGAAACCCAAGCCATGAGAGCTCCCCCATATCGCCATTGACGATTTTAAGTTCCGCGCAGTTAGAAAAATCCGCCCCGTTTTTTAAGTTCCCGACATCAACCAAATGAACCACCGCCCCGTCATGAAAGCGAAGTTGATTTTGCTCTGCCAAGTCACATCCTTGCATTTCAAGTTTAGCCGCGGCAGAAAAATCCACATTTTTCGGAAGATTAGTCGTCCCCAACATAGAAACTTTAGCCCCCTCGCCAAAAGAGAGCCGAGACATATTCGCCAAATCACTCCCGTTGAAGTTAATATCTGCACACGGTGACACATCAAAATTTTCCGGAAATTTATCAATATCGTTTAACCCAACCTTTGCCCCCTTCATAAACCTGAGCCGCGTTTGCCCCCTTAAATCACAACGGCTTAAGATAACCTCCGGACATTCCGAAAAATCCAAATCGTTCGGCAGATTGGTTGCCCCTGCCAAATTGACCTTTGCCCCCTTTTTGAAACGCAGTTGCGATTGCGCCTGAAGATCGCAGCGGTTCAAATCCACTTCCGCACATTCCGAAAAATCAATATTTTCGGGCAGATTGTACGATTTTTCAAGATTAACCTTCGCCCCGCTCTTAAAGCGAAGATGCGGCTGTGAACTCAAATCACACCCGATAAGGTTCACCTCATCACATTCGGAAAAATCCATATCCGGCGGCAATTTTTTCACATTTTTGAGCGTCACTTTAGCCCCTTTTTTGAAGCGCAGATTTTTAAGATACGCCAAATCATCCATATCAAGCGCCACTTGAGAGCATTCGGAAAAATCAATATCCTGAGGGAGCACGCCTATAATGCCGCAAAGATTAACCTCCACCCCTTTGCGAAAGATAATTTTTGCATCTTGTCCGACCGAACACCGCTCCAAGACCACGCGCCCGAAAGCGGAAAAATCCAAATTTTCCCCCGACAAATCCAAATCATGCTCCGTGCAGGTGAGCGCCTCGGGTTGATATTTCCACTCTTTGGTATATTTCAAATCATAAAAGCCGATAATGACGCGTTTACAAGCGGTTAAATCAACTTGTTTCGGCAACGGATTAACATCTGTCATCGCGACCGTTCCACCCTCTTTGACGATAATTTTCCGAAGTCTGGAACCGTCGCACGCATTTTTACCAAAAAAATTGATAAAAAGGCTGTTCGGCGCTTCAATAATCGGCGGCAAGATTTTCTGATCATACCTTGTCCGCCCCAAACGTATCGTATTATCGCTCAAACAAAGCAGCCGACTATATTTTTCAAACGACGTCTCCACATCCAAATGGCTGTTGGTTGTTTCAAGCGTCCAGATTCTTTCGGGCGCTGAAGCCAAATAGGTGCGTTTCTCCTCACTTTTTTGTTTCAACACCCGATTAAGCGCCGCTTCAAAGCCTGCCACATGCGCCAATTTTTTACCCAAGATGAGAATATCGTTCGGCTGTTCGCGCATCTCAAACGTTGCCAACAAAATTTCTTTGAATTGCGCCTGCTCATCTTCCGGAAGCTCTGCAATGCAAAGGAGCATATCTTTGATGTTGCGGGCGTAATTCGTGGATTGCAGCACTTCCGCACATATTTCAGGCATAATATGTTCTTTCGGTTGCCGCACACCTTTAAGCATCCGCCCTTTTTTATAGGGGGTAAGGAGATTTTCCACCGCCAACGGTGATTTTTGATTTGTAATATCCACAAACATTTGCGCTCTTTCATTAACCAAACATAAAAGGAGAATACCACGATTTTAAGAATAGCGCAACCGAAAAAAGAAAGATTTTCGCCGCTCCCACCAAAGAGTCACATCAAAAAAAACGAGCCCACAATTTTGCGTCGGCTCAACTTCCCCCAACGGGCAACAGATTAAGCTCCTTAAACAAACACACGGTATTTAAACACCACCGCCGCCATTTCCCCCCCATTGCCAAGGAAATAAAAAAGCTCGGCAACAAAATACAACTTTGCGACTTTTAATCACACACCGCCGCCACGCTCCCCCATTGCCAAGGAAAAGAAAAAGGCTCGGCAAAGAGGTATAATCCCGCGGTTACGCGCAAACCTTGCTTTACAAAGGATTAAGTCCCTATCCTCAAAAGAAGAAGCATGCGCGTAGCACCCAAAACCCTGCCCCACAAAGAACAAAAGTCCGCGGCAACAAGTTGCCCAAGTTTCCCCAAAAAAGGCTTGCAATTTAAGAAAGGTCTTTTATGATAAAAGAGCCCTCAGAGATGAGAGCGGAGT
>CALXWH010000019.1 GCA_944392315.1 uncultured Alphaproteobacteria bacterium | reverse complement strand
TATATTAAAGATCAACTTAAACAAGATCAGTTAGCAGAACAACTAACTATGGACTTAAATGACCCGTTTACGGGTAGGTAGTAACAAATTGCGTCTGGCAGAATTATAGGTGCCCCGTTCAGGGGATGCCAGTGTTAAAGGCTTATAGCCGCATATGAAGAACCCCGCGTTTTACGCGGGGGTACCTTTTTTGTAGCTAATTTTTAGCTAAGATATTATAGCAAAAAAATAAAAAAACTGCACTTTTTATGTGCAGTTTTTAGTGGTTTGAGATCATTTCATCTGGAAGCTATGGTATCCAAAAGTTTTTTGTTAGCTTCTTCAAGAGTTATATTATCACATACCGCAACTTCGCTCGCTAAACGTTCTAAAGCGTGTTCATAAATTTGACGTTCGCTATAAGATTGATCTGCCAAGTTTTCACTGCGGTGTAGATCTCTGATAACTTCTGCGACAGCTATTGGATTTCCAGAATTGATTTTATTCTCATATTCTTGAGCTCTTCTTGACCACATAACTTTCTTTACTCTTGGTTTGCCTTTTAAGGTGGCCAGAGCTTCTCTGATGGTTAAATCGTCAGAAATTTTACGTAATCCGACTTGTTCTAGCTTAGACATAGGAACTCTCAAAGTCATTTTGTCTTTGTCAAAATTAACAACAAGTAATTCCATCTCGTTGCCGGCGATAGTTTGTTTGGCAATATTGGTTACTTTGCCAACTCCTTGGGTCGGATAAACAACATATTCTCCTGAGTTAAATGTAACAACAGAATTTTTTTTCATATGGTATTTCCTCCTGGGTTATTAGTGTTATTATGAAAACGAAGTGACTATACCACATTTTTTGAAACAAATCTATACCTAAATTGAAAAAAATTATTTTTTTTATGAAAAAATTATTTGTGAGGGAATAAATTTGTTTGGCGAAGAGCTTCTCCAACGACCATAACTGCTGAAACGGCAACATTTATAGAGCGTGCGTTAGCGTTCATGGGAATTAGTAGTCTAGCATCGGCTATTTGATGAACGGCCTCCGGGACTCCGGCGCTTTCTCGGCCCATTAAAATGATATCGTTGGGCTTAAATTCAAATGTTGTATAGGGAACACTTGCGTGTGTGGTCAAGAGAATAATTCTTCCGTATTCGTCAGGGTGTTCTTCTTTATATTGCAAAAAATCTTGCCATGAATTATGGCGCCGATAGTGTACTATGTTCAGATAGTCCATTCCGGCGCGTCTCATCGCTTTTTCATTAAATATAAAACCACAAGGTTCAATGATATCCAGCGGTAAATCAAGGCACGCTCCTAAACGTAAGAGAGTGCCTGTGTTTTGTGGTATGTCTGGTTGAAAAAGAGCTAATCTCATTTTAATTCGGCTTTACAATTTGTTCTTTTTTGCTTCTGTATACAGCGGCGAAATCAACAGGTGTCAGCATTAGCGGCGGAAGACCTGCATTAGCGAGATTTGATGAGATAATTTGGCGAGCATAAGGGAAGAGCAATTTCGGTATTTCTATAAATAGAACAGGTTCCAATTTTTCTTCCGGTAAATGAACAGTGCAGGCTGCAGCATAGGCCAGTTCAAAAATAAACAAGGGTTCATCGTTAGTATCAGCGTTTATTCTTAAGTTTAGGGTTACTTCATAATTGTTTTCGTTTAATTTGTTGACGTCTATATTTAAGTCTACGTTGATTTTGGGTTGATTGTTTAGTTCTGAAAAGATAGTAGGGGCATGTGGTATTTCCAAAGACATATCTCGGATGTATTGCATATTTAAGCTAACTTCTGCAGGTTCTGTGTTACTCATTTTAGAATCCTTTCTCTTAAAAAATTATACGCTTAATATAGAAGTTTATTTTTATACGTCAAATATTATAGTTGATAATAAAGATATTTAACGCTATATTACAAGTATCTTTAACAGAGGTAAGGGAAAATGTCAGGATATTTGGATATAATATTTTTGTTGGTGTTGGTGGTAATTATTTTTAGCAAATTGAAAAGTGTGCTCGGCACCGGGGCTGAAGATGCTAAAGTAATTATGATTCCTAAAGAGCAATTTGAGAAAGTTTATCAAGAACTGAAAAAGAATACGCTTAACGAATCCATATCGGCGGTGGATTTGGAAAAATTGTCTCCTTTGGATAGAGATTTGATTAAAATTCCAAATTTTAACAAAAATGTTTTTATCAAAGGGGCACAAAAAGCCTTTGAAATGATTTTGTCTGCCTTTAGTAAAGGGGATGCTCGTACATTATCTAAATTGGTTAATGGGGAATTGCTCAAAAAATTTGAGGAAGTTATTCAGTCTCGCAAAGAGCAGGGAATTACCTCAGAAACAGATTTAATCGGTTTTGTTGAAACGGAAGTGGAATCGGTTAAATTTGTGGAAAATGATAAAGTTAATTTGGTTGTTAAATTTGTTAGCGAGCAGGTTAATTTGTTGAAAGATGCGAAAGGCGAGGTTATTGAGGGTGATGAAAATTACGTTCAGACTATTTCTGACGTATGGACGTTTGAAAAACC
The DNA here is from genome assembly GCA_944392315.1 of uncultured Alphaproteobacteria bacterium. GTDB lineage: Bacteria > Pseudomonadota > Alphaproteobacteria > RF32 > CAG-239 > CAG-267. The sequence goes on along the minus strand of CALXWH010000019.1, from coordinate 1,836 downwards.
TTTGAATCCGAGAGTTACTAACTGGTTGCTGTGTTCTACGAAAAAATGTTAAAAAAAGGACTTGTTTGTTTTGTTGTTGCTTTTTTAGCTTCTTGCTCCGGTGGAGATAAAGAAGAAGTTGTTTCTACGGCGTTTAATTTACACAAAACAGACTTTTCCCAATTAACTGCATGGTCAACTGATGATGGGAGTGAATTTGGTAAGGCTTTGCAAGATGTTTGTTTAAAATTGCAAGGATACTCTTCACCTTATCTTAAAAGTGAAAAAATCAGCTATTCACTGAAATCATATCAAAAGCATTGTCAGCAGCTTTTGAAACTTAACACAGACAAAGAAATAAAGTCTTATATTGAACAAAATTTTCACCCATATGCGGTTGTTGTTAATGGGGATGTGAATGGAAAGTTTACTTCCTATTATGAGGCAACTTTAAATGCAAGTTATACGCGAGGCGGAAAGTATCAATATCCTATTTACGGAAAACCTAAGGATTTAATTGAGATAAATCTTAGAGATTTTGATAGTTCTTTGCCAAATATGCGCTTGGTTGGGCGCGTTAAAGATGGAAAAATGGTGAAATATTACACCAGACAGGAAATTGATGAAGGAAAACTGGATGCGCCGGTGATATTATGGGGGGATGATCCGGTTGATATTTACATTATGCAGATTCAAGGAGCCGGTGTTGCTATTTTGCCGGATGGAAAAGAGGTGCGCGTGGCTTATGCAGATAATAATGGGCATAAATTTAAGGGAATCGGCTCTATTTTGTTGGAGAAAGGGCTTATAAAATCTGGTGATGCATCTATGCCGAAAATTCGTGAGTGGTTGCGCGAAAATGGTGAAACGGCTAAGAAAAATATGTTGCTTAATGATAGATTTATTTTTCATAAAATCGTAACGGCGGAAGGTCCTATTGGAGCGATGGGTTTGCCTCTTGTTGCTGGCAGAAGTTTGGCTGTTGATAAGAATTATATTCCGTTGGGTTCTATTATGTGGTTGGAAACGAGAGGACCTGATAATGAACCGATAAATAAGTTGGTTATGGCTGAGGATGTTGGAAGTGCCATCAAGGGAGGTGTTCGCGGTGATTATTTCTGGGGACATGGAGAAAAGGCTCTAGAATCTGCCGGAAGAATGAACTCTGTTGGTCGTTATTTCATTTTGATACCTGATGATGCTGAGGTCAAAATTTATGACTAAGGATGATGAAACGTGGGAAGAGGTTGTTAAGGATGTCAAGCCTCTGAAAAATAATCGTTTTGTTCAAGAGATAGAAGCAAAAGAAGTTCCCATACGCAGTGATAAGGTGACAACAGTCACGTTTGATGTTTTGACGAAATTTCATAGTGTAGAAAAAGACGATTTTTCACAAATGGACGGTTCGTTGGCAAAAAGATTTAAACGCGAGGAATTTAGAATTGAGGCGGTGCTGGATTTGCACGGAATGACTGAAAAATCGGCATTTGATGAGGTGTGTGATTTTATCAAATCTGCATATAATCAAGGTAAAAGATGTGTTTTGATTGTAACTGGAAAGGGGTATGATGAGGCTTTGTTTAGCGAAAAGGGGGTTTTGCGCAAATCTGTTCCTAATTGGCTTTCTCATACAGAAATCAGTTCTTTGATTTTAGCCTATAAGAATCCGTCAGAAGCTAAAGGCGGGGTGGGTGCTTTGTATATTCTATTGCGTAAAAAAGTCTAAATTCTATTTTTTTTAGATAAAGAAAACCCCACTAAAAAGTGGGGCTTTCTTTAGTTTATTAATGCCTTGTAGAAAACCACCACTTTAGTGGTGGATGAATAAAAAGTCGGCGATATAATAAAGATATGCAA
>CALXWH010000018.1 GCA_944392315.1 uncultured Alphaproteobacteria bacterium | reverse complement strand
TTGCATATCTTTATTATATCGCCGACTTTTTATTCATCCACCACTAAAGTGGTGGTTTTCTACAAGGCATTAATAAAAAAGAGGGACAAATTTGCCCCTCTCTTATCCTATCTTTCTTAAATTAGAAAGCGTATCTGATACCAACGGTGAATTCATCCAAGGCATCTAACTGTGAGCTGTGTACCCATGCGTGGTGATACATAACTCTAACAGTTGCGTTTTCGGTCATAGCGTATTGTACGCCGGCACCCAAACGTTCTGCATAGCCACGGTCTGTTCCTAATGGGTTTTCACCTTTTAATTTGTAGCTAGCAAGACCTGCGGAACCAACGAGTTCCCATCTGCCGGAGCAACCTAATTGTTGGAATACCAAGGCATCAACACCATAGCCGCTGATACGTGTGTCGTAGCTGGACTTGTGTTCTTTCAAACCGGCATTGTAAAATGCTTCCAAACCAAAACGGTCTGTTCTGCCGCCGATTACACCGGATAAAGACCAATCTTTGCTGCTTACTTGTACAGAAGAATCTGTGTCAACAAGCGCATAGTTTGCATCTAAACCAACATATGGGGTTACATCAATAGCTTCTGCGTTTGCAGCAACCATGCCGGCAAGTCCTGCCAATAATAAAACTTTCTTCATTTAAGTTTCCTCTCAAAAGTTTATGTAATTATCGTTATCTTTAGAAACGATAGCATAACTTTAGTCTATATTTCTTTATTTGCAAGCAAAATTTGTGCGTTGCTTGAGGATATCTTGTTTTTTTTGAAAACAGATATTAATGCTTGAGCCGATGACGGACTGCTTCCTCAAAAACTCGCAGGGGATTTGATAATTCTACCGGATGCAGATGTTGCGGCTCTATCTTCATATAAGTGGTTAAATTGACGAACTTATCAAAGTCCAGCGCATATTTCGGGGTCATTAGTTGGTACATGTTCAAGCAGTCAATACGAATGTTTGGGTTGATGTATATGCCTGATGAACTGATGGCAGTCGGAATCTTCGCACTGATGGTTTCACAACATGAGTAACTGTCTACGGTGTGAACAACCAAGGTGTTTGAATAACCTAAAAGGCCCGGATAAATGTTTCCTATTGCGGCATGTGCTTTGAAATCTTCTTCATACTTTCCCGAATATATACGCCACATATTGCGTTCCTGCTCATTGGCGGCAATACGTTTACAATTATGAAAAACAATGTGGGCTTCATCTTTTGTGTGTTCGTATAAAAATTCGGTTACGTCGTTTGGTGTGCGTGGACCGTTGACAATCGCAACGCCGTAACCCTGACGGCTTAATGTTTGACACTTTTCTAATAGCGATTTGGCGTAGTTTAGATCAAATACAATTTCTGAACCTTCAACACGGCCTCCTAAGCATATCGCTACGTGTTTGCGGCTTTTTATGTAGTTTTGAATTTTGCGAATTTGAGATTTGATTGATTTGTTTTTTTCACTTGCTTTTTCGGCTAAAGCTGTTTCTAAAATTTCTTTTTTCTGTGCAACAAGGGAGGCATTAAATTTGTGTATCGTGCCGACCGTAATTAGAGTTTTGTTGCGGAGTTTTTTGTTTTGTAACAGCCTTAAACGGGTGTAAAAAGTCAATAGATGTTTGGGTACGTTTATTAAATCAACGTATTTGTAGTTATGCGCTTTACTGGTTAAAACGCAGGTGAAAACTGTGCCTAAATGGTGTTCTTTATAATATTCTTTTACGGCTCGGCATAAATTATCAACGTTTTTTTCTGGTGTTTGACTTTCAGTCATGTTGTATGCCGTTATAAATATTTGCGGTACGGTCTTTTTTTTGTTGAGGTATATATCCAACATCTTGAATATCTGCTCTTTGAATTTTTTATAACTGCTGAAAAGATTATAACAGCATGGAAGTCGCATATCACTTATTTGTGTGATACCTTCCGGCAATAAAAAACATTTTTCGGGTGTAGGGGCGTTCTTATTTGAGCTATGCAGAATCGTCAAAGCTCCGATAAGTTGGTTTTGATAGCCAAGATCCGGCGTGCCCATCGCAAATGCACTTAAAGGTGTGTTTGTTTTCATAGTCATGAGGTTTCCTTGTTTGCGGTTGGAACTTATTTGATGCCTAAGAAAGATTTTGCACACCAGAATAATTTGTTGAGCATGGAATCTTCGCTTTTGTTTTTGATGTTATTTTCCGACAGTATCTTTAAGATGATTTTGACATCAATCTGTAGCTCGGTTTTTATCAAAGAGAGCATTTTTATAAAACTGGTTAAAATGATGGTGTTTTCCATATTGGCGGCTTTGAATACATATTTCTTACCTTCATGTGGAAGATGTAACGTTAGTGTATTTTTGAGATAATCCGTATGAGTTTCTAAACCTAAATAACTTAGTGATTCTATATCTTTGTACATTTCTTTGGTGTCCATTTTCATGAGGCGTAATGTGTAAACCGCAGCAATGGTAAATGCAAAAAAATCACGATATTTTTCCATGGATTGGCGGAAGTCTTCTACCTTGAAAATGGCTTGGTGCGGGGCGGGGTTGTTGTCTCGTCCGACAATGCTCAAAAGTGCGGCAAATAACATCATATTTTCATTTTCTTGGGAGGGAACAATGATGATGTTTTCTTCATCTTGATAGCGGTTGGCTAAGGTTTTGGCAGTTTGAAGCAGCCAGTTGAAGTCAATGGATACGTTGGTTTCAAGATTAAAGACCGGATAAATTTTTCCTTGAAATGTGGTTTCTTTGTTTTCATCAAAAATGATTTCCATGCTTTGTTCCTTTCTGTGATGTGTTTTTCTTAAATTAACGGATATTTGCTAATAAAGGTTTAAATGTGGGGGAAATATTTTTCATTTCATTTTCAGATGTATTGACAAGGGTGTCGGGGAGAGGTATAAATGTTGTCATAATGGGTGAGTGTGTTTGTATATCCCGGATTTGGCTCTCGGTTTGAGGGCTTTTTTTGTGGGAAATTTACAAATGGATAATCCTATTTTAACCAAGAGCTACGACATTTTTTCGTGGCTCTTTTTTGTTTTAATTTTTGTTATGAAAGGAAAGAAACATGACCTTTTCTTATAATTTTGATGAAGATATTCTTGAGCATCAGCGATTGGTGGATGCGGATAATGAATTGGAATTGAAAAGATTGTTGCGAAAATATGGTTCATTGGAGGGAATTGAAAAAAATGCCGATATTCAAGACTCAATGGCTTATATGATGGCTAATCAAAATGGGCTGGCTCAGAAAGTCTTAACACAAGAAACCGGAAATTCGCTTTTATCATCTCAAGGCACACAATACGCCAAAAATGATAGGGCTAACCATGCAAGTGATGCCACAGTGGATTATACAAAATATGGTGAAGGTTTTAGTAAAAATTTTATTGATGAAATGTTGAATGATGAGATATTTCAAAGAGCTTTAAGGGAATATGCTATTCCTAATGAAGGTGGTTATATTAATCTTGAAAATGATCCTGGAAAAGAAACAAATATGGGGATTTCTAAACGTTGGTATCCAAATGAAGATATTAAAAATTTAACGAGAGAAAGAGTTAATGCCATTTTTTATCGTGATTATTGGAAGTGGAATGGTATTCATAAATTACCTCCTGAAATTATCGGTTTTGTTTTTGATCATGGAATTAGAACCAGTCCTCAAAATGCTATTGTGACAACACATCAGGCTCTTGATATAAATCCTGTTGGCGATATTATTGGTAAGACAACGCTGGAAAGATTAAAGAGAATTAATTATAAACAATTTTTATATAATTATAAAAAATTAGTACACGAACAAGATAAGCAGCGAGATGGATACTCAGGGTTTGGTACAGGTTGGGATAAACGAACAGAGGGATATCATCTTTCGTATTAGATAATACAGAAGGAGCTCAATTGGGCTCCTTCTATTTGTAATTTTTTATAAAATTATATACACTAATCTTTTGTTCTATTTGTAATAATAAAAACTCTATGTATTGTTGTAGTATTTTTTCGGTTTTAGCGCTTGCTTCTTGTAAGCATCCTGTTCCTGGAGGTATACTATATTTATTTTGGCAATATGCTATTTCATAAACTGAATTTATTGTATTAATATAATTCTCATAAATTTGTATATTACTTTCTGCATTGTAACTATAGAAATGTTTTATAATATTGTTTAATGTTTGATTTTGACAATTTAATTTTTCTGTGCTTTCGGCACATTTTATTAAATTCAGTTTGTATAATTGCAATAAAGTGTAGTCATCAATAATTTCTTTAATTTTATCTCGACTACTCCAATCGCCATTATTGTACACTTCGTCAATATCAATTCCATGAATAACTTCTTTGGCATTTGCTACGGATATGCTTAGTAGTATGATAACTAAAATTGTGCC
>CALXWH010000017.1 GCA_944392315.1 uncultured Alphaproteobacteria bacterium | reverse complement strand
CAATCGGACTTTATGGGATTCAGCCCTGATAAAGAAAAAAGACACTCTCTCGAGTGCCTTTCTTAAAATGGTGCCGCTAGTAAGAATCGGACTTACGACCCCGTCATTACCAATGACGTGCTCTACCACTGAGCTATAGCGGCTTTTATCTCAATCACTGGAAAGTCATCTTTCTTCCTGATTGCTTGCGTTAGAATAAACAATCTTTTTATAAAATCAATAGAAATTTTTGATTTTTTTCATCTATTTTGCAAATATTTTTCTTTAATGCATAATTTATTTGAAAAAAATATTCGTTGATGTTATTGATTAGTTGATTGTAACTCTTGGGATTTTGACTAATGCAAGATAACAAAACCGGTCGTAAAACTAAAAATTCTCCACAAATCTCTCAAAATGTACGAAAGTTTTTGTGGCTTCGGAATAATTTTGCTTATTGTTTGGCTCTTTCCGCTCTCGTTTGGTTTGTCGGAATTGCTTATTATATTCAGAATTTTATTGGTTGGGAATCTGTTTTGGCGGTTCAACCAACGGAATTTGCTGTTTTGCTTTTGGCGGCGTCTCTGCCGCTACTTTGCCTATGGTTCTTACTGGCTTATATTGAGCGTAGCAGCAGTTTAGATGCTAATGCCGAGCTATTTCACAACTATATAGATGGGCTTTTGTACCCTGATGCTGAGACGTCTAAGCAGGCTAAGGCTTTAGCAAAAACTCTTTTGGAACAGACGCAAAAATTACAACAAGAAAATAAATCTGTGGTTGAGCAATCTCTTAGCCTAAAAAAAGATTTAGATGAAAGACTTAGCGAATTTGCTAATATCTTGCAACTTTTAGATTCTTATTCTGCCAAGACCTTGGTAGACTTAAACGATGGAGTTAAAACCCTTGCAGATAAATGCACCTACATTACAGACAAAACGACCAACTCGGTCAACAACATGAAGGATTGTTCTACTGAAATTGCCAATAATGCCTCTATGTTTTTAAGCCGTGTTAATCCGCTCTTGGATGAAATTTCGGCTCTCTCATCCAGCGTTAAAAACAATATTGCCGATAACAAAAACAATTTGGCGGAAATTAAAAATCAACTGGAAGAAACAACTAATCTTAGTCAGAAACATATTGATGATATGTTGGACAAGACTTCTGAAAATACACTCAAAATTGAACGCTCTTTCTATAAAACGTCAGAAGAGTTTGACAGTTTGTGCAAAAGGATTGATACAAGTATTTCAAGTCTAGAGGGGAGAATTGACGAGCAGAAACGCTTGATTGCAACGCAAACGCATGTTTTAGACCACAACTCTGACTTGTTAGGTAATAAATTATCTTCCTATGGGCAAGCCATTTCTCTTGAAATTGATAAATTAGTCAAAAACTCCGTTGAGCTTGAGAAAATGACTAAAAAGCAAATTTCTACTCTTCGTGCCGTAAATTCTGAAACCGGAAAAGCCATTCATGGCCTTGGTGATACTTTTGATGAAAAACGCCATGAACTTGAGCGTCGTTGCGAGTATGTAGTCAATAGTATGCAGAATGTTGTTATTGCGCTTAACAAAGAAACAGACAGGCTCGTTTCTTTTACTAACTTAGCACAAGCGAAAAATTTTGACTTGCAAAATATTTCTGAAACGATGGTTGAAAAAGTTGGTGAAATCAGTAGTAAATTAGCGCTTAAGACAGATACACTAAAAGGCAAGGCTGTTGAAGTTATTGATAAATTTAACGAAGCTCACGAAGTTATTTCTAAAAATACTGATAAAATAAATGCATCTTCCAATTTAATTCTCTCTAATTCTCAGCAAAGTGTTAAATTGCTTGAAGAACAAAATTTCTTCATAAACAATGCCTTAACAAATTTGAACATTGTTCAGGAAAAACTGGATAATTTGAAAGACGACATCAAAAAATCTTCTGATGAAATGGCTTCTACTTTGGCGGATTATGAAAAGAAGATAGATAAATATAATGAAAATAAAGATTCTGTCTTAAAAGTTGAACCGCTAAACCCTGATTTTAGTCAGGATCAACTTATTTCCACCGCTCAAGGCATTAATCGGACCTTTATTGCTTTAGGTATAAAAATTGATAAAATTTTTGCTAACATAGATGTTTTTGATTTGTGGGATAGCTATTTACGGGGAGAAAATAAAGCCTTTACAGACTTCTTAACCGACAAGTTGACACGCAAGCAAACCGGTCTTATCCGCAAAGCATTTGATGACAACATTGATTTTCACAACCTATCCATTAAATATTTGTATATTATGGATATTCTTATCAAAGAAATTTTATCGTCAGATAACGAATCTCGTGATGAATTTGTTAATCTTGCCGTTAATGCCTCTCTTGATAAAATCTATTTTATTCTCATTAAAGCCTTAAATAGCGCCGAGTAATGCCGATGGTAAATATTATTGGTCTTAAAAGTAATGTTTTTTTAGCGCCGATGGCCGGAATTACGGATTATCCGATGCGTAAGTTGGTCGCCTCTAAAGGTATTGCTAATTTATATTCTGAGATGGTGGCTATTAACGCTATCAGCCGTAAAAATCCGAAGACTTACAGAATAGCAGATGTCAGAAATGAGCCTTATCCGGTTATTGTGCAATTAGTGGGAAATAATCCAGATTTATTTTCTGAGGCAGCCAAGTTAATTGCCGATTTGGGTGCTTATTCTATTGATATCAATATGGGGTGTCCTGTGAAAAAGGTTGTTGGGAATAACTCCGGTTCTGCTTTGATGAAAGATTTACGGTTAGCATCGCAGATTATTGAAGCCACCGTTAAGGCTACCCCGCTTAAAGTTTCTGTAAAATTCAGAAAAGGCTGGGATAATAACTCTATCAATGCTCCAGAATTTGCTAAAATGTGTGAAGATAGCGGTGCAAGTTATGTCACTATACATGGCAGAACCAGAGCCCAAGGGTATTCTGGTGCTGCAGATTGGGATATTATTCGGCAGGTCAAAGAAATGGTCAAAATACCTGTTATCGGCAACGGCGACATTACATCTCCAGAACTTGCAAAAAAAATGATGGATGAAACGCATGTTGATGGTGTGATGGTAGGACGAGGTGCTTTGGGTAATCCTTGGTTGCCCGGACAAATTCATAATTATCTGAATTTTGGGTTAGAACCTGTTTCTATCTCTGTTTCTGATATTAAAGAGGCTTTGCTTCAGCAGTTAAATGACATGGTTGATTTTTATGGTGAGGATATGGCTGTTGCTATTTCTCGCAAATATGTTTGTTGGTACTCTAAAAATCTTCGTGATGCCAAAAAATTTAGAGAAATTTATACCAAAATTTATGATTATTCTTTAGCGATTAAAGCTATTGAGGATTATTTTGGAAATCTGAGTAAGGAGTTGATATGAAAATTTTAATCGGTGGGGCTGGTAGCGTCGGACGCAGCATTGTTGATTATCTTTCTCAAGCTAATAATGACATTATCGTCGTAGATACAAACAAAGATCATTTAGATGAAATTGCTAAGGAATTTGATGTTCAAACTCTGGTGGGCTCCATTTCTTATCCTGGTATCATGGAAAAAATCGGAGCTAAAGATGCCGACATCCTGATTGCCGTAACAGATAATGATGAAGTGAATTTGGTTGCTTGTCAGGTTGCTCATACATTGTTCCAGATTCCCAAAAAAATTGCTCGTGTTGATTCTGAATATTTCTTAAATCCGCTATGGAATACATTATATAGCGACAAAAATCTTCCTGTAGATTTGGTTATTTCTCCCGACATTGAAATCGCAAAGGCTATTCTTAATTTAATTGAGATTCCGGGAACCACGGCGGCTTATCCGTTGGTGGATGAAAAACTGTTTTTATTATCTTTTAGATGCTCAGATAAATGTCCCCTCATCAATACGGAAATCAGTGAGATAAAAAAATATTATAACAGTCCTATTATTCATATCATCAGAGATAAAAAAAGCTTTTTTGCAAAACCTAACGAAATCATTCACGCAGGCGATGAAATTTTCATTTTGGTTGAGCGCGAAAAAATTTTTGATACACTACACGACTTCGGTATTATTTCTAAGCAAAATGAAAATTTGGTCATCTTTGGGGGAAATGCTATTTCTTATTACATAGCAAATGTTTTGGAAAAAGATGATAGTATTTCCAGCTGCAAAATTATTGAAGATGATAGTCGTATTGCCCAAGATTTAGCCGAAAATCTTAATAACACTCAAGTTATTCGCGGCGAAATGATGAGTGATGTTATTTTGGAAGAAGCGGAAATTAAAAATGCCGATATTTCTGTTGCCGTTACAGAATATGATAAAGATAATTTACTAGCATCTTTAATCGCTAAAAAATTTGGTGTTGCTCATACGCTTTCTTTGGTTAATTCACGTACTTTTGATAGCTTGATTGATAGTGAAGAGGATAACGTCATTGTGGATCGCTCTCTTATTACAACATCTGCCATGCTACAAGATTTGCGTAAAGCAAAAATAAATAACGCCTATTGCTTAAAAAGAGGTATGGGAGAAGTTTGGGAAGTGAGAATTGATGAAGATAGCCTGAACTTAGGTAAACGGATTGAAGATATCGGTTTACCTGACAAATGCAAGATTGGTGCTATTTATCGTAATGAGGAAATTATTTATCCAAAATCGGACGATAAAATTGAGGAAAAAGATATTTTAATTCTCTTTGTTTCGCCTATAGCTATGCGTAAGGCTGAGGAAATATTCAGACTTTAAATACAGCGTTTTATCAGTTTGTTTAACGACTGCGATGATTGCGAATTATCTCACCGATTCCTCTGATCACATCTCTAACCGCTGCTCTTCCGTTATACTCTCCATCCATGATTTGTTCCCGACGCACTTCTCTATCATTACTGCGGTCATATGGCCCCGTTTTATGTTTTTGAGATTCTAAACAATTCTTTTTTGATGAATAATGAGCATCGTCATCATAACGGCTGGCTGCTTTTAATAGTACTTCTCCTGTATCGATATTGATATATGCTCCAGAATATTTAACACTTAAGCCTCTTGACAAACTAACACTATATATATAGTGATCTTCGTTTGCGTAATTGTATTCTCCCGATCGCATTTGTTCTCTGCGGATTTCTTTATCGCGACTGCAATCATATGCTCCTGTTTTATATCTTTGAGATTCTAAACATGATTTATATGATGAATAATGTGCATCTTCATCATAGCGACTGGCAGCCTTTAAGATGACTTCCCCTGTATCTTGATTAATAAATGCTCCAGAGTATTTAATGCTTAAGCCTCTTGATAAACGACTATCATATACATATCGTTCATCCACATCTCCTTCAGAAAAGTATGCTGTGCTCTCCTCTGTTTCAAACTCAGGAGCATCATTTACCTCTACTCTTACTTCCGGATGAGATGGATTTTTAGCTTCTGCTTGTTTACCGGCCATTCCCATAAATGCAATCAGGCTGGCTGCTATCAATTCCTTTTTTAAAATTCTTCTATTGCTATTTTTTTGGGACATTTTCTTTCTCCTCAATGTCTTCTATATAATTATATTATCATATTTTTTGAGCGACGTAAAGTTTTTTTTATATCTCCCCATCTTATATAAAAGAAAAGCCCTATCAAGAATGATAGGACTTTTCTTTTTTTGTTGCTCACTCTCAGATATTTTCATACATAGCTGTTTCTGGAGCTATTTGATATACTTTATTGAGATAAGTCACTTTTGCTGTTACTTCGCTGAAATTAAATAAACAGAGAGTTTGACGTGTTCTGTCTTTATTAGAGCGCACAAACGCGATAACACCCTTTTGTTTTTCTTGCTTGAGGAAATTAATATCTCCGAATTCATGAAAAACACTGTTCTTACGGTTTATAATTGCTTGTCTTACCCGATTCAAAGTTGATGTACCATCATCCTTTTGATTGGCAACAGCATATTTTACTTGTTCACTATCTGGGTGTAATGCCATTTTTGCGTGAGATTTTTCATCATAGCAGAAACCAGTTCTTGCTCCATCCCATACAGAATTTGCATTTGACCATATTCCACGATAATCTCGTCGCAAATTTTTACATTTATTCAAATCTTGAGGATTTGGCATTCCTAATTCATCACCTTGATAAAGACAAATACTACCAGGCAATGTTAGTAATAACTCCATTAGCAATGCACTTTTTCTCGGCGTAAAATTTTGTCCCCAAATTCTTGTTACAGCCCTTTCCATATCGTGATTACTAAATGCCCAATTCAATTTTTCACCATTAGGCGAAATTTCTAAGGCTTTTTCTACATTGGCTTCAAAATTTTCCAAGTTTCCTCGCAGTGAGCCAATGTAAAATGTATCACAAATACTTTCTCTGACTGTTTTTATGCCTTTTGCATTACCATGTTTACCCTTGTCAAAAACATATTCTGCTAATAAAATTTTAGGCTCTGGATATGAATTTGCTAAAGATTTTAACTCATTCAAAAAGGTGGCGCCAACTGCGTTGTTTATATCATAAATACGCATTTGTTCTCCCTCCTCATCAATTGGATTATTCCGATATAGCAAATCACATCCGTAGTGTGTCGTCGCATCTAGCCGAAAACCATCTACTCCCAAATCAAACCAAAATTTGGCTATTTTGAGCAATTCTTTTCGTAATTCAGGATTATTAATGTTTAGATTTGGCATGGTATAGTCAAAGCTGTGCATATAAAATTGCTTTCGCTCCTCATTCCACGTCCATGCACTATCTCCTGCTTCATCCCATTTTGATGGCCAGTTGTTTGGAGGTAGCGGTTTGCCGTTCTTATCATAACCTCGCGCATTTACCCAAACAAAATAGTCTGTATAAGGAGGTTCTCTCTTTATACTTTTCTGAAACCATGGATTTTTTTCGGAACAATGATTATATACTTGATCTATGTATACTTTGATACCTTTTTTATGATACGTATCGCATAATTCCTTAAAATCGGTTTCTGTTCCAAACATGCGATCAACTTTTGTATAGTTGATTATATCATAACCAAAGCCATTTTGATTCCACATAAAAAATGGTGCAATCCATATGGCATCTACTTGTAAGAAAGATACATAATCAGCCATGGCTGTTATACCTTTTAAATTACCATACGCTCCCTGAAATGGATCTCTTTTACTTCCTTTGGCATAATTAAATGTCAATGGATAAATTTCATAAATAACATCATTACACATAAAAATTAAAATTAAAAATTACACATCAAAATAATAATCTCAAACGAGATTTATTTAGCACAATTTTTAATTTTAGCAATACCAAATGTTTGGAAAAATGTCTTCTGCCTAGCAGATACAAAAAAGGCCTTGAACTATTTCAAGGCTTTAATTGGTGGGCGTTGAGGGATTCGAACTCCCGACCCTCTCGGTGTAAACGAGATGCTCTAACCAGCTGAGCTAAACGCCCATTTCGTTAACAAGAGAGTTTATATTGTATATTTTTTTATTTTGCAAGCAAAAAATTTATTTTTTTTGATTTTTTTTATTTCTTTTGTAAAATCAAACAATTAAAAAGCAGGTTACCTTGTGGAACCTGCTTGATAATCTGATACTCTTGCAAAATTAGTTTACTGCATCTTGAAGAGTTTTACCAGCTTTGAATTTCGGCTGCTTGCGAGCTTTAATTTTAATTGTTTCACCTGTACGTGGGTTACGACCAGTTGTTGCTGCGCGCTTAGAAACAGCAAATGTTCCAAAGCCAACCAGACGAACTTCATCACCGGCTTTCAAAGCTTGAGTTATTGAAGAAATAAATGCATCCAAAGCCTTACTTGCATCAGCTTTTGTAAGACCTGCTTCACTAGCAATGCTAGCAATAAGTTCATTTTTATTCACTGGAGGACTCCTCTAAAAAATTAATACAATGTGAATTTCTTCACACTTAAATTTGAGGTGATTTTTTTTATTAAATCAAATAAATTTCAAGGTTACGCACAGGAAAAGCCTTAAAAATCATAGGTTTTAGCCTTGTTTTAGCTTTTTTTTCTATTTTTGCATTTTCTTATTTTTTTATTTTCCTCAAATAGCAAATCTGTACAACATTTTTTCTTTTAGCAAATCACATTTTTTGCAAGACCTCCCAGTGATGTTTCTTTGTAATCGCTTTTTAGGTTTAGTCCCGTTTCGTACATCGTTTTTATAATATTATCTAAACTTACTTTATGTTCTCCATTGCCTTGTATTGCAAGTCTGCTTGCATTTACGGCTTTTATGGCCGCCATGGCGTTTCTTTCAATACATGGGATTTGAACTAGTCCTTTTACAGGGTCACATGTCAGACCTAAGTTATGTTCCATTCCTATTTCTGCTGCATTTTCTATTTGATTGATACTTCCTCCCATTACTGCTGCTAAACCTCCTGCAGCCATTGAGCATGCTACACCGACTTCTCCTTGACATCCTACTTCCGCTCCAGAAATTGAGGCGTTCGTTCTATATAAACAGCAAATTGCGGCTGCTGTTGTTAAAAATGTTATATCGGCTTCTTCATCATAAAAGGCTTTTTTGTGAGCAAATCTTTGGTAATATCTCATCACAGCAGGTAATATTCCAGCTGACCCCATCGTCGGAGCCGTTATCATCTTACCTCCAGCCGCATTTTCTTCTGCGACTGCAAATGCCCACAAATTTACCCAATCTAGTATATACAAAGCGTCATCTATATTATTTTTGAAACGCTCCTGCAAGCTCTTGTACATTCCTGGAGCTCTTCTTTGTAATTTTATGCTTCCAGGTAGAATACCTGAAGTACTCATTCCTCTATCAATATTATCTTGCATAATACCTGAAATTTTTCGTAAGTAATTTCGCGTATCATATTCTGAGCAGAGTGAATTTTCATTTGCTATCACAATATCTCTAATTGTCATATTATTTTTTAAGCAAATTTCTTTTAGCTCTGCAAAACTGGAAAATTGATAAGGAACATTCAGTGGCTTTCTTTCATTTTTTTGCTTAATTTCATCTATTTTTGCGATTGTTCCACCACCTATTGAAAAATATATTTCTTCTGCAATAGAATTGCCTTTTGCGTCATAAACTATAAACTTCATTCCATTGGAGTGTTCTTTTAAAAATATCTGTTTTTCAAGTACAAAATTTTTTTCTATTTCAAAATTGATGAGTTTCTTACTTCGGAGCAGAATCTTTTTTTCTTGTTTAATTTTCTCTATATAATTCTGATTTAAATCTAATTTATCTGCTTCTAATCCCATCAAGCCATACATTATTGCATTCAGAGTACCATGGCCAACACCTGTGAGTGCCAATGAACCATACAAATATATCTTTACATCAGCAACTTCGTTAATCTTTCCACCAATTCCTTCAATAAATCTTTTAGCAGCCTTCATTGGACCAACTGTATGTGAGCTTGACGGGCCAATGCCTACTGCAAAAATCTCATTTAAACTATAGTACATATTACACCTCTTAAAAAAACAATTGTGAATATATGCTATCTCTCAAAAAAGTAAATACTAAATAAATGTATCGCTGCGGATTATATATTCTTCCAATTAGAGATATTTTCATGCATTATTTGGTAAATGATATATTTTTTGTTTTGCGGGGGGATGG
>CALXWH010000016.1 GCA_944392315.1 uncultured Alphaproteobacteria bacterium | reverse complement strand
AAAAATAGGGGTATAGCTCAGTTGGTAGAGCATCGGTCTCCAAAACCGAGTGTCGTGAGTTCGAATCTTACTGCCCCTGCCAATCAAGACAAAGGCGCTGAAAGGCGTCTTTTTTATTATAACTCAACAGTTCAATTGAAACCATGTAAGATGTTATCTTAGATATCAATTCCCGCTTGTTGCACGAACTATTCCAAGCAAATGCCTTTGTCTTACAAATAATTAATCTAATATGAATCTCTACAAAGCGTTAAATAAATGTAATATTTATACTTATTTTTAAGTTTTATTTTACATATTATACAGAATAGATATAGAAATTTTTGCATTATAAAGTATTGCAATACCTCATGGTTTCACAATGTATTTTTAAGAGAAATAGATGCCATTTATTTTATTTGATACCGAATATATTGCAGATAGAGGCTTTTTAGAAGAAGGCTTTAATGGCTGGCAAAATAGAGAAATTATTCAGATAGGAGCTTTAAAAATAAGCGATGATTTGCAAATTTTAGATACATTTAATTATTACATAAAACCTAAAAAACATAAATACATATCAGATTATTTTTCAAAATTGACAGGTATTACAAATGATATTATGTCAGAACAAGGATTGGATTTTCCCTTTGTTTATAAACTATTTAAAGAATTTGTTGGTAATTGCAAATGTTATTCTCATGGCTGGTCTTTTGAGCCCGAAAATGATTCTGACGGTGAAGTTATGAGGGAAATGCTGAATTATTATAAAATAGAAGATTTTCATCAACCTATTTATAAAAATATCGCTTTTTGGTTTCGCGAACAATATAAAAAGAAAAACATTAAAATTTCGCAACAAGCATCAGGAGAAATAGCATCTTTACTAGGCGTATCTGATAAGTTAGAAAAACTACATCTACAGCCACACAATGCTTTATATGACGTTTATTCCATCTGGGCTGGACTAAAATATTTAGGTTTTGAAGAAAAGGTATATTTATAGTCGGTAGATTATCTTATAAGTCTTGTCACTCAAGAAAGAAATACTAAAAAGCTTTTTCATTGGAAAAATATTTTTCCAAGAGATTACCTGCGTAAACAATCAATATATTTATTGACATCTAAAAAAAATTTGAATATGTTTGGCACATCTGTTAGGATATATGGCAATCTGAACGATACAAAAGAAAAATCTTACAAATCCGAGAGTTGCCACACATTATCCTGCTAATTTTTATCAATGTAATTGAAATGGTAGAGCTATGGGAAATACAAGTCCGATACAATTTTTTAGACAAGTTAAACAAGAAGTAAAAAAGGTTACTTGGCCTTCTAAAAAGGAAGTAATGCGCGCAACAATTATGGTTTTGGTACTCGTTGCCATTGCATCAGCATTTTTCTTCTGCGTAGACATGATATTTGCCGCAATAGTTCGTTTAATCTTCAAATATTAGGAGTTTTCAATGACAGCGCGTTGGTATGTTGTAAACGTATATTCCGGTTCAGAGAAGAAAGTTGCTGAATCAATCAGAGAACAAGCCGTTTTGAAAAAAATGGATGATAGAATTTTAGAAGTATTAGTTCCAACCGAACAAGTCGTTGAAGTTCGCAAAGGAACAAAAGTTAATGCAGAACACAAATTTTTCCCGGGTTACATTTTGGTAAAAATGGAAATGAGTGATGAAGCATGGCACATTGTTAAAGATACGCCACGTGTCAGCGGTTTCTTGGGAAGCCACAATAAACCACAGGCTATCAGTGAAGCCGAAGTAAAACGCATCATGACGCAAATGGAAGAAGGTGTTGAACGTCCGTCAACTGATGTATACTTTGAAGTTGGTGAACAAGTTCGGGTTACAGATGGTCCGTTCGCTTCATTTGTCGGAGTGGTTGAAGAGGTTGATAATGAAAAATCTCGTGTTAAAGTATCCGTTTCTATTTTTGGCCGCTATACACCGGTAGATTTGGAATTTAGCCAAATAGAAAAAATTGCTTAAATTAAACAATAACAATTCAGACAAAACCCGCTAAAGAGCGGGTTTTTATTTTAGGTTTTACTTGTTATAACGAGGAACTACCAAGCATAATTTAATCCGGCATCAAACCCATATCCGGAATAATCACTACCAAACGTATAATGAGCCGATGTATAGGCAGATAGAGACCGAGACAAACCAAATTTTGCGCTTATTTCCATCTGTCCCAAAGTTTGATTATCATAACTTCTAATAGAATCAAGTCCTGTAATTTGAACAGAATTTCCACTCGCGTACGTTTGAATAACCGAAGGCTTAGCATAAACCTTAGAAGTCGCCCCATTAAGACAAAACAAATGCTCAAACCTCAAACCTAACTCAGCCTCAAGATAATGCATCAAATCAAAATCCACACTTTTCCCCATATTATCGCTAAAGCCATCCAAATCAATTGCAGAATAGTATACCCCTAAACTTGGCTCAACAATCCAAGCATCTGGCAAATAAAATTTACGAGCAATTTCAAGACTAGCACCATATTGTTTCCCAGACGTATCTGCAAAAGCAATTTTATCATCGGTTTTCATATCCATTTTTTGATTACCACCAAAAAGTGTCGCCAAGACGCCCCAATTATACCGTCCATACTGATAATAAAGCCCACCTAAATAGCTATCAACATCTAAAGAAGAACCGCTGTCTGAAGCATATTTACCCTTTCCAGACAAATCATAATCACCTTGTCTATACGCTCCAAAAACACCCAAACGATTATAGGCATCAGCCTTTAGATCAAACCCTATGGTAATTCCTTGAACACTGGCATCCATATCTGAAGGAGCATCAATTTCTGCACTATCATAATCGGCATTCATCCATATATGATAATCATTTTGATATTTCCGATCACAACATCCCCTATTTTGTATAGAACGCAATCCGGCAGCAATATTTTTACCTATACCTCTATTCTGTTCAATTGCAGCCGATTGCATACCAATATAAGCCGGAATTTCTGGAGCATAAACTAAATTTCCTGCATCATCTCCCTCAGAAACATTTTCACGCGCAGCCAAATACCAAGTACTTCCTTCGGTTTCACCACCATAATTACGAATAGAATCCCACATATAAGGACTACCGACAATACGACTCACATTAAAAACAGATTCAGTATTCATATCATCATTAGGAGCCTTAACAAATATAGTAGTAGCATCATTAATATTATCCAACGTATCTTGGTTAAGTGAATTTACGACAACATTTGTTGTACCGCTGACATCTCCTTGCACATTTAAGATACCATTTTGAATCTCATTAGCATCTTTATTCACTTCTACATCTAAAGTAAGTACGGGATTACTCCCACCATTTTGATTTACGACATAATTTTGCATATTTATCTGAGCATTTTTCCCCAAATGAAACGCAGACGAACCGGAAAGATTGAGATTACCCACATTATCAACCGTATTATTAAAGACAACTTCTCCAGAGCCATCTCCCGATAAATTGATATCATAAGCTGCCCCATCAATAGCATCATCAAAAATAATATTTCCCTTATTTTGAGCCACAAGATTTAATACTGCGCCATCCTGATTTGCACGACCGTCCATATAAATGGCATTACTTTGCCCATCTGCGACATTACCCTGAAAAACACTATTCTGCCCTTGTGCCGTTACAGTCAAATTATCCGCATAAATAGCCCCGCCTTTTGCCATATTTTCAGTTGAGACAGCCTCATTATTATAAAAATTAGAATTAACCAAATTAAGCGTTGCATCACTAGCTGTAGACCCGGCAATATTATAAATGGCTCCACCCAAAGCATCCAATTTACCAGACACCATATTAGAAGAAAACGTCCCTGAAATACTACCAATACCGGCTGTTTCATTATAAATAGCTCCACCATAAGCACTCGCTTTCTCGGATACTGCTATATTCTGAATAAAATCACCCTTAATATCACCAATATAGCCTGATGAATTATAAATAGCTCCACCTTGGGCATAAACCTGTGCAGAAGCCGAATTACCATAAAAATTTCCAGTAAGACTATCTAATCTACCCTCTTGATTAGAAATAGCTCCTCCAAAAGCACCATAAGATTGTCCGATATTCGTTGAAAGAGCCTGATTGCTGTTAAAATCACCGTGAATATCGCCAATATTACCCAACAAATTGTCAATAGCACCTCCATAAGCCTGCGCCGCACCTTTGGACTGATTATTTACAAAATTTCCATTGATTCCGGCAATATTTCCATGATCATCGTTATGAACAGCCCCTCCTGCTGCATAACTGGAAGAATCAACATAATTGGCAATAAAATCACTATTTAAATTTCCCATAGCCCCTTCATTGATAAGAGCACCGCCACCAGAACTCTCACCACCTACAAAATTACCAACAAAATCTCCCGTTATATTAGCAATTGTCCCAACCTTATCATTATAAAGCGCGCCACCCCAGGCAAACTTTGCATCTGCACTATTTTGAATAAAGTCGCCTTGAATATTACCTATTTCACCTTGATTAGCTAAAGCTCCCCCTTGAGCTCGCAACAAACCTAAACCTTCAGTTTGCACAGTCAAAGAATTGCCAATAAAATCTGCCTCAATAGCATTTCCACTAAATTGACCGTCAGTATCTTTTTGACCAATAACACCACTATTATAAACAGCACCGCCTCTTACATATGTATCAACATCACTACCTGTAAAATCATAAGTGTAATGATTATCTTCATAAAGAGTATCTGATATAGATGCAATATTTCCACTATTATTTAGCGCAGCACCAGCATCAACCTCTGGATTTTCACCATCTCCGCTACCATACCCCTCTTGTGTAACTGTATCAGTATACTTTTTATTTTCATTAATATCATACTGATAATACTGAGGAACAAGCCCTCCACTTTCGGATGGTGTATAGCTTTTATAAATATTTTGTAAAGTACCGGAATTATACTCATCTTCTGAAATTTCCTCAACAATATAAGCCGCACCAGTACCGAGTCGCGGTTCTGGTTCATATGCAGCATTTGCAGAAAAAGTCGCTAAAATTCCTCCCCAAACTACAATATTAAAGCTTTTCATATTTTCCTCAAAATGTATATACCATTATATATACATAAAAATAAAATATAAGCTTTAAAATCCTCTTAAGATTCTAACAGAAATTTACGTCTATTTAACCTGTCATCACAATAGCTCAATATCTCACGTTGACATAATTCTGCGTACTCCTCATTCCAAAATTTTCCAAAATAATGTAACAACTTCAAAACCACATTTAAATCTTTCATCAAAACAAATGAAGAATGATAAGCCAAATCATAGATACAAGCCATATACATCATAGCCTGGTCTGCAAAACTAACAACATGACGCACATCAACCGATGTATGTGCCATAAAAGCCTCCCACACTAAAGGACTGGGAACCTTTGTATGGCTATCCAACAAAGATTTTACAAAGAATAAATTTTCTATATGACCAAAATGACGCGATAACAAATAAAAATTAGCGATTTTATCAGCATCCCTAACCAAATATGTAATTTTTTTGATTTCTTTCTGAGCTTTTTCAGATAATTTTTGATAATCTTCGTCTTCATAAAGTCTTTCAATTAAATGCCCATGATGTCTGACAGGAAGAACAATATTGATATCTGCAAACTCAGGAATTTTAGCCAACAGCTGCGCCCCATAAACACCATGATCAACACGACCGCCATCTTCATGCAAAAAAACTTCATAAAACCTTCCAATATCATGAAGGAGCAACGTTGCCTTCAAACGCTGAATATCTTCTAAAGAACAATTAGCAAAAACTTGTTCATGCTTCAACAAATAATTTCCCACTCCCAAAACCTGATATGAATGGCATTTTTTCTCATCCATAACTTTTTGAGCATGTTCTGTAGCTCCGCTATAATAGGCAAAATACTCTGCATCAAGCAGAGCCTTAGCTTTGTCAAAATACATATATCCTCCCTAATTTATACAAAAAAACGGGAACCCTAGACTAAGGATTCCCGTCAAATAAAACAGTCAGATTAGAAACCTTCTGTATCTAAGCGCTTACGCAACTGCTTTCTAGCTCTACGAATAGCTTCTGCTTGACGACGAGCCTTCTTTTCGGAATTCTTCTCATGACAGCGTCTCAATTTCATTTCACGAAAGATACCTTCGCGTTGCATTTTTTTCTTTAATATCTTTAAAGACTGAGCCACATCATTACCGATAACAGTAACTTGAACCACTTAAATCACCTCTTTTCTATTCTCTAAAATTAAACGTTGTAGAGCCTTATAACACATATTTTTTAGAATGCAAATAAAAAATGCATCACAAAAATAAAATATGTAACAGATTTTTAAGAAGTTATCCTATAAAATCACCATAAAGATATACAAAAGGACAATAAGATGACAGAAAATATAGCAGAAAATAATCAAAATCAAAACCCTCAAAACGTCTATGAGCTCATGGAAAATGATGAAGGAGAGGTTATGGTGCTTATATTTGCCGGAGAGGGAAAGCCACAAAATCCGACATTTGCACTTTATGAAAAAGAAAAACTAATTGAAATCATCCGTAGCAAAAATGATATTGTACTCATAGAAGGTCTACAACCAGAAGCGATGGAAAAAATAAAAAAGCTAAAAACACTTTACGTATGCGAGATGAAATATAACGAAAATCCGGAAGCTGAAAACGAAATTGTCAATGCCTATGCTGCGACAGTAAAAAAAAAACCAAGCTCCCCGCAAGAGCAAAACAGCCAAGAAGCGCAGCCCCAAGAAGAAACTCTCGCCGAAAAAGCCCGCAAAGCAAGAGAAAGCCTCCTAAACAAGAATGACACCAATCAATAAAAGCTCCTTCAAGGAGCTTTTATTATGTTCATACATAAATTCATTCTAATACCCTAAATCATTTTGTGCTTGTCTATGAAATTTCTATTGTTTTTAATTTTAAATTTTGATAATCTACTCCCAGATTTTTGCAATAATTTATGTAAAAAAGGAAACTCAAAGATGTTGGATATAAAATTTATTATAGAAAACCCAGAATTAGTAAAAGAAGGTTTAGCTAAAAAAGGCTACACCAAAGACCAAATAGACATTGATGGATTGATTGCCTTACACAAAGACGTCAATAAATTAAAAACATCAACACAGGCTTTATCTGAAGAAAAAAATAAATTAAGTAATTCTATAAAATCCGCATCAGCAGAAGATCGTCCTGCAATTATTGCCAAGAGTAAAGAAATCGGTGAAGAGCTAAAGAAGGAACAGGATTTATTAGCCGAAGAACAACAAAAATATGACAACATTATGTGGAGAATGCCAAACTTACCGAGTCCTGAATCTCCGGTTGGGCCTGACGAAAGCGGTAACGTTGTGGTAAGACGCGTTGGCGAACCAACCAAATTTGATTTTACTCCGAAAGACCATGTAGAATTAATGGAATTAAACGATTGGTCTGAATTAGAGCGCATCACCAAAGTATCCGGGGCCAGAACATATGCTATCAAAAATGAATTATCACGCCTAGAATTAGCTATGCATATGATGGTTTTAGATAAATTAACAGAACATGGTTTTACAACCATAACGGTTCCATCTTTATCAAAACAAAAGCCTTTATATGGTATGGGATACCTTCCTTTTTCTCAAGATGAAGTATATTATATGCCTGCTGACGATTTATACTTATCAGGAACGGCAGAGCTCGTTTTGAACTCTTTAAGAGCAGATGAAATCTTATCCGAAAATGACCTACCTATATTATATGCCGGATTTTCTCCGTGTTTCCGTCGTGAAGCCGGAGCTGCCGGAAAAGATACACGTGGTTTAATTCGTGTTCACCAATTCTTGAAAACAGAACAATTTGTCATCTGCAAAAATGATATTGCCGAAAGTGAGAAGTGGCACAAAACCCTATTGGCCATATCTGAAGAAGTCTTGCAAGATTTAGAGTTGCCTTACCAAGTATTGGAAATTTGTACCGGTGATATGGGTGCTCCCAAATATCGTCAATACGACCTGGAAGCATGGACTCCTTCTCAAAATTGCTACAGAGAGACACACTCTTGCTCAAACATTACAGAATGGCAAGCTCGTCGCACGAACTTAAGATACAGAGATAACAAAGATGGTAAAGTTAAATTTGTACACACATTAAACAATACCGGAATTGCAACCCCTCGTATTCTCGTTCCGTTCATAGAAAATCACCAACAAGCCGATTACACCGTACGTATTCCGGCAAAATTGCAACCTTATATGAACGGCAAAAAGTTTATTGGCAAAAACGCTAAAAACAAAGCTGCCTAAACTACATAAAGGAGAGTTATGAAAAGAATTGATAAAATCATCAATTTCATGCGCGCATTAGAAGAAGTTTGCGTCGTAAAAAGAGATTTACTCTTATATGAAGGTTCAACCGAAAACGATGCGATGCATATTTTCAAACTCTCCTTTTTAGTTATGCTCATCGCTCCCTACTTAAAACAAAAAGTTGACTACACCAAAATGCTAGAAATGGCCTTGGTTCATGACATAGCAGAAGGTAAAGTCGGTGATTACACCGCTGCAAATCAAATAGCCAATCCCGCCATAAAAGAAGAAAAAAAGAACAAAGAAGCAGCCGCCATTAAAGAGCTGAAAAAATTACTCCCATCACCGCTTAACAAAAAAATTTATAGTCTTTATCAAGAATATGAACACAAAAAGACCATAGAAGCAAAAATTGTTTCAGCCCTAGATAAACTAGAAGCCAACCTACAAGCAAATCAATACAAAGACGGCGATGTTCGTTACTGGGGACTGTGCGAAAATGGCGGAGAATATTACAAAATGGCTTTGCAAAAGAAGCCCCTCATCAAAGAAATTGATGAACCGATATTAAAGGACTTAGAAAATGCTATTATTGCATTATCAAAAGAAAATATGAAAAGGTGTGCGTTGCACCCACAAAAAGATTAAAGGAAGTTTACTCCCTATGTTACTATATGTAGACAAGAAGAAAGAACGTCAGAAAAAGATAAAACGACTTCTGCTAATTATCGGCATAATCTGCATTGTGGTAATAAATTTTATCAATTTTCCGATTGATTTAAATCACACGAAAAAATCTCTGCTTAACTACACAGCTCCAACAACCACGCCCCAGTGGTATACTCAAACAACCCCTGTAACAATTCTATCTTCACTACAAAAAACAAATTATATCCTTATAATTCCTCAAGAATTAACACGCGAAAATTTAACTATAATCGCAAAAGCTTTTTCACAAATTCCCTCCACCGCCACACAAATTTATTTTACCCCAGAAATCTCACAGCAAGATGAATTGCTTAAATTAGCTCAGATTTTTATTCCATCGCTCAAACTCTCAACAGCTTCCGCGCCAATCATAGTTTCCTCAAATGAAGATGAAATACTCGCTTTATCAAAAACAAAAGAATATACAATACGCTCCATAAGCTACAACTATGCTAAAGACATCAACTCAAAACCGGAAGTGCAAACATTCTTAAATACTAATGCTCCCCTTCCACCTATGCCGCAAAACAAGTTAGAACAAGAAAAAGCCAATCTCACCCAATTAGTCAAAGACAAAAAAGATATAATTCTAAGCACCATCCCCTCAACATCCTACGCAAAAATAGATTTTCCGATTTCTGCGCAATATATATTGCTAAAAAATACAAATGTGTGCCTTTCAAGTTCCGATAAAAAATTCTGCACTCTAAATAACACGTCATCACTAAAAGAAAACATCAAAAAAACTCTCAAAAAATTTACGACTTCAGATGAGCTACAAACCTTATCGCTTCTAACATCTTTAGAAGAAATAAACCCCAATAGCCCATTATCACAAGATGAAGGGCTAATCTTCCGTTTTGGAATTAGAAAACAAATTTTGCTCCCGCAAGAGATAAAACAATATAACAGCAAAAACTCTAATGAAGAACCAAACGTATTTCGCTACATCAAACAACAAGCAGGAATAAATCCGGACTACAACAATCCTGAGATGAAATTTTACAAATTTAAAACAGTGGAGATAAACATCAATGACAACATATAATGGCTACGAACTAAACTATAGCATAGATGAGCTCAAGCAAATGACCACCGAAGAAATGACTGACATCATTCTTCTATCTGAGCAATCCGAACAATATCAAGCGCTGGAAGAAGGCGATAAAAAAGCCCTCAAACATCTGGTAGCAGCCGCTAAAATCTTAAATGATGTAAGCTTATGGCAAGATAATCCTCATAATATGGCGCTAAAACATGCGTTGGAACAAGCTGCACCTCATGATGAACATGCAGCCCTTTCCTTAAAAATGTTTAACTCTCTAAATGGCGTTAGCGGCCTAAACGGGATAGATGAAAAACCTATCACCATATTCAAAGGTCTCACCACTCCTGCAGGAAAGAACTTCTATCCAGCCGATTTGAGCATCCCAGAATTTCACCTTATCCTTTTAAAAATGTTCGCTGAAGGCAAAGACCAAGAAATAGCAAAAATCTTATCAGCTCGCACTATGGTCGTCCGTGAACAAGATGAGCTAAAAGCCATAGATTATACCGAATATTTCAAAAAAGAATTTTCGGCTATGGCCAATGAACTGGAAGTCGCCGCACACTACTGCACAAATGACTTATTCAAAGAGTATCTATCATGGCAAGCCCAAGCTTTGCTGCAAAATAACGAAGATATGGATATGCTTGCAGATAAACACTGGGCAATGATGCAAGATACCCCTCTTGAATTTACTCTAAGCCGTGAAAATTATGATGATGAGATGACCTCAACAGTTTTAGAAAACCCGGAATTAGCCCAGTTGATAAAAGAAAGAAACATAGAAGTTATTGCCAAAGATATGCTTGGAGCACGTGTAGGCATTGTCAACCGCCAAGGAACAGAACTGCTGCTAAAATTCAAAAACACAATGCCGACACTAAGCAGTCTAATGCCTTATGCCGACAAATACACACAAACAATCAGCGCAAACAAAGAATTAAAGCAAACGATGGTTGATGTAGATTTAGTGAGCCTAACCGGCGATTATGCTCAATGTCGTGGCGGAATAACTGTCGCACAAAATCTACCTAATAATGACAAGCTAGCCATTAAAACCGGTGGCGGAAGACGCAATGTTTATCACCGTCAAGTTAGACTAAGCAACGATCCATCACGAACACAAAAGATGTTAAACGCATTTTTACACCCAGATTTCCACAAATATTACAATCTGGCAGCAGATCATCTTTTCGTTATTGGGCATGAAAATGGACACTCCTTAGGTCCGAGCAGCGAATACCAAAACGCCCCCGGTATTTGTAAATCCATCATAGAAGAAAACAAAGCCGATACTGTTTCAATTTCTTTTATGCCGGAATATGTTAAACAAGGTATTATCACTGAAACAGAATTAAAAGAAATCTACACAACATGGATATTCCGTTTATTGCTGAGAGCTAAACCGATTTTCCCAACAGAAACATACAAGATTGTAGATTTAATTGAGTTTAACACTCTGCTAAGACACAAAGCCATCTTTTTTGATGACAATAATTTGATTCACATTGATTTCGCAAAAGTAAGTCCGGCAATGTATGATTTATTGACACAAGTCATTGAGATTCAGCTTTCAAAATCTCCTCAAAAAGCGCGTCAATACATTGAAGAAAATACCATGTGGAATGAATTGCATGAACACATTGCTGCAACACATAAAAAATTAGGCTTAAAGAAATACAAGAATATTGTAAATTTCTTCTAAAAAACTTGCGAAACAATCTGAAACAAAGTATAGAAGAAATAAAGATGACAACAAGGAGATAAATAAATGTTTGGAAAATTTGTTTACGGACAATATTCGCTAGCAGTAGCTTTCTGGAAATTCTCCGTTTTAGGATTGCTTGCTTCAAGTTTTGTAACAAGATTACTCATGATTTTCTTAAAGCAATCTGTTGGTTATGAACCAAGATTTTTACAAATTGTCTGGAACAATGTATCATTATTAAGTATGAACCCTGCCTCTTTCACTTGGCTTTGTTTCTACATTGCAGCATTTTTAGGTACTCTGACCTATTGTATCGTCTGCATCATTGGAATGTGGAACACTTACAAAGAATATGAAAAGAGCAAAGTTCTAGCTATTATATGTATGATGATTGTCTGGGCTCTTGTCTATTTCGCAATCAAATATTCAATGTATTAAAATAGATATCCCCGGGTAAACCCGGGGTTCTTGGAAAGGCACCATTAAGGTGCCTTTCTTTACAACTCCAAATGGAG
>CALXWH010000015.1 GCA_944392315.1 uncultured Alphaproteobacteria bacterium | reverse complement strand
CCAAAAAAGACACGAGAAGGGGCGGTTTTACCGCTCCTTTTTGTGTGCGGAAACGGAGTTTGATTTTGTTTCTGTTTCTGTTTCTGTTTCTGTTTCTGTTTCTGTTTGTGAGTTGGAGAGGAGGATTTTTTGTGTGTAGTGAGTTTGTTTCTGGAGAGATTTATATGCATAAGGATAAAGAGAAACGAAAAGTATATCCAAAGTTTAGATTGGAGATGTAAAAAAGCGGGATTATGTTGAGGGAGATTTAGCTTGTAATTGATTTTGAGGAGGAGATTATGAGATTATGTAAAGATGAACTGTTGCTCTTGGGGGGTATGTATCAGGTTGCGGCGTTGATTATCTCTTTGTTTACGTCTGAAATTGCATACGCCATTAACGGATTTTTGTATATTGTGTTTTGGTTGGCTGTGCTTGCCATTGCGTTTAATTGGGTTCCGAGATTTGTCTTTCAGATGAATGACCGGTTTCCGCGGATGTCTGTATTTATGGCGTCCATTGGGTGGATACCTTATTTTACGGTTGTGTATGCGCTGTTTTCTGCCGGTGTGGACTATATGGTTTCCGGTTCGGATAGTGTTACCGTTTTTTTGAATAACTATATGCCTTTGTATGATGTTTATATGGCAGCCATTGTTATTTCTCTTTTGTATGCGGCGTATAAAGTATTTTACAAAAAAGAAGATTTGTTGATGGCCTGCGAACCTATTGGCCGATAAGGTGTGAGGTTTATCTTGATAGACAGCTCGCTTGATGCGGGCTGTTTTTAGTATGAAAAAAATGTTTTTTGATGTGTTGGAGTTTTTTCTTGACATATTTTAGGTTTTGATTTGGTAATCCGATAATTGTTTTATCATGAGATTGAAAAAGTTTTGGCTATACGGTTATACGCTTCTTTTATCTTTTCTGGAAAATATTGGGGGATATTTATGATTCTGTTCTTTATTGCCTCAAGCAAAAAAGTGATGAACAGCAAATTTCTGGCAAAATAGATAAGCAAGAAGTTTATGGCGTTAAAAAGCTTTGGGGCGATTATAAAGTTGATCCCAGTGATTCCTCTCCAAAGGTTCGCAAAATAGTGGATATGGTTAATCAGGAGTTGGTAGATAAATTGGGCATTGATAAAACGCGTATTACTAGAGAGAGTCATTTGAAAGATGATTTGGGAGCAGATAGTTTGGATCAAATTGAGCTTATTATGGAGTGTGAAAGGGATTTTAATTTTTCTATTCCGAATAATATGAGTGAACAGATTCAAACGGTTGGTGATGCGTACGATTGCCTTTATTACTATTTGAAAGAGTAGTTTTGTTTCTAATTGAATTTCTGAAAATTGAGATTAAAAAAGCATCTTACCATTTGGGTGAGATGCTTTTTTGTTGGTCATATTAGCTTGTGATTAGTCGTTGGCAAAGGTCTCTTTGACTTGGGTGATATTGACGCACTGTCCGTTATTGTTGATTTCTGCCAACACGCCCCATAAGGTTAATTCTTTGCCGTTGGCCGGAGTTAAGCGATTTTGAACGGTTAACTTTTCGGCTAATCTTTCCATCGGGGCCGTTGGTTCAAACCCCAAAACAGATTCAAAATCTCCGCACATGCCGACATCGGTTATGTATCCCGTACCTAGCGGTAAAATACGCGCGTCAGCGGTCGGAACATGGGTGTGCGTGCCGGCGACCACACTCACTCGTCCGTCTAAATAATAGCCCAGAGCGATTTTTTCAGAAGTGGCTTCGCCGTGTATGTCCACCAAAATCGCATCTATGTTTTTGCCTAAGGTGTAGAGCTTTAATAAATTATCCAAAGGTTCGGTAATGCTGTTTATCGGCGGCATAAATAAACGCCCTAAAACTTGCGCAATCAGTAGATTTTTGCCATTGATATTTAAGATTTGCCAGCCTTTGCCGGGGAGAGTTTCAGGATAATTCAAAGGGCGGATAATTTGTTTGTTTTGGTCAAGAAAAGGATAAATTTCTCGCTGCTGCCAGATGTGGTTGCCGGTGGTGATACCGTCTACGCCGGCGTTTAATAAATCGGTGGCAATTGATGGAGTTAAGCCAAAACCATGGGCGGCGTTTTCGCCATTAACAATGACGCCGTCTATCGCGTATTTTTCTTTTATTTCTCTAATGTGTTTGATGATAACGTTTCGGCCGGCTCGTCCGATTATGTCGCCGCAGTATAATATTTTCAACAGTTCCATATCCTTGTTGTGTGTTTATAAAAAAGGCGGACCGCCCACACCGTAAATCAGTTCATTCTATCCGATACCCGCAAGATAAGGTGGGCACCATATAACAAGACCACGATCTTGTCAGAGACAGTTCCCTAATGAATAGTGTTGGCCCGGAAGACATGCGGATTTCTACGCGAGGGGCAGTCCCATATTTATATATGTCATATTATACGGATTTTAACTTGGTTGCAACAGATTTTATTGCTTCATTTAAAGAATTTATGTTTTGCGCTATTTCACTGTCAAGCTGAGCTAGGTCTGCTTCAGATATGGCAGGTGCTGTAGGGGGGGAAACCGGTGTTGGTGTCGGTTGCGCGGAAGAGGCTTTTTTAAGCTCGCTTAGTTCATCAGCCAGCAATAATCCGACCATCGCCAGAAGTTGATTTTCGTTAATATGTCCTAAAGCAGAAATCAGCGATTTTGCTTTTTCATCCAACATATGGCCAAGTTTCATAATCTGGATTTCTTGCCCGTTGTCGCAGGATATTGCATATTCGCGGTAGTTGATGGTGATGATTACTTGTGCCATTATTTCACCGCCTTGCTTAGGGTTTCTATTACAGAATCTATACGCGAAACTTTTTCATTGATTTGTTGGCGCAAAGTTGTCAGCTTTTCATTTAATTCATTATTTTTAGCAGTGCTTTCGCTTGCAGCTTCATCCAGCAATGCGGCGGTTTCTTTTAAAGACTGCAGAGCTGCGCGGGTTTGTGGAAAATATTTTGTATTTGATTCCATTTTTAACTTCCGTTTCTAAAAATAATGTGATAGTTCTTTATATTATTAAGGCTTAAACATTGGATTTACAAGAGGCAAAAAGACTTATGCAAAAGTTTATTATACGTGTGGATAGTGAAAATCCGCAGATTTTGGATAAAATGGATGAGGAGTGTTTTGTTTTAGCGACAACACTTGATGCGGAATATTGTCGGAAGTTTGTGGAAAAGGCTGTTGCTGAAAATCGGGTGGTTTTGTTTTATGGTGATAAGGCTATTGAAAAAGCTAAGCAATATGACGCTGATGGCGTGATTTTGGATTTGGGCGCCGAAAAATTGAAGGAAAAAATGGCCGATGTGCGTAAACAACTCGGTAAGCGGAAATTTGTGGGCTTGTTTACACGCAATCGTCGGCATGAAAGTATGATTGTTTCTGAAGTTGAACCGGATTTTATTATTTTTAAAGTTTGGAAAGACGGTTTTGAAAACGTTCAAGAACTGACGGATTGGTATAATGACTTTTTCCTTATCCAATCAGCGGCGTGGATTATGGAAGATGGTGTTCCAGCGGAAAATTTGCGAACGGATTTTGTGATAAAATGAAAGTTAAGTTTGGTTGTTAAATTTGAGCAAATAAAAAACGGCGGTTCCTGTGTGGAACGGCCGTTTTTTTGTTAATTAGTGTTGCATATATTTCGTATTCGTGCAAGAGGAAAATTTTGTCTAATTACGATTTTTGTTGCAAAATAAAATTTTTGGTCTATCTTGTCGCTCAGGTGGAGCTCTCAGATTTTTTCTTTGAGGGCTTGTACGAAAATTGTTGTTGAATATTAACATTGTAAATATGGAGAACAAATAAATGAAACAGTTAGCCGGATCAATCAGAATTGGCTGGGTTATTGAATATAAAGGAAAACCTTGGACCATTACTAAAGCTCAACACATTAAACCGGGTAAGGGCGGCGCTTTTATGCAGGTTGAAATGAAGTCTGTTGAAGAAGGAACTAAAACTAACGAACGTTACAGAACTGAAGATACTGTTGAAAAAATGATGGTTGAAGATAAAGATTGTCAGTTCTTGTTTGAAGATGGTACCGGCTTGAACTTTATGGAAAACGAAACTTTTGAACAGTTCTCCATGCCAGCAGATATCTTGGGCGACTCTAGACCTTTCTTGACAGAAGGTATGGTTGTTCGTATTTCTCATATTAACGACAGACCGATTTCTGTTCAATTGCCGCAACAGGTTGTTTGTACCGTTGTTGAAACTGAACCGGTTATTAAAGGGCAAACCGTTACTTCTTCTTATAAACCTGCTGTTTTGGATAATGGTATGCGTATCAACGTACCGCCGTTTATTGCTGCAGGCGAAAAAATTGTTGTCGGAACCGAAGAAGCTAACTATGTTGAAAGAGCAAAATAATGGCTTATATCTCACCAATGCTCACTAATATCGTTAATGCGGTTAAAAAGGCTTCTATCAACCTTAATCGTGATTTTAGCGAAATTGAGCGTTTACAAAATTCCGTTAAGGGAAGTATGGATTTTACGAAAATCGCTTTTGATAAAATCCAAAAAGGACTTAAAAACGAAATCGGCAGAATTATGCCTATCGTACCGGTTGTGTTTGGTGGACAAAAAACACCGCAGGAAGGTATGTACTTCGCTGTGTCGGGTATTGAAGGCTTGGCTAACTTTGCCCACGGTAATCCGGAATTTGCTATTTCTGTGGCGTTGATTGACGGACAGACTATTTTGGATGCTGTTGTGTATAATCCGGCTCGTGATG
Organism: uncultured Alphaproteobacteria bacterium; assembly: GCA_944392315.1. Classification (GTDB taxonomy): domain Bacteria; phylum Pseudomonadota; class Alphaproteobacteria; order RF32; family CAG-239; genus CAG-267. The sequence continues at coordinate 26,491 of CALXWH010000015.1, read as the reverse complement.
AGTTGTTCTTTGCTGAAAAAGGAAAGGGCGCTTTTAAGGAAGGATTTAGAAGCCACGAACGCTTGCGTGTTGCCGCTCGGCAAGAGTTGGAAGGTGCGCTGGTTGCAGTTAAGCCAAATGCCAATGATGCGGAATTGTCAGCAAAGATTATCAATAATTCTTTGATGCTTTGTAAAGATGTTCGTATCAGCGGGGCGGTTGCTCTGGATTTGGCTTATGTGGCGGCAGGTAAATTGGATGGGGTTATTGCGCCATCTTCTATGCTTGCTAGCATTGCCGCAGGGATTTTGCTCGTTAAAGAAGCGGGCGGTCTTGTTTTGGATATGGAGCAAGATGATACGCGTACGGAAGATTTGCCGATGGTTTTGAATTCCGGTAATCTGATGGCCGCAAGCTTTAATTTGAGCCAGAAAATTGCTAAAATTTTAAAATAAGTTTAAAAATTTACAAAAATGTACTTGCAATCTATAAAAGTGTAGTGTATAAGAACCGTAAATTTTTAGTGAAGTTTAATTTTGGAGATAATAATGAAAAAAGGTATTCACCCTGATTATCATGAAATTACTTATGTAATGACAGATGGTACAGAGAAGAAAGTTAAGTCAACTTGGGGCAAAGAAGGCGCTACTATGACACTTGAAATTGATCCGAAGTCTCATCCAGCTTGGACAGGTGTTCAACGTGTTGTCGATTCTGGCGGTCAAGTTGGTAAGTTTAATAACAAATTTGCTAAGTTCGTTGCTAAAAAAGCTGCTAATTAATTTGTTATTTTTGAACTTTCAACAAGTTAAAGGCCTGTGTTTTACAGGCTTTTCTTTTACTCGGAAAATGACAGGGGCGGCGTAAACGTGTATTCTGCTATTGGGCGCTTGTGTAAAGTTTGTGTAGAAAACACTTAAAATCGCTTGTATTCCTATAAAAACAGTTTACGCTATAATCAAATTTGGGGTTTATTTATATAGAAAGGATGATGAAATGACAGCGCCTTTAATGCCTAAAGCTACTGCAGTTTGGTTGGTGGAAAATACTACCCTCACTTTTCAACAAATTGCAGACTTTTGTGAATTGCATGAATTGGAAATTCAGGCTATTGCCGATGGCGATATTGCTTATAATATTATGGGGGTTAGCCCTATTTCTAACGGACAGTTGACGTTGGAAGAAATTCAACGTTGCGAGGCTGATGAAAATGCTCGTTTGGTGGCTACACCGTTGGAGAAAAATGTTAAAGAAAGAAACGCTAAGGCTAAGAAAGTTCTTTCTCCGACACAACGTGCTGAAAAACCAAATGCTATTTTGTGGATTCTGAAAAATTGTCCGGAAGTTATTGATTCGCAAATTTGCAAACTTATCGGTACAACCAAGCCGACTATCGCCTCTATTCGTGAAGGTAGTCATGGAAATATGGCTAATTTGCGCCCGATTAACCCGATGGCTGTGGGCCTTTGCTCTGAGAAAGAATTGGAAAAGGCTATGTTGATTTCTCAACAACAAGCAGAGTTGAAGGAAAACAAGGGTAAAAAGAAGACAAAGAAAAAAGCGGTTTCTAAGGCAGATGGTGTGGCTAAAAAGCGCGGTCGTCCGAAGAAGGAAGTTACTGAAAAGGTAGCTAAAAAAGAAAAGAAGAGCGCTAAGGCTAAAAAGGAACCTAAAGCTAAAGCAAAAAAGGCTCCTAAAGCTAAGGCTGTAAAAAAAGAGACTAAAGCAAAAAAGGCTCCAAAGGCAAAGGTTGCTAAAAAAGCTGAATAAGTTTCTTTGTTTAAGGATTTTTATGAGTAAGAGATGTCATGTTTGATGGCATCTCTTTTTTGTGGTATATGCGCGTAGTGATTTAGCTTATTTAAGCAGGAAAGGAGCAGGGGATTATCATTAAGCCCTGCAGGAGGCGGATAGAGAATTTCACATAAAAAAACACCTTGAAATCCGAAACGCTTAAAAAGCGGGAAATCAAGGTGCGAAAAGTTATTCATCAAAGGCAGAGTTGGCAATTTCTTCTACTTTTGAGGAAAGTTTTTTCATAAATTTTTCGTAGCGATGGGGAGCAAAGTTCTCCCATACATACAGCGCCACATAAGTGACACCGAATGTGATAACACTACTCTCCAGAGCATAGATGCACCCCTGGAAAAAAACAGCCCATTCATCTGCCCAAGGTTCAGATGAAATACTGTTAATACTGAATGCGCAAATGGCAAATATTATGCCTAAAAGCACTGAAATTTTTGTTTTCATATATATAATGTTTAAGTGATTGTCCTTTGAACTACCGAAGAAAAATGGGTAGGTTAAACTACAGATACTAATCAGGAAAATCACAGCACTAAATAACTATGAAAACAAACTTCCTAATAATAGATATATCTATAATAAAACATTATTACCATACCACATTTTGAGGGAATCGTCAAATAAAAAATTTTAGGGGAAATAATTATACATACCCAGATGTATAAAAAACTTGCGCTTTAAATTTTTTCAGGATATATATTAAGTGTCAATAGAGGTGTGTTGTTTGAATAGAAGGGGTATGTGTCATGAAACATTTGATAGAAGTATATCCTTTTGCGTATCACAAAATTTTGGGTGGTCAGCGTAAAATTGATTTGCGCCTTTATCTCAAAAGATTTCATAATATTCATGTGGGTGATACGATTGAGTATGTTAACGCGGAAACTAAAAGCTGTTTGTTGCGTGAAGTTAAGGGGATTGCCCTTTTTCAGGATTTTAAAACGCTTATAGATATGTTGCCGCCGGAAATGATTGGTTATAGCAGTCGTGAAGAGATACGCTTGCGTATTGAACGGCAATATTCTAAAGAGGAACAGCAAAAATATGGGGCTTGCGCCTTGTTCTTGGCTGAGCCGGAAGCCGCTAAAGTGGTTAAAATGAATTTTTTGGAACGTAGCGCGTAAGGTGTGCGCTTTAGTGTTCATATGCTCTGCTTATGCGGAGAGACTTTTATATATCTTGTTTATGGGGGCGTTTAGCCCTCTTTTTATTTATCAAATTGTTTGCGGTAGGCTTTTCTTAGTTTATCCCCAACGTGGCCCAAATCGGCAATAATCTCTATGTGGGCATTATCTAAAGAACGGTACAAATCCCATGCACCTTTGAGAGGGCAGCACATATCTAGGCGATTGTGAATTATGGTGGTGGGGATTTCTTTTATCTTATCTATGTTCTTGAGGATTTCATTGTCGGTTAAAAAGTAGCGGTTGGCTGCATAATATAAGCTAATACGCGCGGCGTTGATGATGTTGTTGTCTAGGGCAACTTCTTTAAATCCGGCATCTAACTTGCCTAGTTGATATTCATAATGCACCATATATTTGACGGCGGTTTGAATTGAACCGAGGTCATCTGAAAATATCAGTTTTGCATAGTGCGTGTAGGGATTTTCACCTTCGCTTTGGTGACGAATTTCTTCCAATAAATCCGGATAAAACAGACCGCTGTCTCGTAACATCCATTCCATATCTTCGCGGCGGGCTAAAAAGACGGCGTAGATACAAATCCTTTTGACGCATTCCAGATATTTTTCTGCAAAAAGCAGAGCTACGGTGGAACCCCATGAGCCACCGGCTGCTATTACCGGTTCTGTGACATTCAAATATTCTAATAAACGTTTGGCGTCTTTTACCAGGCGTTTGGTATCGTTTAAAGAAATGATGTCTTCGGCTTTGGAAAGTCCTGCACCGCGTTGGTCAAACATAATGACACGCTGCGTTTTTAGATTAAAATAACGGCCGTGGCTTTTTTTGCACTGTCCACCGGGGCCGCCATGGAAAAAAATGACGGGTTCACCTTGAGGATTTCCCATTTGTTGGTAATAGATTTCGTGCCCTTCATATTCCGGAAGATAGCCTTTGTCAAAAACTTTATTGTTGAAAAATCCGAACATTCTTTTTCCTTTTCGCTCTGTTTCCTGTAGTCTTCGGGGTAAATGTTTAATATTTATTTAAATTTGGGGATAAATTATGAAAATCGTAGGTACGGCGATTATTACCAATGATGAAGGGAAAATTCTTATCGGGCAACGTCCGGAAGGCAAAGATTTGGCCGGATTGTGGGAGTTTCCCGGTGGAAAACAAGAAAGTGGCGAAACGGTTGAACAGTGTATCGTGCGCGAAATCAAAGAAGAACTGGATGTGAAATGTTCTGTTGGCGATTATTTGCTATCGGTTACCAAATCTTATCCACATGGCGAGTTTAAACTTATGGTCTATAAAGCAAAGCTCTTGGATCCGCAAAATCTTAAGGCGTTGGTGCATCAAAAACTTTTGTGGGTTACACCGCAGGAGCTGTCTTTGTTTCAATTTCCGCCGGCTGATGTGGATATTATTGCACTTTTGCAAAGATAATTTGGGTACAAATTGTTCTTATTAAAGGTTTTTTAGTTTTTTTCGGGTAGAGTCGGTGTATAACATGTTATTTATATATTGTGCCCGGAGATTTTGTATGGCCATTAAAAATAAATCTTTGCTGTTTGCTGTTTCGTTATTGGGCGGCGTTGCTTTTTATTCTAATACGGTTGAGGCCTATACCATTACCGCAAATGAAATTTATCGTCAAGCACGACAGGGAAATTATAGCTTTTTTCAGCGTCTTGCTCGCTATAACGGTGCTGTTAATATGCAAAACCGCTTTGGCGATACGGCTTATTGTGTCGCGATGCGTTATGATGATGCGGCTGCACAGGAATTGTTGTTAAATTATGGGGCTGATGCTCATCATCCTTGCGTGAAACAAATTAATGAAGAAAAAGAACAATATGCACGGCGTGAAGCTCAGGCTAATCAAAGACGAAGAACCGCTAATTCTTCTTTTGAAAATGATTCGGGAAATAATTATTTATGGTGGGGGCTGGGTGCTCTTGCCGTTGGTGGTGGTGTGGCTGCTCTAGCTAGTGGCGGCGGCGGTGGCGGCGGAAGCCACAGTGATGGTAACACAAGCGGAGGCAATACCGGTGGTGGTACCGGAGAGGGTAGCGGTGGCGGCGATACCGGCGGTGGCGACAGCAGTGGCGGAGATGATAGCGGAAATTTACCTTCTGATCCAAGTACAGCGCCTACTATTTCTGCAGATGTTTTTAGAACGGAAGAGTACAATAACAGTAATTATTTAGAGGGAATTAAAGCCGCTGGCGCCTATAGCTATATGTATACTCAAGGTGAAAACGGTGAGCTGATAAGTCATCAGGCTAACTCGGATGCTCCGCTTGAAAAGGTTAAAGTCGGGGTAATTGATACCGGTGTTTATACCAATAAAGATTTAGATGGAAAAATTGTGGGTGGTTATGACCTTAACCCATATAACAATATGGGAAATATTCGTGGCTATATGGCTAGTCCGACACAGCATTTTTATATTTTCCAGCAGGGAGATAAATACTATATTGTTGGTGCTCAATATATGACAGATGAGGGTGCTTGGGGTATATCGCGGGAATATGCGACAGATAATAGAACTATTCTTTCTCATACATATGAAGAGCTAGACGATGCTTTGAAAGCATATGGATTGAGTTTGGATCAGTTTACGGTGATGAACGGAAGCGGTGGATCTACACCGGGGTCTGATTATGCCAATGCAATAGACATTAATGATATATATTCTTTGTGGAATGCTGTTGCTGATTTAAACCATGGTACGCATGTGGCGGGGTTGATTGCAGCTAATAAAAATGATGAAGGAAGTCATGGTGTTGCCTTTGAAAATGGTGAAATTGTTGCCGTCAGTTGGGACTTAAGTTCAGGTTTGGCTGATACAGTTAAAAAAATGGTTGATGAAGACGGTGTTAGAGTTTTTAGCAATAGTTGGGGCTCTGCATCTACAGCTGACGACAATGCTACTGATGCTAAACAATTGCTTTATCAAGATATGGATACCATGAGGGCTTATGCTCATGTTGCTAATAATGGGGGCGTTTGGGTTCAGGCTGCTGGAAATGAAGGTCAGACTGAACCTGGTAAATATGCTGGTATTGGTGGGTTAGATTTGTCTTTATATGGCTACGACGGACCTGGAAAATATGAAGTGCCATTTTTGGCGGTGACAGCCTTGGATTACTCTACGAGAGATGCTAATGCGCCTTCAGGATATTTGGATACATCATACGCTAACTGGTGCGGTTCGGCTTCCAGATATTGTTTGGCGGCGCCAGGAACGGAAGATGTATCAACAGGGGCTGTTCAGGATGGCGTCTTTCCGGATACGGGAACGTCTATGTCTACGCCGGTTGTTTCCGGAAGTATTGCGTTGCTTATGGGGTATTATCCATGGCTTTCGGCGCAAAATGTAGCGTATATCTTGCTTGAAACAGCTAATGATGAAGGTGAGTATGCTAATGACCAAAAATATGGGCAAGGTGCGCTTGATTTGGAAGCAGCAGTCACAACGCCGATTGATGGATTGCGTTTGGCCTCTTCTTCATCGTTTGATTCTTTAACGCCGGTTGGGGTTTCTAAGTTATCGCTTTCTTCTTCTATGCAGAATAAAATTTTGAAAGCGTTGCCAAAAACTGTTACGGCGTTTGATGCCCTTAACCGTCCGTTTGAATATGATACGAAAAATTTGGTTAATGAAACGCACGCTTCTAATGCAAATTTCCGTAATGCCGTTTCCAGAATGGCTATGGGAGGAGCAAAGAAGACTGTTAAAGATGAAAAGACGGGATTTGCTTTTACATCCAGCGAAAGTTTGAATAATGGCGGGCAAGCAAATTTGGCTTCTATGGAAGTGGTGAGTGAAACCGATGCGGGAGAAACACGCTTTTATTATGCTCAAAACAGCAAATATGATACACCGGATAGTGTTTTAACACCGTCTAATAATCCGTATTTGGCGATGAACGAAGCCTATGGAGCCGAAAATACGATGAAGTTAAGCGATACTTCTAAATTTAAGTTGGCGTTGCAAACCGGTGAAAACGGTCTGTACGAACGGGATTATGAGCAGGATAATCATTCCTTTACGGAACGCTCTTATGCTTTTTCGGGTGAATATTCGTTTAATATGACGGACTATCTTGAATTGGCAACGATGGGCGGTATGTTGATGGAAAATGATGCACTGCTTGGTATGAACGGTACGGGCGGCTTTGGAATTAAAGACAGCTCTACCTACTATATGGGTATTAGAGCGGCATTAAATTTGACGCCAAATCTTTCGTTGATTGCGGCGTATTATCGCGGCTATACGCAAGGAGCTGATACGCCGATGTTGGCTATTTCTGATTTGCAGACAGAAAGTTTTATGGTTGCCGGAGAGTATAAACTGAATGCTAAGGATAAGGTTGGTTTGAGTTTTTCGTCACCGCTTTCGGTTGTTAAAGGAAGAGCGTCATTGATGTATGCCGGCGGACGTGATAATTATTCTGATACAATCTACATGAACAAGTTGACCACATCCTTAACGCCAGAGGCAAAAGAGTATGATTTAGGTTTGTATTATCAAGGCGAACCTAAAGAAGATTTGAGCTTGATGGGGAAAATTCAGGCTCGGTTTAATGCGGATGGTGAAAAAGGAGTTACGGATTATATCGGTATTGTCGGTATGCAGAGTAATTTCTAGTTTGACTTAAAAAATGAGTATAAAAAAACACCGGAGAGAATTTAATCTCTCGGGTGTTTTTTATTGTACAAAAGGTTTATGCGCAAACAATGCGGTATACCTCATCTGTGCACGGGCAACGTCCAAAGCGTAGTACTTTATAAGTGCGTTTCATCTCTGAAAATTCTTTTTCAGTAAATGTTAGCTCTGGCGAATTTTCAACGATACAGCCATTGTGCCACAAAACGTAAAAAGTACCTTTTTCAGTGCTGATTTGCCAGGCAATGCTTTTTAAGCTTTTTTCTGCCAAAGCTCCCAGTTTGATTTCTACTTGTTTGTAGAGACTGCGAAAGGCTTTTTCAAGCAGAGGTCGGTTTAAAAATACCGGTAGACCATCCGATTTAAATCGCTCTTGTTTCCACATTAGTTTGTAACAACCGTTGGCTTGGTGATATACGGCCGAAGTGATGCAGAATATCATCCGCTTGATGTTGATGGGGCAGATATAATCTTGTCCGGCTAGGCTTAAGCGCAACAGAGTTTTGTTTTCACCTGTATGAAGTGTGAATCCACTATCTGAGAATACCGTAATAAACGGATGAATTAGGTCTTCTGCACTTAATTTTTTCATTTCTTCATCGGCTCGGTTTGCAAAAACGCGAGGGCCTTCTGTGTATTTGCGGCGAGGGGTGCTAGTTTCAACACCGTAATCCAGTACATCAAAGGTTTGCTCGCCATAATTAAAACTTCCCATAATTATTTATTTAAAAATTGAACATAAAATTATTTTGATGCTCCTGTTTTAATGCTTTTTTGTCTATCCGTCAAGCTAAAAGTGCATTTGGAATTAAAAATATGCCAATAGACGCTTTTTGCTTGCTTTTTTTATGAAATCTTATACATTTCGCGGTATAATAATTTTATTCGTAATCTATCAGTAAAGAGGTATTTGATGCTGACTGCAAAAAATAATGTAGCGTATATTCGTGCCGAAGTGATGCAAAGAGTGGCTAAATCCTTTGTGGAAACTGGGCTTGATGATATTGAAGATGCTTTAAATGAATTGGTGGCTAATAAGAGTTTTCGCCATAATCCGGAGGCTGAAAAGGCCGCTCTTAAAGGACAAATTTTGGCGGCTATGGGATTTTTGCCCCAAGAAGTTGATGCGAATCGGAGTTTGAAGGAATTTGCTCAAGAGGCTTTGGCTCGTACACAAGCTGCTCGTGCCGGTTTATCGGTTATTAAAGGGGCTTGTAATGCTTGTCGCTCTAAAACGTTTGAAGTTACTCCAATGTGTCAGGGGTGTGTGGCTCGTCCATGTGAGCTCAATTGTGCAAAGAAAGCTATTACTGTTACAGATAAGGCGTTTATTGAACAGGATAAATGCATTAAATGCGGTTTGTGCGCTCTTTATTGTCCGTATGGTGCTATTCATAAATCTGTAGTACCTTGCGAAGATCCTTGTCCGGTGGATGCAATTAAAAAAGATGCTGACGGTCGTGAGGAAATTGATATTGAAAAATGTATTTCTTGCGGTAAATGTTTGCAGTCTTGTCCGTTTGGCGCAATCGTTTATAATTCTCAGATGATTGATGTTTTGAATGCGCTTCAAAATCCGAATAAAAAGGTTGTAGCTATGGTTGCTCCGGCAATTTTGGGGCAGTTTGGCAATGATTTGGGTAAAGTGATTGCGGCTTATAAAGCGTTAGGCTTTGATGATGTTATTGAAGTGGCTTATGGGGCTGACTTTACTTCTAAAAACGAATCGGCTGAATTTGTGGAAAGAATGGAAGAAGGGGCGCCGTTTATGACGACATCTTGCTGTCCGGCTTATGTGAAAACGGCAAAAGTTCATGTTCCGGAAATTGCAAAATTTGTTTCTAATACCGGAAGCCCTATGTATTATGCGGCTGAAGTTTTGAAAAAACGTTATCCGGATGCGGTTTCCGTGTTTGTTGGACCATGTTTGGCTAAACGTATTGAGGCTGAAAACAACCCTAATGTTGATTATGTGTTGGTATTTGGCGATGTGCAGGCCATGTTTGATGCTAAAGGCATTGATATCAACTCTTTGGAAGCTTCTGCTTTTGCCGATGAGGCTTCTTTACAATCTCGTCGTTATGCTATTTCAGGCGGTGTGGCTGCTGCGGTTGAAAACTTAATTGACGGGCGGGCTGACTATCGTCCGATGAAAATTAACGGCTTGACTAAGGAAGAAGTTAAAAACTTGAAGCGTTATGCGGCTAAAGGTTTGGATAACGGCTGCAATATGCTGGAAGTTATGTGTTGTGAAGGTGGGTGTATCGGCGGACCAGGATGTTTATCCATGCCGAAAAAAGCTGCGGTTGTGTTGGAAAAATATGCGGCTGAAGGTAAAAACCAAAAAGAGTGTGAAATTCACTAAACTTTGCAGATTGAAAAGTAAAAGAGAGTGTTTCTTTGGAACACTCTCTTTTTTTGTTTTGTCTGTTTCTTAATTCAGCGGAGCATTGGTGAGATTAGAATATCCGTGTGGCTCGCTTAAGAGAGGGGCACTCGGTGCGGCTTTTATCAGTTGTTTGATTTGTTTATAGAGTTTACTTGAGCTCCAATCGGCTTCACCTTGGATGGTGGCAACTTTTTTGCCCTCTTTGTTCATTATCACCGTGTAGGGGGTGGAACCGATGCCTAGGCTTAATGAGAGTTTGTTATTTGGGTCGTTAAAAAACGGAAGTGTCGGGGCGCCATATTTGGTTAAAAATTTGCGCTCTTCATTATTGTTACGCCATTCTGAAGCCGGTGAGACGAGCATGACTTTGATGTTGTCTTCTAAAGCTTGAGGATAAAATTTTTCTAATCGCTTCATCTCTCTTAAGCATGGAAAACAGCTTTGTGACCAAAATATCAATATGGTTAGGTCAGCATTAGAATCTAATAAATGAACGGTTTCATTTGTTTCTGATTGCAGAGAAACATCCGGCATATTAACGGGGTATTCCAGTACGTATAAACCTTTGGGACCACTATATGCGTGGGCGGTGAGGGTGATTATGAAAGTTAGTGCGATCGCGTAAATTAAAGATTTCATTGGGCTTTTTCCTGTTAATTACTTTATTTCAACTTTGTACTTTATGCTTCGTTCATATAAACTGATTTTAGGTGTTATTCAATGTGTAGGTTAAAAAATGAAATATTTAGTTAAATTTTTAATGATTTTTTCAGTATTTATTTCCATCTTATATGTAAGTGCTTGCGGAAGAATTTCTGCAAACCAACCGATTAAAGGAAGCGGGTATCCGCATTCTTATCCGAGACACTATTAGTCTTCGTTTTTTGAGGGGATGTTATGGAAAGTAAAGAAGATTTTTCCGATGTTATGATTCCTTATGTGGAATTTGCTGAAAATGCTAATGAAAGAACACCTTGTATTTTGGTGCTGGATTGTTCAGGTTCTATGCGTGGTGAGCCGATTAAACAACTTAATTCCGGTTTGCAGGCGCTGGAGAGAGAACTTAAAGAAGATATTGATGCCAGCTCAAGAGTGCAGTTGTTGGTGATTAAAGCCTATGGTAAAGATGATGCTGAAATTTCGGCTGATTGGGTGGATGCGATGAACTTTACTGCACCGGTTATGGAAGCATCCGGCTTATCGCCTATCGGCAAAGCTATGGAATTGGCTTTACACAAAATTGAAGAACAGAAATGTTTGTATGACAGTTGTGGTATTACGTCTAAAAGACCATGGATTTTCCTTATCAGCGATGGTGAACCGACAGACTATGGTTGGGAATTGGCTGCAGCAAAATGTCGTGAAGCACAGCAAAATAAAAAAGTTGTTATTCATGCGGTGGGTACGCAAGGGGCTAATTTGGAGAAATTGGCTAAATTTTCACTCTTGCCGCCAAAACGCTTGAGCGGATTGAAATTTACAGAGTTCTTCTTGTGGCTTTCTCGCAGTGTGTCTTGTGTTTCCAGAGCTGCGCCGAATATGCCTGATATTTTGGATGATATTGAGGCTTGGCATGAAGAAAACGCCTAGGTCAATTCGGGTTATTGCTACTAAAATTACAGGCGGGTTGCATCTGGCTAAACAAAAGCCTTGTCAGGATTTTTATCAATATGCTTGCTCCGGCAATAAATTGGTTGCAGTTGTTTCTGATGGGGCGGGCTCTGCCGTTTATGGAAAAATCGGCGCTAAAATTATTTGCGAAACGTTGGTCAATGTGTTAATCAATACGCCGCTTAAAGACACAAAAGAAGCTGTGATTAAGGCGATTAATATGGCTCGTTCCAGATTGGTTATTCATCGTCTTAATAAGTCTAAATCAGAGAGAGAAATTTTGAATTTTTCGGCTACTCTGGTTGGCGTTGTTTATCATAAAAACAGAGGCATCTTTTTTCATATCGGGGATGGCGCCGGTATTGCCATGCATACGGTGAAAGGGGACAGAGCCGTTTCTGACACATCTGCTCAAAAAATTAAATATACGCTTTCACGGCCGGCAAATGGTTCATTTTCTTGCGAAACGTATTTTTATACTATGAAAAATTGGGCGGATTGTCTTCGCTTTACGCCGATTGAAAAAGCTGAAGCGCTTTTTTTGATGACCGACGGCGTGACTAATTTTGCACTTTCTGATGATATGTGCGAACTTAAAAATGGTTTTATTGAGCCAATTAATCGTTATCTTAAAAATGAACAAAACAAAACGAAGGCTCTTAAGGCTTTGAATAATACGCTTAACACCAAGCAAGCGCAAAAATTAAATTCCGATGATAAAACTTTTTTGTGGGTAGGATTATGAGTACAGACGCTGTTTCTTTAGCAACGATACCATCTACAGAACCGCAATTGCAGTTTAATGCGATTTTTGCGGATAGACATTTTGAGCGGCTTACTCTCGGTAAACTCCTCAATAAAGGCGGGGCTGCCGGTAAGATTTATGAAATTATCGGGAAACCTAAAAAGGTTGCTAAAATTTTTCACGAACGGCAAAAGAGTAATACGAATCGTTTAAAATTGGAAGCGATGGTGATGAATAACCCCAATATTCCAAGCGTAACGGCCGGAGGTGTTGAATATGTGCAGATTGCATGGCCGGAAGCTATTTTGGAGGATGATGAGGGGTATTGCGTCGGTTATATGATGCCGTTTATTGATACGTCGGCGGCCGTTTCTTTGGATCATTTGATGCAGGGAGCCGTACGGGCAAAACTGGGTTTGAGCGATAAGTATGAATATCGTGTGATGGCGGCGTATAATGTGGCGCTGATGGTGGCGTCTTTGCATAAATATGGGCACTATATTATTGATTTGAAGCCGGCTAACGTATCTATTTATAAAAAAACGATGACAGTGGCTATGTTTGACTGTGATGGTTTTTCTATTCAAGGAGAACAGGCACGGTTTCCGGCGGAGTTCGTCAGCGAAGAGTATATCTATCCGGAAGGGATGACGCAATCTTGTGAAGAAATGGGAGAGGAACAAGATAAGTTTGCGTTGGCGGTGATTATTTTTAAGTTACTCAATAATGGTATTCATCCGTTTTCCGGGGTGGTGAAGAAAAATGCCGACAGTGCTTTATCTATTCAGGAGCGGATTGAGCAATATCATTATGCTTATGGAATGTGGGGAGATTCATACCAGGCGCCGCATCCATACAGTATTCATGAATTTTTGCCACAGAGCACAATGAAACTTTTTGACAGAGCTTTTGTTAAGGGGCAAAAGAGACCGACTGCCGTTGAGTGGCAAATGGAGCTGGATTATCTGCTTAAAAATTTGAAGCACTGCAAAAAGAATCCTAATCATGCTTATTTTACAAATAAAGGGTGTGGTTTATGTGTGGCTGAAGATAGATTAAAGGCTAATCTTAAAGTTATTCAGGAGAAAAAAACTGAGCCTCGCAAAATTCGCGGTTTTGAAATCAAAAAACTGTCTCGTGAAAGTATGGAGCATGATAAATGGGTACGGATGCAGAACGAAAAGAGAGCTATGCGTTTAACCTATTTTTTGGTAATGTTATATAGTTTGTTGGTGACATCTTTGCCGAGATTTGCCGTTGGATATAAGGAAACATTGGCCGAGCTGGGGATATCTTTGCAGCTTGTTTATTGCATCATTAGTCTTAATTTGTTGCACTGGATGGTTAAAAAATGGCGTCGCTTTTTGGTTAGACGTATTGGCGGAACAACTGTAAATGCTTTAATTACATATACTTACTGTTGTGTTGCTATTGCTCTTGTGGTCGGAAATGATATTGATTGGGCAAAGTTGTTTAAGGCATTTTAATCTGTTAGTTTCTTTGAGGATACTAACAACCCTCTAAGTGCCTACTTTTCATTTTAAAAATTATTGTTATAAATTAAGTATTGGTTTTTTGATATTTTAAGGAAAAATTTGTGATAAATTTAAAGAATATTGTTATCTCGGGTAAAGAGGTTTGCCCTATTATTGAAGGTGGTAAAGGTATTAACGGTACGGATGGGCGCAGCAGCGGAGCTTTTGCAAAAGAAGGTTGCGTTGGTACCATTTCTTTGGTTAGTGCAGATTACTATGATGAAAACGGGAAACCGGTTTTGGAGCGCTCTCATCGTATGAAAAGACAAGAGCGCCATGAAGATTTAATTAAAGGCGCTATTAAAGGCGGTATTACGCAGGCACAAATTGCTCATGAAATTGCCGGTGATAACGGACGTATTCATGTTAATGAATTGTGGGAATTGGCTGATTCTGAAACTGTTATTACAGAGGTTTTAAAAGGTGCAAAAGGGCTTATTCACGGTGTCACTTGTGGGGCTGGGCTTCCTTATAAATTAGGCGAGATTGCTTCAGCGCAAGGTGTTTATTACTATCCGATTGTTTCATCCGCGCGTGCTTTTCAGATTTTGTGGAAACGCTCTTATTCTAATTATAGCGAATTTTTGGGCGGCGTTGTTTATGAGGATCCATGGCTTGCCGGTGGACACAATGGCTTATCTAATGCCGAAAATCCAAATGAGCCGCAAAATCCTTATAACCGTATTAAAGAATTGCGTGATACACTTAATAAATTAGGTTTAAACGAAACACCGATTATTATTGCCGGCGGAGTTTGGTCTTTGAGCGATTGGACGGATTATTTGGATAACCCTGAGATTGGTAAGGTTGCTTTTCAATTCGGTACAAGACCGATGATTACGACAGAAAGTCCTATCAGCGATGCTTGGAAACAAGTTATGTTGCATACGAAACCGGGTGATGTGGTGTTGCAACGTTTCAGTCCGACGGGATTTTATTCCTCGGCAATTAAAAATAAGTTCCTTACTCGTTTGATGGAACGTAAGGATGGGGAAATTGCTTATAAGCTTGAAGCTGATGATGAATTTGATACGCCTTTGTCTTTGAGTAATGTCAAAGAGGTGTTTATTAAGGCATCTGATTTGGCGAAAGCTGATAATCAAATTAAAGCCGGATTTACGGTTATTCAGGAAACGCCGGATTCAACTGTTGTCTTTTTAACACCACAAGAATGGACAACGATGAAAGAAGACAGAGCTAAATGTTTGGGATGTCTATCACAGTGTCAGTTTTCTTCATGGTCTGGAACTAAAGGTACGACAGGTAAAATGTGCGATCCGCGTACATATTGTATTCACAAGACTTTGTTTGATATCAGTCATAACGGTAAAACCGATGATAATTTGCTTTTTGCAGGGCATCAGGTTTATCGTTTTGGACAAGATCCGCTTTATGCTAGCGGGCATATTCCGACAACGCATGAATTGATTGAGGCAATTAAAGCCGGTCGTTAAGACGCGTGGATATGTGATTGAAAAGAGAGGGGCTTGAGCTCCTCTTTTTTGATACAAATAGGGGCGGATAGTTTATCAATTTTGCTCAAGTGTTTATAAAAAAAAATCCTGCTTTTATGCAGGATTTAGGGTTTGTACCTTCTCTTCTTTAGAGGAATTTTACGGCGGCAAATCCACCAATTAAGAGCAATAAAAAGATGACGGAAAGTAAATTCAAATTCTTTTCAATAAACACTTTCATGGGGTCGCCAAAGCGCTTTAAAAGCCATGCTATCAGATAAAATCTCATCCCTCTGGCGATGACGGACGCTATGGTGAATACGACTAAATCCAAATGAACAACGCCGCTTGCAATGGTTATGATTTTGTATGGAAAAGGCGTGATGCCGGCACCAAAAACAATCCATGCGCCATATTCGTGATAATAGTTTTCAAATTTTGTAAATTGTGCCATATAGCCATAAAACTCTAAAAGAGGACGGGCTATTAGTTCAAATCCATATACGCCGATGAAATATCCAAAATATCCGCCTAAAACACTGGCAATGGTTGCAACGCCAGCTATTTTATAGGCTTCTTTTGGGGTTGCTAATACCATTGGAATAATCATAATATCCGGCGGAATCGGGAAAAAAGAACTCTCTACAAAAGAAATGATAAACAGCCAGGTCAAAGCATTTTGTTTGGCCGCTAAGTTCAAAGTATAGTCATATATAGAACGAGTTAAATCTTTAAAAGCCATGTCTTTTCTCTCTTTGTGAAATTATACTACGGCTTTTATTCTTAATGTAAAAATTGTTCCATTTCCTTAATATTTTGCGTGTTGTCCACATAAAATGTTTTGGGGAAAGAAAATAGTTTTTGTGATTTGCTGAGAGCCGGCAAAAAGTTGATACAAATTATATTGGGGGTGTTTTTCTTCATATAAAGTTGTGCGGCATTGATTGTATTTACTTCAAAGATGGAATATTCACTAGCCTGCACAGATTTGGCAAAGTCTGAGCGCTCGTAGGGCTTTAGATTGATGTATAAAATATGGTGTCTTTTATTGCCGACACAATAGGTCTCCAGTATGTCTTCCAGATTTTTTCGGGCCTCTTCATGGCTTAAGTAATGACTGACGCTGGGATGATAAATTAAAGCGCGGGGAGCTTCGCTAACGACGATGATGGGAATAGATGAACGTTCAAACTTGTTTTCTAGAGATGTTATATATTCTAATGGTGTATGGAAGGCAAAGTCAAACAAGATGACGTTGGGTATAATCTCTTTGTTGTAGAGGGTAAATTTGTGTAAATTATCGGTGTCAAACAAAAAGTACCCCATCTTTTCTAATTCTTGATGATAGATGGCTTTGTTAATTGTATTGTTGTTGTATAAAAAAATGTTGCCCAGATTCCGCATTAAACTTCTCCTCGTTGTGGTTATGATTGATTCAATATAATGCAGAAAGAGAGCTTTTTTAAGAGCGATTTTGTTTTAAAAATGCTTCATATGTGTTTTCTAGCAACATGGCGATGGTCATTGGGCCAACACCTCCGGGAACCGGCGTTATATAAGAGGCTTTTTCTATTGCCTCACCATATTTAACGTCGCCTTTTAGGCCTTCTTGTGTGCGGTTAATGCCAACATCTATGATAATGGCGCCGGGTTTGATGTAATCTTTGGTGATAAATTCCGGCTTGCCGACGGAGGCAATCAGAATGTCAGCCTTTTGGCATATATCAGGTAGATTTTTGGTCTTGGAGTGGGCTATGGTTACGGTGCAATTCTCATTTAGCAGCAGGTGCGAAACCGGTAAGCCGACTATGTGAGAACGTCCGATGACAACAGCGTTTAAACCGCTTAAATCTCCCTTGACGCTATGTATGAGGCGGAGAATTCCTTTAGGGGTGCAGGGAATAAAAGCTGAAGGTTGCTTTTGAAGGACTAACCCCGTATTGAGCGGATGAAAGCCGTCTACGTCTTTTTCCGGTTTAATCCTTGTTAAAATTTCTTGAGGAGATAAATGCTTCGGAAGAGGAAGCTGAACCAAGATGCCATTGACATCGTGGCTGTTATTTAATAAGTCAATCAGTTCGTTTAACTCGGCTGCTGAGATGTCTGCGGCTAATTTATAGGTGTGGACCTTTATACCGACTTCGTTGCAGGCTTTTTCTTTAGAACGAACATATATCTCACTTGCAGGGTCGTTGCCGACTATGATGACAGATAATGACGGAGAGGCTTGCGTAAGGCTTATTTTTTGTTTTAATTCGGTGCGAATTTGTTGTGCCAATTGTTTTCCGTTTAAAATTTGTGCCGTCATTGATTTTGTCCTAAAGTCTTTAGCAGGGCTTCAAATGATGTCGCGTCTTTTATTTCTGCACTGATTTGAAGCTTCTTGTAGCGGTCTGTTTCACCGCTTAGTATCGTAAAACTACTTTTGCTTAGATGCAAGAGCTTACTTAAAAAAAGTATCAGCTCTTGGTTCGCTTTGCCTTTTTCCGGAACGGCGCGCAGATTGATTTTTAGAAAATCTTGGTTGTTACTGTCGGTGAAAACTCCCGATATCATATTTTTAGAAGAGTTCGGTGTTACCCGAACTCTTATTATATAACCTGAAAGTGTTTTTTCGTAATACATTGCGCCCTTGTTATGACCCGCTCACAGGGGTTAAAACCATACGTGTTTTTTCTAGTATGTGCAGTACAAATAAAAGGGCTAGAATCAGTACGTATGGTGAAATGTCAAAGCCTGATACCGGTTTTATTTTTTCACGCAATTTGGCATAAACCGGTTCGGTTATTTGATGCAAAAATGCTAAGAATTTTTTGAAGGTAGCACCTCCTTGGCCGATAATTTTGAAGTGCATGCACCAATATAGGGCTACATTAACGACAGCCAGTATGAAATATAATTCTAATACGCCTTCTATGCACCAGAGTATGGTTTCCAGCATAATTTCCATATGTTTATCTCCTTAATATGTATAATTTATCTTCCTTCTCGTTCTTGAACGTTGTTTAGAAGTTGTTCTACTTCCAGATTACGCTCAGTTGCGTCAGTTTCGTTTTCGTATGTGTTTACGTTTTCCAGTTGCTGTGGGCGTTGATTTTCTTTCGAAGCTTCTTCTATTCTTCGCATCATTTCTAATACGGCCTGACGCAAATAGTTTATGTATGAATAGTCTTCTTCCAAATCTTCGTCATTACTATGATTGATATTTAAATTTAATATCAAGTTAAAATTTGGAATATAATTTTCTTTTTGTGCCAATAAATTTGTGCAATAGTCATAATATTCTTGTATTTTGGTGCGATCTTCTTTGGATTTTGAATTGACCAGAGTTGAGGTGTTACGAACAATGCTCCGCATCTCTCTTAAACGTGCCAACTTAAATTTTAAGGTATCCATTTTGGCTTTGTTGGCTGCTTTTCCGGCTCCCTCGTACAACGATAAACAAAGCAAAATTTCTGCTTCGCGGTCGTAGCTCATATTAATGAATTCATTGCGCTCGCTTACATCGCTATGTGTTATTTCTCCGTCTGACATGTGACGCAAAATGTCAGCAGTGGCGGATATCCAGCGATAGTATTCATTCATGGAGGATGTTTCGCAATTATTTTTTTCTATCAAATCGGCAATTTCGGCGTCTAATGAATAAGGGATAAAATCTTTGTTTGATTTATCGCGTTCTATAAAATCGGCTAAATTTTCACGCAGTGCTTTAATCGGTTTGGGAGCAGAATTAATTTTTGAGGTATAGTTTTCCGGTGCAAAAACAATTTCTCGCGACAAAGTATTCGCTTCTTGTTTGGATACATCCGGATATTGTTTTTTTAAGTATTTTTGGATAACAAGATAGTAATTTATGTCGTTGGATGAAGTTGTATTTGTTGATGATGAATATTCTGAAGGCATCTTTATTCTCCTTTGCGGTCTGTTTCTTCAAAAATTAAAGCTTCTTGCTCTAACCAGATGATGTGGTCTATAATCCAAGAACTGATTTCTCCGATTTTTTGCGGTTCTATCTTTAATGCATCCCCAACGTCGCAGATAAAGTGTCCTTCCGAATCGGAAAAGTCATTATCTGTATAGGCTATGGTCAGCATATCTTTGATGAGTTCCAAACTTAGGCGGCGGTCTTTGATACAGCCTATTTTAGAGAGGCAATTTTTAGGCGAACAGGTGAAAAATTGCGGCTTTAATTCCAGATGCATGGTTTTTCCGAGAGATTCAATAAAATCCATCTCTTCCGGTTTTATCTTGCCGTCAATTTGAGCTAGCGTGCAGAGGGTAGATAAGAATATTTCTTTTTCTTCCGGACTGGCAATTTGGAGGTGATTGTTGATTGTTTTGTGTTCTGACATTTCTTTCTACTCCTTTATAACTATTTTGCCAGAAAAACTCTTATCTTGCAACAGAAAAAACATTTATTGCTAAAATCATCGGGGGCGTGTAGATTTTGTTTGAAAAAATTAAAGTTTGTTGGTATACTTGATGCCAATAATAGTTAGCTTTAGGATTATGTATAAAAAATATGGTCAAGAAATATTATATTAAAACTTTCGGATGCCAGATGAACGTCTATGATTCTAATCGTATGGCGGTGATGCTGGAAGAAATGGGGTTGAAAAAAACTCAAAATCAACATGACGCAGATGTCGTGATTTTTAATACCTGTCATATTCGTGAAAAAGCGGCCGAAAAAGTCTTTTCGGATTTGGGGCGTGCCTATCTGATCAAACAAGAACGTGAAGCTCAAGGGCTGGACACCATTATCGGGGTGACTGGTTGCGTGGTGCAGGCCGAAGATAAAGAAATTCTAAAAAGGGCGCCATATGTTGATTTTGCGTTGGGACCACTCAGATATTTTCGCTTGAAAGAAGTTGTTGATGCTATTTTTCATCAAAGACAGCAGCAACTTTTGGATACGGAATTTTCAGCGGTATCTAAGTTTGATTTCTTGCCGGAGAATAAATCCGAAAGCGGATGTTCTTATTTGGCTATTCAAGAGGGATGTAATAACTTTTGTACTTATTGCGTTGTTCCGTATACGCGCGGTGTGGAAGTTTCTCGTCCGGTGGAAGATGTGTTAAAAGAGGCCAGACGTTTGGTGCAAACGGGAAGCTTGGAAATTAACCTCTTGGGGCAAAATGTTAATTCTTACCACGGAGAAGATGCTCTGGGGCATGAGCGTAATTTGGCTTATCTTTTGAATAAAATTGCGGAAATAGACGGTTTGCAGCGTATTCGCTATACAACGTCTTATCCGGCGGATGTGGATGATGATTTAATTCGTTGCCATAAGGAAATATCTAAGTTGATGCCTTATTTGCATTTGCCTATCCAATCCGGTTCGGATGCTATCTTGAAAAAGATGAATAGACGCCATACCAGAGATGATTATTTGCGCGTGGTGGATAAACTCAAAGAGGCGAATCCAAAAATCGGCATGTCTTCTGACTTTATTGTCGGCTTTCCGGGAGAAACTGATGAAGATTTTCAGATGACGCTGGATGTGGTTAATCGCGTTAAATATATTCAGGCTTTCTCTTTCAAATATAGTCGTCGTCCGGGGACGCCTGCCGCAGTTATGGATGGACAGATTGAAGAGAAAGTTAAAAAAGAAAGATTACAGATTTTGCAAGATTTACTGTTTTCTTATCAGACGAAATTTAATAAGGACAGTATCGGAAAGGTTATGCCGGTGTTGTTTGAAAATAAAGGCAGACACAAAGGGCAGTTGGTCGGGCGTACACCTTATATGCAAAATTTGCACGCAGCTGCCGATAATTCATTACTCAACAAAATTGTTGACGTTCGGGTTACGGATGCTTCAACAAATTCATTAAGCGGGGAGGTACTTTAATATGGCTGAACTAAGTTTTGAACTCTTTAATAATCAGTTGCTTAAAGTGGTTGTGGGAGTTAATGACGAAAATATTCGTTTGATTGAACGAATGTTGGATGTTGAAATCTTGAGCTTTGGTAATCAGATTACCATTAAAGGGGCGGCTAATGATGTGGATAATGCCAAAACCGCTATTGATATTTTGTATGAAAAAGCCAGCAAAGGTCATGTTATCGGTGAACAAGAAGTTAAGGCTGCCGTTCGCATTTGCGGCGGAGCGGAAACTCATGATGAAAAACAATCTTTGAGCGAAATTGTTTTGAAAACGAAAAAACGCTATATCTATCCGCGTTCAGCAACACAGGCTAAATACATCACCGAAATGATGAAAAATGAATTAGTCTTTGGCTTAGGCCCTGCCGGTACGGGTAAAACATATTTGGCAGTAGCACTGGCTGTTTCTATGATGATTGAAGGGGCCGTTGATAAAATTATTTTATCTCGTCCTGCCGTTGAAGCCGGTGAAAATTTGGGCTTTTTACCGGGCGACTTGAAAGAGAAAGTTGATCCGTATCTGCGTCCGCTTTATGATGCGCTTTATGAGATGTTGCCGGCTGAGCAGGTGGATAAAAAAATTGCTTTAGGTGAAATTGAAATTGCACCTTTGGCTTTTATGCGCGGGCGTACGCTTTCTAATGCTTTTGTGATTTTGGATGAAGCGCAAAACACAACGCCAATGCAGATGAAAATGTTTTTGACTCGTTTGGGTGAAAATTCACGCATGGTTGTAAATGGCGACCTTAGTCAGGTGGATTTGCCGCGCGGCGTTGTTTCCGGTTTGCGCGATGCTTTGGAAACCTTAAAAGGTGTCAGCAACATCAGCTCGGTAAGTTTTTCGGCCAATGATGTTGTTCGTCACGGGTTAGTGGCTAAAATTGTTAAAGCGTATGAGGAAAAGAGCAGAAAGGAACATGATGAAAAGTAATATTGTTCTGAACGTTTCGGTGGATAATCCGCTCTGGACGGAAGCTGTAGATTTTGACGCGGTTAAAGTCGCGGAAGAGCTGAAAGATTTGGCTTTTAACTATGTCAGCGAAGTGGCCGATATAGACTTCTTAGATTTGAGCAAAACCTTTGATGTTAATGTATCGCTGAGTGATGATGATGAAGTGCATCGCTTGAATAAAGAATTTCGCGGTATGGATAAGCCCACTAATGTGCTTTCATTTGCTAATATTGATGATGATGAATTTTGGGATATGTTAGATAAATCCGAGCGCTTGGACTTGGGAGATATTATTCTTGCGTTTGAAACGCTGCAACGCGAAGCAGATGAAAAGAATATCACGGTTTATGCGCATTATTGCCATTTGTTGGTTCATGGGTTTTTGCATATTCTCGGGTTTGATCATCAAACAGATGAAGAGGCGGATGAAATGGAAGGGCTGGAGGTGGAAATCTTGGAGCAGTTCTCTATTGAGAATCCGTATGCTGATGATGCGGATGAATAATTCATGTTTAGTCAAGGGATAAGCAATATATCTGTGAAACAGATGTTGTGGCGCGGAAAGGTTGCAAAAGGAAGTTTTGCTTTTTTGAGTGGCGGCGTGGCTGCATTTATCTTTCCGCCCTTTGTTTCAAATGTTTTCGGTTATGTGGCGCTAATTTTCTTCTTGGCGATGTTGTTTGAGCCGAATCGGAGCAAGAAGAGTTTGTTTTGGTTGGCGTATGCGTTTGGCTTTTCTTTTTATGGGGTTAGCTTTGCTTGGATATGTAATGCCTTGCTGATAGACGGGCAGAAGTTTTTGGCTTTTGTTCCGGCGGTGTTTCTTGCCATAGGGGCGTTTTTTGCGCTGTTTTGGGCGTTGCCGGCGCTAGCTTTGAGCTGGGGGAAAAATATTTATGCAAAGGCGCTCTTCTTTTGCTGCGTGTTTGTGGTGTTTGAGTGGGTAAGGAGTTTTATTTTTACCGGTTTCCCGTGGAATTTGCTTGGTACGGCATTGAGCTTTGATGCGCGGCTTATTCAAGGGGCGGCTTATGTTGGAACGTATGGATTATCTTTGTTGCTGCTTTTGATGCTTTCCGGTGCGGCGATATGGGTGAGGCAGATTTTTTCTTGTCGGTTTGATAGCAAGGCTCTGATTTTTATCTTTGTTCCGCTGTTGGTATTAGTCGGCTTTGTTTTAGGCTATCAACCTTTACAAAAAGGTGATTTTCGTGTGCGCTTGGTTCAGCCCAGTATTCCGCAAACTTTTAAGTGGAATAAGCAGATGGCCGAAGATAATTTCCATCAATATATCAATTTAAGTAAAAGCAAGCCGCTTGATAATGTTCGTTTGGTGGTATGGGGTGAAACGGCAAGTCCTTTTTATTTGGATAGAGATGCGGTCCATTTGCGCGAGATTACCGAGGCTATTCCTGAAAATGGTTTTTTAATCACGGGGCTCTTGCGTGTTGGAATGGAAAATGGGCAGATCGTGCCGTTTAACTCTATGTTTGTGATTGATAAACAGGGATATATACGGGATTATTACGATAAATCTCATTTGGTTCCGTTTGGTGAATATTTGCCGTTAAGAGATTACTTGCCGCGTTTTATGGAGCCGGTTGCCAACGTCGTGGGGGATTTGGGAAGAGGTGAGAAATTTAAAAATATTCAAGTACCAGAATTGCCGCTTATGGGAGGCGCTGTTTGCTACGAGGTCATTTTTCCGAAAGGTGTTGTTAACCCCCTGCAAAAACCGGAACTCTTAATTGTTGTGGCAAATGACGGATGGTATGGCATCAGTGCCGGACCATATCAACATTTGGCGGCAGCACAGATGAGAGCCGTGGAAGAGGGAATTACCGTTGTACGCAGTGCAAACACCGGCATTAGTGCTGTTATTGCTCCAAATGGTGAGGTGTATGGCCGAATTGAATTGAATAAAGTCGGTATTTCTGATGTGGAATTGCCTCAAAAACTTTCTCATTCTACCCTTTATAACCGATATGGTAATTTATTGCCGCTGTTTATGATTATTTTATGCATCTTGTTGGGTGTTGCTATTTCAAAACATTCATCTAAAGATAAGGAATAAAAAAGTTTACCATAAGGTGATTTAAAATGTTATTGCAACTTATAAAGTAATAGTGTATGACATTGATATCGGTTTCACTAATAACTCAGGAGATAAGCAATGCCACGTGGACGTAAAAAGAAATCAAAAAATCAAGGAAATAATACGGTTAATAACGATATGGAAAAAAAGCCTTTTGATGATGGTAACGAAAACGAGGAAGTGGACGATACTGTAAAAAAAGCTAGTGGCAGTGGCGGAAATAATAACGGCGGAGATGATGGTGGAAATGACGCCGGAAACGAAGGAGCTAATGATACAAGCATTGGACCAGTTGATGTTTTTGTGGGGGCTCGGATTTGCTCGCGTCGTAAGTTGTTGCAGCTTAGTCAGAAGCAAATGGCTGAAAAATTAGGTATTACTTTTCAACAAATTCAAAAATACGAGAAAGGTGTTAATCGTATCGGAGCCGGTAGACTTTATACCATTGCAAATATTTTAGGAGTGGATATTGATTACTTCTTTAGCGGTTTAACACCAGATAAAATTAACGGTTGCGCTGATTATGAGGGAATTAACGCCAAAAGAAGTACAGGCTATTTGCAAGAAGATGACAGTGACTATAAATCTGATCCGATGCAGGGGGCTGAAGCTGTTATGCTTTTAAAAGCATTTTATTCGCTTCCGCCAAAGGCACGCAGTGCGTTGCTTATGATGTTGACAAGTCTTAAAGATAAGGAAGATATGGATAGCGATGTTTAATTTTAATCAAATTCCCGATGTTCCTAAATTTTTTGGTCGCAGAAAAGGACGTGTTGTTCGTAAAGCCAAGCAATTTTTATTGGATAATATGTTGCCACAAATGCGCGTTACACCTGAAACGGTGTTTGATGCGGAGCGTTTGTTTGGAGGGGTAAAACAAGAAATCTGTTTGGAAATTGGTTTTGGTGACGGACAGCATTTGTATGGGCAAGCTCTTAAAAATCCGCAAAACGGCTATATCGGTGTTGAAGTGTTTCAAAATGGGGTGGCTAATCTTTTAACCCTTATCAGCGGCTTAAAAGAAGGCGATAATTTGCCGGAAAACGTGGATGTTCGTGATTATGCTGTCCAAAATATCAGAGTTTTTGATGATGATGTGCGGTTGCTCTTTAAGGCACTGCCGGATGATTTTTTTGATAAAATCTATTTGTTATTTCCGGATCCGTGGCCAAAGAAAAAACACGCAGGGAGACGTTTTGTTAATCCAGATAATCTGAAGGAAATTAAACGTATTTTAAAGTCCGGTGGTATTTTTAGAATTGCAACTGACCATCCGGTTTATAAAAGGCATGTTTTAAGAACAATGCATCAAAATGCTGATTTTGTTTGGACGGCCAAGTGTGGTGATGATTGGCGAAAAGAACCAGTTGATTGGGTTAGAACAAAATACCAGCAAAAGGCTATTCGTGAAGGGCGGCGGCCGGTCTTTTTTGATTATAAAAAATTGTAATATTAAGTTTATAAAAATAAAAGGTTCGGTGTTTAACCCCGAACCTTTTTGTAACTTATATTTTTAGTTTCTACCTTTGCCTTGTATAAAATCTGCAGCAGTGAGTAATAAAGTTCTTCCTTTGTGTAAAAGACTTTCTTGTCCCTTATCTTTATCTTGTTTTGTTTGTTGGATTACATGTGAATCCGCTTGTTGGGTTTGTTTGTGTTGCGCAATTCGTGCTTTACTTTCGGCCATTTCAACGGCTTTTTGGTAGTTGTGGGCTAAATTTTTTGCCCCGGATAATTCTAGCTCAGTGTATTGGCGAATAATATCCGGTGTGAGGATATTTAATTCATACATCTCATCCACACCGTATCGTCTGCTTTTGCCTGTTACCCACGTCTTGACTCTTTCGCGAAGAATTTGATTGGGGTTGGAACTGTGAGCTAATTCACTTCTTAAGCCTTGTGCTGTTCTAAGAGCTTGTCTTCCATTACCTTTCCAGTTGATGCTGCTGATGGCTGCAGCTATTGCAAAAGGTGGCAGACGGGTGGCATCTAAGTTTCCACTTTTGTCTTTCAAATTCATGCTGCGAGCTAAAGCTGCCGTAACATGCTTGGTTTTGCCCGGACGTCCTAATTGATAAAATGCTAAATTGTAATCTTCAATTTGTTGTATCAATAATTCTTCAGACGGGAATAGCTCTGTTAGGCAGAGATAGTTTTTGGTGGTATTGCTTAAATGAACCGGTCTGCCGACTTTTCTAGCTTTTTTGGTGGTATTGCTTAAATGAACCGG
>CALXWH010000014.1 GCA_944392315.1 uncultured Alphaproteobacteria bacterium | reverse complement strand
ATCAAACATTACTTTTCTCTGCTACAATGCCAAAGCCAATTTTAAGAATTGGTGAAAAATTCATGAATGATCCTGAGATTGTAAAAATCAAAGGAAAAGAATTAACTGCTAATTTAATTGATCAGTATTTTGTGAGAGCAAAAGAAAATGAAAAGTTCGACATCCTATGTCGCTTAATTGACGTTCAAAATCCTGATTTAGCTGTTATTTTTGGTAGAACTAAGAGACGTGTTGATGAATTAACACGTGGGCTACAAGCACGTGGATATAACGCTGCTGGAATTCATGGTGATCTTTCTCAAGCTAAGCGAATGAGCGTGTTAAAGAGATTCCGTAAAGGTAAGCTAGATATTTTAGTTGCAACTGATGTGGCAGCTCGTGGATTAGATATTTCTGGGGTAAGTCATGTTTATAACTATGATATTCCGCAGGATCCAGATTCTTATGTTCACCGTATTGGTAGAACTGGACGTGCTGGCCAGAACGGAATGTCTGTAACTTTTGTTACTCCAAATGAAATTGGCTATATGCGTACTATAGAACAATTAACGCATAAAAAGATGATGCCACTTAAGCCACCAACTGATGAAGAAGCATTTAAAGGTCAGCTAAGTGCAGCTAATAAAAAAGTAGCAGAATTGCTTGATAGCGATCTTTCTAAATATACTGAAGAAGCATCTCAACTTCTTGACGATTATTCTGCGATTGATTTAGTGGCCGCTTTATTGAAGAACTTGTCTAAAGATGCAGATAGTGTAAAAGTAAAAATTACACCTGAAAAGCCATTACCATTTAAATCAAAGCATGGTAATAATCGAAACTTTAAACGTAATTTCAAACGTGGAGGAGATCGAAATGAACGATATCATCGTAAGCCTAGTGCCCGTAAAGGTGGTAGAAAGCATGATTTCGTTATAAAGAAAAAAGATTAATTTTTGTTACTGGAGAGCTGTAGTTGCTACAGCTCTTTTTTGTAATATAATGTATCAATGTGTGAGGTGAAAATAATGATTAGAGGCGTAGGAATTGACTCAGTTGAAGTTGAACGCATGAAAAAGATAGTTGAAAAAAGCGAATAAATTTGCAGGCAAGGTTTTGAATAATTACTTTGGAACATACACCATTGATAAAGATACCATAAAATTTGGCCCGATAGCATCAACAATGATGGCAGGTCCGGAAGCCGAGATGAAAAAGGAACAAGCCTATTTTCAAGATTTGAACAAGGTAACAACGTATAGCCTGAAAGATAAAATATTAGAGTTAAAAGGAAACGGAGTTAGCTTAAAATATCTGGAAAAATAAATTGTTTTACAAAACCAAAACAGCCGCTGAATTTCAACGGCTGTTTTAATTTGCTCAAAAAGAGAGTTTTATCTCAAAACGGCACCTGTTTTCTTGCCGACTTCAAGAATAACTTTATTCATCAAAGCCTCAATTTCAGCATCGGTGTAAGTCTTTTCTTTAGGCTGGAAAGTAACAGATATCGCAACGGATTTTTTATCTTCCGGAAGGTTGTCACCTTCGTATACATCAAATACCCGAACATCAACAATATTATTTCTGTCAGCGTTTTTAGCCGCAGCAACAATGCTGATAGCAGAAACATTGCGAGCCACAACAAAAGCTAAATCTTTGTCAACAGCTTGCAGTTGAGATAATTCAAGTTTCTTTTTCGCCTTAGATTTAGCATCTCTAGGTTGAGGAATATTATCCAAAAATACCTCAAAAGCAACAACATTAGATTTAATGTCAAGAGCTTTCAAAACAGCCGGATGCAACTCACCAAAATAAGCTAAAACATTCTTGCCTAAACGGATAACACCGCTTCTGCCTGGATGATAATAGGTCGGAGCATCGGTTGTAATTTGCGGTGCGTCAATAGGGCCTTTGGCCGCAGCAATAGCCGCAAGAGCATCTGCTTTGGCATCAAAGACGTCATAGGCGCGCATAGAACCTGTCCAATCCTTTTTAGAAGTTTTACCAACCCGAATACCGGAAGCAACTGCTTTTTGTTCCCCCGGATTTCTGCCATAAAACTCCGGCGCAACTTCAAACAACGCCAAATCAGCATATCCGCGTGCAATATTATTTTTAGCACCAATAAGCAGATTCGGTAACAAAGAAGGTCTCATCTCGTCAAGTTCTTTAACAATAGGATTTTGCAACAAAATCGGCTCTTGTCCACGACGGAAATATTGAGCAATATCGCTATCTGTGAAGCTAAATGTAACCGTTTCAAACATACCGCGAGAAGCGAGTTCATGCTTAACCATAACGATATTATTTTGAAGAGGTGTCAAAACCGGTTTCGGAAAATCTGCGGTTTTCATAGATGTTGCCGGAATATTATCCAAACCAATCATCCGCACAACTTCTTCAATCAAATCTTGTTCACATTCAATATCTCCACGCCAAGAAGGAGAAACAGCTTTAATCTTTCCATCTTCTTCAGAAAGTGTGAAGCCTAAGTGAGCGAGAATTTCTTCACATTTTTCTTTAGAAACTTCCATCCCAACGAAAGTCTTTAATCTTTCCGGACGAAGATATACCGGTTTTGCCTCAAATTTTTCCGCACCGGCAATTTCCATCTCAGAAGCCTCACCGCCGCAAATATCCAAAATCATTTTTGTGGCATAATTATTGCCGGAGATATTAGACATCGGGTCAACCCAACGTTCGTAGCGAGCGCGAGAGTCGGAATCAAGTTGTAATTTTCTTCCCGTACGAGCAATGCAGGTAGGTGTAAATAAAGCGCATTCCAGAAGAACGTCTGTTGTATCTTCATAACTACCTTTATTTAAGCCGCCCATAATACCGCCCAAACACTGAACACCTTCGTCGTCACAAATACCCAAACATTTATCATCAAGAGTATAGCTCTTTTCGTTTAAGGCCAAAAATTCTTCGCCATTATGAGCCATACGAACCTTAATGTTACCTTTGAGTTTATCGGCATCAAAAACGTGCAAAGGACGCGCCAAATCATAGTTAATGTAGTTTGTAATATCCACAAGCGCAGAAATCGGACGTAACCCGATAGCGGTTAATCTATCCTTCATCCATTTAGGAGTTTCCGCTTTATTATTGACGCCTTTGATATAACGAGCTGTATAAGTCGGGCACGCGTCAGGACAATCAACAGAAACTGTAATAGGGCTTTTGAATGAACCTTTAATTTCCGGAATATTAAGTGGTTTTAGTTTTCCTAATCCGGAAGCAGCTAAATCTCTGGCAATACCGCGAACACCAAGGCATTCTGCACGGTTTGGAGTAATAGAAACTTCAATAACCGGATCAATATTCAAAACATCTGCGGCAGATACGCCGATTGCCGTATCGGCAGGCAATTCAATAATTCCACTATGGTCGTTTCCAACCATTAACTCTTTTTCGGAACACATCATGCCCATACTTTCAACACCACGGATTTTAGCAACTTTCAAACGTTCGCCATAAGCGGGGATAAGAGCACCAGTCGGCGCATAAATTCCAACAAGTCCTTCATGAACATTTGGCGCACCGCAAACAACCTGTAAAGTTTCTTTACCCGTATTAACCGCCAGAACATGAAGATGGTCTGAATCCGGATGCATTTCCACTTTTTCAATTTTCGCCGTAATAAAATCATGAAGAGCGGCCGCCGGATTAATAACTTCTTCAACTTCCAATCCGATACGAGTTAATGTTTCGCTAATTTCATCAACACTGGCATCCGTATCTAAATGTTCCTTTAACCAAGAAAGTGTAAATTTCATCGTGCCAACCCTCCATTATTGCTAAGACCGCTTGTCATAGAAGAAAAGTCAAGTGGTGTAAAACCATAGTTTTTAATCCAACGCACATCAGATTCAAAGAAAGTTCTCAAATCCGGAATACCATATTTGAGCATAGCCAGTCTATCAATACCGGCGCCGAATGCGAACCCTTGATATTCATCAGGATCAATACCGCCGGCTCTTAAAACATTTGGATGAACCATACCGCAACCCAAAACTTCCAGCCAATCTGTTCCGGCTCCGATAATCAAATCCGTTTTTGTTTTTAAGCACCCGATATCAACTTCGGCAGAAGGCTCGGTAAATGGAAAGTACGATGGGCGAAAACGAATAGGCAGTTCATCAACTTCAAAAAAGGCCTTCATAAAATCGTATAAGCAACCTTTAAGGTCAGCCATGGTTGTTTTTTTATCAATAACCAGTCCTTCAACTTGATGAAACATCGGTGTATGCGTTGCATCATAGTCAGAACGATAAGTTCTTCCCGGAGCAATAATGCGGATAGGAGGACGTTTCTTTTCCATAGTACGAATTTGCACACCTGAAGTATGTGTTCTAACCACATAAGCGCTATCCATATCAAAAGCATTGTTCACATCATTGTTGATATAGAAAGTATCTTGCATTTGCCGAGCAGGGTGGTTTGGGGGCATATTTAAGGCATTAAAGTTGTGGAACTGATCTTCAATATCCGGTCCTTCTGCAACATCAAATCCCATCTGTGCAAAAATAGCCACAATTTCTTCATAAACTTTAGAAACCGGATGAATACGACCTTGAACTTCCGGACGACACGGAAGAGTAACATCAACCACTTCTTTTTTAAGTTTTTCATTAAGAAGTTGAATTTCTAAAGCTTGTTTTTTCTCAGCGATTTTCGCTTCCAATTCCGCTTTGACCACATTAACCTGTTTACCCAAAGCAATTCTTTCTTCCAAAGGCATAGAACCGAGTGTTTTTAAGAGTTCGGTAATTTGCCCTTTTTTCCCCAATGCAGCCACTCTGACATCATCTAGAGCTTTGGCATTGTCAGCATTGTTAATCTGCTCAATAATACTGTTTTTTATACTATCAATATCACTCATTTCATCATCCTAACATATGGTTAAGAGCCACAATCTCCTCAGACCCCATTTTAGATTTATTGAAACGCAGAATATGCGATAACACCTAAGTCAACAAATCTAAAACTTTTAATAATACTTCAATTTTGCGCTCAGCAGTAGGAACCCTACCATGGCAAAAATTTTAAATACAAAAGAGTCCTCTTGGTTGCCCAAGACGACTCTTCAAAACTGATATAAACTATACTAAAAAATTATTTAGCCAGAGCCGCTTTGGCAGTTTCTACTAACTTAGCAAAAGCTTGGGGCTCTCTATAAGCGATATCAGCCAGCACTTTACGGTCAAGCTCAATACCTGCCTTAACGAGCCCGCTAATAAATCGAGAATAAGTCATATCATTCAAACGAGTAGCAGCGTTAATACGTTGGATCCACAAAGAACGGAAGTTTCTCTTCTTTGCTTTTCTATCACGATAAGCATACTGCAAACCTTTTTCAACTTTTTCAACAGCAACTCTGAAAACGTTTTTATTACGTCCTCTATAGCCTTTAGCCATATCAATAATTTTCTTATGGCGAGCGTGAGCTGTTACACCTCTTTTAACACGAGACATTTATAAATCCTCCTACAACTACAAATAAGGTAAAAACTTTTTAACAATCTGAACATCAACTTCTGACAACAAAGTTGTGCCGCGAGCTTGTCTTTTCATTTTCTGAGTTTTGCAGAAGAGGCAGTGTCTCTTTTTCGCAAAATTTCTTTTTAACTTACCGGTACCGGTAACGCTAAAACGTTTTTTAGCAGAACTTTTTGTTTTTAATTTAGGCATTTCAATCCCTTTCAAAAATTAAGTTGGATTCAAGACAACAGTAAGGCATGCCATTAGCCCTCTCTGTTATTCAAAGTAGTTTATACACGAATATTTTAAAAAGTAAAGCACTTTTTAATTTAAAATTAAGAATTAAAAACTTTTCTCCCCAAGAGATTTTTTGATATACAAATTTAGCCCTTGTTCATAAAACAAATAACCTTTGTATACCGCTGCCGCCGGAACTTTATAAATATAAAAGTTGTCTGTATTTTCATAAAAATCAAGGTTCACACGCGGTGCTTCATACGCATCAACGACAAGAATATCTTTGTGTTCATCAACTCTTTTTTGAATACCTTCATCGTCATATCTATATTTAAGGTCATTGGGCGTCCAAAGCCAATACAAGGGATAAGAGTGGTCAGGATACATCTGAGTTTGAGAAAGTAAAAATTCTAACGGTAGTGTATGAAAACCGATTGCCTGAATTTTTTGCACCTTGGGGTGATGTTGTTGCAAAATTTTCATAGCATCAAATTGAGCGGAGTAGGGCTGTTTGATATCAAAGTAAATACTTCCGAAACTCCAATAGATTTGCATAAGCAAACAAGCAACAAAAAGGTAATGTTTACGCTGACAAACATAATCCGGAAAGAACATATAAAGCGTGCATAGGAAAATCCCCCAAATAAGCCCTTGATGATAAAACATTGGTCTCGCTACAAAATAAACAATGCTAAATGTTCCCCAGAGCACTAATACATAACAAATTGTCTTTTGATGAGAGGAAATACTTTTCCAAAACGAAACAGACATAACCGCTCTGATAGCACAAAAAGCAATTCCCAATAAAAATAACAAATTAACAATCAAATTTTCTCCGGCAAAAAAAGCCTCCGGAAAATGCACAAAAATACTATAAGGATAATTTTTAATATCACCAATGCGGAGGCTGTAAGAACTGTAGTTAAGCGGAAAGATTTGCCAAATCATTAAAAGCCCAAAGCACGCAAGCATAAACATAGGCGCTACGTACCGGAACAATGAGCGTGTTCCCTTTTGATAGGCTTCATAAAGCCAAAGTAAGCCCAGAACAGCCGCCACCGGAGCTAAAAAAGAGGTAGATTCGGCCAGCAGCAAGAGCACAAAAGCATACCGCCAAATATATTTATGCCGCAGCGGATATATATATCCCAAAAGAGCTAACGCCAGATACGCCAAGCAATAATTGCGCGAGATGATATTGTATTGATACAGAAAATAGTGCCCGAGCGGAATAAGTATTTTATAAAGAAGCGGTACATTGTATAAAAAGAGAAATATTCCCACAGTCAAAGACATAATAAAGATGGAAACATACGTGAGATTGAGATTTTTTCCAAAAACAAAAATAAACCCCTTAAGAACCAAGTGCCAGAGTGAAGGCTGCCCTTCTTGGTGGGGAACAGCAGAGATAATGTCTGCAACAGAAGCATCGCGAGCAATCAAAAAAGCCTGAACTTCATCCGCCCAAACTTCGTGATAAGGTGCAATATATAATGACAACGCCACAAAAACGCACCATATCAAACCGCAAATAACTTTGTTGGAAACAGGTAACGAAACATCCTTAATCATATAATAATCCATCAAAAAAAGATAAGGCAGCCAATCTTCTGACTGCCTTATTTCATTTTAACTATGCGTCAGCTTTGATTTCAATATGCAAATCTTTAAGCTGCTGCTCAGATACCGTATTCGGTGCCTGCATTAACAAATCTTGTGCTTTACCGTTAAGCGGGAACAAGATAACATCACGAATAATCGGCTCGTCTAAGAGCAACATAACTGTACGATCAATCCCCGGAGCGCAACCGGCGTGAGGAGGAGCCCCATACTTAAAGGCGTTAATCATCCCGCCGAATTTACTGTCAACAACGCTGTTGTCATAACCGGCCAATTCAAAGGCTTTGTACATGATTTCCGGTTTATGGTTACGAACAGCACCGGAAGCTAACTCAACACCGTTGCAAACGAAGTCATATTGATAAGCAAGAATTTCAAATGGGTCCTTGTTTAAGAGCGCATCCATTCCGCCTTGTGGCATAGAAAACGGGTTGTGAGAAAATTGAACCTCTCCGGTTTCTTCATTTTCTTCATAGAACGGGAAGTCAACAATCCAACAAATTCTAAAGGCGTTCTTTTCAATCAAATCCAGATCTTCACCAAGTTTAGTGCGAACTTTTCCGGCAAATTTATTGATAAGCTTTTTATTACCGCCCATAAAAACAATCGCGTCACCGTCTTTCAGTCCAAACATAGTTTTAAGTTCAGACATTTTCTCTTCGCTAAAGAATTTGGCAATACCTTTCGCACCGTTAGCAGATAAAGCAACATAAGCCATACCGCCAAAACCTTCTTCTTTCGCAAAGCCATCTAATTTATCAAAGAAAGAACGTGGTTTTTCACCGGCATCGGGGATAACAATAGCACGCAATTCTTCCCCATTGGCAGCTTTTGTATCATAAACGCCAAAACCCGAATTATTAAAGAAAGGTGTCGCATCTTGAATAACAAGCGGATTTCTCAAATCCGGCTTATCCGAACCATATTTAAGCATCGCATCCTTAAAAGCGATTCGCTTAAAAGGTGCCTGATCAACAGTTTTGCCATTAGCAAACTCATTAAAGATTGTTCCCATCGTCTTTTCCATAACGGCAAAAACATCTTCTTGAGTAGCGAAAGACATCTCCATATCCAGTTGATAAAATTCCCCAGGGCAACGGTCGGCACGAGGATCTTCATCACGAAAACACGGAGCAATTTGAAAATATTTATCAAAGCCGGAAACCATCAACAATTGTTTGAATTGTTGCGGAGACTGCGGCAGGGCATAAAATTTCCCCGGGTTCAAACGAGACGGAACCAAAAAGTCTCTAGCCCCTTCCGGAGAAGAAGCAGTCAAAATCGGTGTTTGATATTCCAAAAATCCCTGTTCGTTCATCAATTCGCGCATTCTTTTGATAACGTGGCAGCGCAAAATAATGTTGCTGTGAATTTTCTCTCTGCGCAAATCCAAGAAACGATATTTTAAGCGCATTTCTTCCGGAGAATTATCTTCACCGAACACTTGGATAGGAAGCACGTCAGCCATAGAGTGAAGTTCAACGTGTGTAACTTTAACTTCAATATCGCCGGTCGGCATATTTTTATTAACGCTTTCACGTAAAACAACATCTCCGTCAACGGTAATAACACTTTCCACACGAATATCTTCAAGTTGTTTGAACAAATCGCTGGAGCTATCAACCACACATTGGGTAATACCATAGTGGTCGCGTAAATCCACAAAGCACAAATTACCCAAATTGCGTTTACGATGTATCCAACCGGAGAGTTTTACTTTTTTACCTGCGTCAGCAGCTCTAAGCTCACCACAGGTATGCGTTCTGTATTCTAACATTAGATCCTCTGAATAATTGTTTCAACGTTAATGCCGCCATTTTTACTCTAAAATAGCATAAATGCAAGCTAAAATTAAAAAAATCTTAAACAATCCCCCGTAAAATCATCAAAAAAGAAAGGGAACCAGCCGAATGAATTTAATAGATAACACCAAAGAGCTGCAAAACGCCTGCAAAGTATTAAAAAAACAAAAAATCATCGCCATAGATTGCGAGTTTATCCGTGAAAAAACATATTATCCGATACCCTGCCTAATACAAGTCGGATATGAAGACGGCGCATATTTGATAGATCCCATGGCAAAAGAAATGGATTATGAGAGTTTCTTTTCTTTGTTGCAAAATAAAAAGATATTAAAGGTTTTTCACTCCGGCCGGCAGGATATAGAAATATTGTATAATTTATCTGGAGCCATCCCAACACCGGTGTTTGATACGCAAATAGCCGCACAGGCGTGTGGTTTGGGCGAGGCTGTCAGCTATGAAAATTTAGTAAGAGTATATTGCGGAATAGAGTTGGATAAATCTTGCCGCTTAACCAATTGGCAGTTAAGACCTTTGAGCGCGGAACAATTAGAGTATGCCGCCGGAGATGTTACACATTTGATAAAATGTTATAAACAAATTGCCGCCTACTTAAAAGAAAACAAACGCGAGAGCTGGATAGAGGAGGATATGGCCGACTTAGTAGACATCGCGCATTATGAACAAAATCCGGCAGATGCCTGGTTGCGAATTCGCCATAACGGGCATTCTCTTCCCTTTCTAAACGCTCTTAAGGCTTTAGCCGAGTGGCGTGAAAAAATGGCACAAGAACGTAATATTTCACGCCAGACAATCATCAAAGATGAAACCTTGATAAACATCGCCACGGCTTTTCCGAAAGATATGGCCGAAATGAAACAGGTAAGAGGCATTCGTCCAGACGTCGCCAAAAGCAAATTAGCTAAAGAAATGGTAGAAGTATTAGCCTCTCTGACCGGAGAAAGGTTTGATAAAACGTTAGGGCACTTTGACCGTGAACGCGAAGTAACCATCTCACCAAGTCAACATTCGCTGTGTGAGGTATTAAAGCTACTGTTAAAAATAAAGAGCAATGAATTTGGCGTTGTATCGCGTTTAATCACGAGTGAGAAAAATTTACGAGAATATATCAAAAATCCCAAAGCCAAAAATCAGATTCTGAAAGGCTGGCGTTATGATGTTTTCGGCAAAACGGCCGAAGAGTTCCGCAAAGGAAAATTGGGCATTGTCTATGACGCCAACGCCCATGATATTGTAGTTAAAGAAATAGCTTAAAAATTATTTTTGCGGTGGCAAAATTTCAATCCAATAGCCGTCTGGATCTTCAATAAAATAGATTCCCATAGCCTCATTGACAAAGCAAACCCAACCGTTTTGTTTGTGAAAGTCAAAAGCCTTTTGATAGTCATCTGTCGTCAGAGCCAAATGAAATTCACATTCTCCCAAATCATACTTTTGCGGATGATCTTTAAGCCAAGTCAATTCCAGGCGAAAATCAGATTTTCCATCTCCCAGATAAACAATAACATAAGCCCCATCTTTATCTTCAATCCGCCCGACTTCATGAAAGCCCAACGCTTTTTCATAAAAAGCAAGGCTGGTCTGTAAATCTGCAACATTAAAATTAAAATGATTAAAAACAAAAGCCATTTTTAAATCCTTTCTCAAAACGACATCAATTTGCCTGAAAAGGATTTGAAAAGCAATAAAATTCTTGCATTATTCCAAAAATAGATTTGGCAGAATAACAAGTGCTATTCTCAAAAAATATAAAACTGTTGAGATTAATAGCTCACTTAAACAATTTCTTGAAAAGCGAAAAGACGCTGACGGTTGTGCGATTGTATACGCGGTTATAAAGTGCCTTTTTCGGGTTGGTAAGCCATCCAAAGCCACGCGGTGCTTTAAGCCCAAGATTATGGCGAACAATCCGTTTAACAGAAGTCCTAGCGGCAATCATCTTTTTAAGAGAGGGCTTTCTGATACCGATTTTCATAAAACAGCTCCTTTATATTTCAAAACATAACTGAAAGAAACATAAAAAGAGAAGTGCCACGAAGACACTTCTCTTAAAAAACTTAAATAGCCTTTTTAACTTCTTCAAAAGCAAGAGTTAATTTGCTTGCATCCGGACCACCGGCTTGCGCCATATCCGGTCTGCCGCCACCGCCTTGTCCGCCGACAACACCGGAGGCAATACGAACCAAATCAACCGCAGAATACTTGTTGGTGAGGTCTTTGGTAACGCCAACGACAATAGAAGCTTTGCCATCTTTGTCTGTAGCCAAAACCATAACACCAGACCCGATATGTTGGCTCATATCATCAATAAAGGCTTTCAACTCTTTAGGGTGAACATCCGGAATAACTTTACCGATGAATTTAACCCCATTGACCATTTCAACATCACTGTTTTGAGAAGCACCGCCGCTGGCTAAAGTCTTTTTCAAATTAAAGACTTCTGCTTCCAGTTTCTTTCTTTCTTCAATCAAATTAGAAACACGAGCTTCCAAGTCGTTAACGTTTGTCTTTAATGTGTTGCATACGGCATGCAGTTTATCTTCCATAGAGTCAACATATTGCTCAGCCCCTTTACCCGTAACGCATTCAATACGACGAACGCCTGCGGAAACAGCCGATTCGGATAAAATATTGAAATATCCGATTTCCCCAGTATCAGAAACATGCGTACCGCCGCAAAGTTCACGAGAATAAACCTCGCCGTCTTTTTCCATAATGACCACGCGAACTTCATCGCCATATTTTTCACCAAACAAAGCCATCGCACCAGTTTTAATCGCTTCATCTTGGTTCATCAAAACCGTGTTAACATGATAATTTTTGCGAATAGCATCGTTGACCATATCTTCAGCAAGCTTTAATTCTTCAGCAGTGATTTGCTTTGGATGAGAAATATCAAAACGCATTCTGTCCGCAGCCACCAAAGAACCTTTTTGCATAACATGCTCACCCAAAATAGTGCGCAATGCTTTATGAACAAGATGTGTAACCGAGTGATTAGCGCAAATTTGCTTACGATTTTGTTCATTAACTTCAAATGATGCAAAATCTTCTAACTTAGCTTCACCTTCAATCATTCTGCAACAATGAACAAATACGGTATCCAGTTTGCGCTTGGTATCATAAACTTCAGCCTTGAAATTTTTGCCGATAATAACACCGATATCACCAACCTGACCGCCGCATTCGCCATAAAAAGGTGTCTGGTTGGCAACCAAATAAAATTCACCGCTTTTAACGGAATCAACCTGTTTACCGTCTTGAAC
This sequence comes from uncultured Alphaproteobacteria bacterium, assembly GCA_944392315.1. Taxonomy (GTDB): domain Bacteria; phylum Pseudomonadota; class Alphaproteobacteria; order RF32; family CAG-239; genus CAG-267. The sequence goes on along the minus strand of CALXWH010000014.1, from coordinate 25,054 downwards.
AAGTGCTTTAATAATACCATCACTCTTTGTAGTGTTATAACCCAAAAATTCAGTTCCACCGATATTTTCTTTAACTTCAAACCAGATTTTTTCTGTTCCGGCATCGCCAGAGCCCGCCCAACTTTTACGAGCTTCTTCTTTTTGTTTAGCCATAGCGGCATCAAAGCCTTCAACATCAACATGGATACCTTTGTTTTTCAACGCATCTTGTGTTAAATCAAGCGGGAAACCATAAGTGTCATAAAGCTTAAAGGCTGTTTCACCGCTGAGAACATCGCCTTGATGAAGATGTGATGCTTCATCGTCCAAGAGGCGCATACCCTTATCAAGAGTTTTACCAAAACGAGTTTCTTCCGCTTTAATGGTTTCACTGATAAGTTTTTCAAAACGATACAATTCCGGATAAGCGTCGCCCATTTCTTTTTGTAAAACCGGCAGAAGTTTATACATCATCGGTTCTTTAACACCAAGCAAATAAGCGTGTCTCATCGCACGACGCATAATACGACGCAAAACATAGCCACGCCCTTCGTTAGAAGGCAAAACGCCGTCTGCAATCAAAAAGCACATAGCGCGCAAGTGGTCGGCAATAACGTTATGAGATGCTTGCAACGGTCCTTTCGGATCAGTATTGGCAATATCGGCAATCGCCTTAATCAGGTGTTGGAAAGTATCAATATCAAAGTTAGAATGAACACCTTGCAAAATAGCGGCAATTCTCTCCAACCCCATACCGGTATCAATAGAAGGCTTCTTTAAGTTAATACGAGAACCATCAGGCAAATCTTCATATTGGTCAAATACCAAGTTCCAAATTTCAATAAAGCGGTCCCCGTCTTCTTCAGGCGTTCCCGGTAATCCGCCCCAAACTTCCGGACCATGGTCATAAAAGATTTCGGAACAAGGACCGCAAGGACCGGTATCTCCCATTTGCCAGAAGTTATCTTTTGTGGCAATACGGATAATACGCTCGTCAGAAAGGCCTGAAACTTTTTTCCAAATATTATAAGCCTCGTCATCGGTATGGAAAATTGTAACCGCCAATTTTTCCTTTGGAATCATAAACTCCTTGGTGAGTAATTCCCAAGCATAAAAGATAGCTTCTTCTTTAAAATAATCACCAAAGGAGAAGTTACCAAGCATTTCAAAAAACGTATGGTGACGAACGTCATAGCCGACGCTATCCAAATCGTTGTGCTTTCCGCCGGCTCGGACGCTTTTTTGGGAAGTGGCGGCTCGAGTGTAATCTCTGGTTTCGTTACCGGCTAGAATATTTTTAAACTGTACCATACCCGAATTAGTAAACATCAAAGTCGGGTCATTATCAGGAACAAGAGAAGAAGCAGGAACAATTTTATGTCCGTTCTTCTCAAAATAATCTAAGAAAGTTTTTCTTATTTGATTTACACTCGTTGTCATTTTTTTCTTCCCAAAAAAATTAAATTAAACTTTTAACCGCACAAAATTACAGCACATTTTTTCGGATGTCCAGTTTAAATTAAAGGGAAGTAACGATTCTTTTCTAAAAATTCATAAAAATAATAGCAATATTCAGATAGCTTGCAAAAAGCAACCATAGCAAATAAGGAACAGTGAGTACAAAAGCCCACTTATTGATAAAAAAGAAAGTATGCATCATGAGAGCCACCACAATATCTAGCAAAACAATTACAATCGCCGAGGCAATCAACTGCTCCATATAAAAGAAACTGAAGGTCCATAAAATTTGCATAAAGAGCTGACAAACAAACAACAATTTGGCATCTAGTAGCTGTTCTTCATCTTTGACCGATTCTAAAATCATAAAAAAGCTGATAAAGAGCAAAAAATATAATCCTCTCCACGCATATGAAAAATAATGATTTTCCGGTGTTGTTGCCGGAATATCCAAAGTTTCATAAAAATTACTCATCCCTTGAGCAGTGAAATACTTAGCAACCAAAGCCGTAATGAGCACAAGAAAAAAACTATAAAGCGCATTTGAAAGTTTACAACACATGGCAATCTCTCCTATTGATATCAAGCAAGATATATTTCCGAATATCGCAAAAAAAAGAGGGTTAAAGAAAAAAGCAAAAAAAAATTGCAATTTTAAATTCAAAGATATATAAACAAAACTAGAACAAAAAGTTAAGGAGTAAAAAATTGTCAAAGCAGGAAGAAAGAAAAATCAAAACGGACGAAAACGGTATTAAATTATATAGTCCGGAAGATTTTGAAGGGATGCGCCGTGCCGGAAAATTAGCCGCCGAATGTTTGGATTATATTACGGATTATGTTGATGAAGGCGTCACAACCGAACATTTGGATGATTTGTGTCGTGAATTCATTGTGTCGCACAATGCGATTCCATCCTGCTTAGGATACCACGGATATCCCAAAACCATCTGCACCTCAATAAACCACGTTATCTGCCACGGCATACCGGATGACAGAAAGTTGGCCGATGGTGATATTGTTAATATAGATGTAACCGTCACCTTAGATGGCTGGTTTGGGGATACTTCCAGAATGTACTATATCGGCAAGCCAAAACTAAAGGCAACACGCTTGTGTGAAGTTACTTATGAATGCTTAATGCGCGGTATAGATGTTGTAAAACCGGGCGCTCATTTTGGTGATATCGGTGCCGTGATAGAAGATTATGCACACAAATATGGCTATTCAGTTGTAGAGATGTTCTGCGGTCACGGGTTAGGGCGTGTTTTCCATGATGAACCAAATGTATTGCATTTTGGCCGCAAAGGAACAGGCCCCGTTATTAAAGAAGGAATGTTCTTTACAATAGAACCGATGATAAATATCGGCAAGCCGGATGGAACGATTCTTTCTAATGGGTGGACAGCCGTAACGAAAGATAGAACTTTGTCTGCACAGTTTGAACACTCTTTGGGTGTAACCAAAGACGGCTGTGAAGTATTTACCTATTCTCCAAAAGGTTTAGACAAGCCGCCATATAAAAAATAAAGTTATAAAGGACTTCAAAGATGGACGATAGAAAAAAGCCCCAAAATAAAAAAACAGAAACAGAAGAAATAAAAGAGCCGGATTATATCGGTCATCGCCAACGTTTAAAAGCTCGCTTTCTGGCAGATTTAGGGAAGAGTATGCCGGATTACGAACTTTTGGAATTAGTTTTGACATATGCGATTCCACGAAAAGATGTCAAACCGATAGCCAAAGAGCTCATCCGCAAATACACGAACTTAGCAAATGTTTTGGTAGCGCCGGCATATGATGTAATAGAAAAAGGCGGAGTCAGCAATAATACGGCAGTTTTGTTTAGTTTAATTCATGCTTGTTGCAATAAAATTTGTTGGGAAAATCTGGAAAATAAAGATGCGCCGATGCTCACCAACAAAGAGATGATAGTAGATTATTGCCGCAGTTGTATCGGCTATTCCAATCAAGAAAGATTACTGATAATTTATTTAAACAAAGCCGGTAAATTTATTGCACAAAGTATAGAGCAAGTAGGAACAATTGACGCGGTACTGATAAGTCCACGTGACGTGGTAGCCGGTGCGTTGAAGAACAATGCTATGTCTATTATCATATCGCACAATCATCCGTCCGGAAATTGTACGCCGTCACAAGCAGATGTAGAGATGACCAAGCAATTGGCGGAAGCATTGAATGTTGTGGGGATACAGCTTGACGACCACATTGTTATTACCACAAACGGCTATTTTAGCATGCGCGAAAGAGCCCCATATATTTTAGCCCCAAATGGCAGATGAACTTTTTTGAAAGATTTTTAAACAGGTTCACAAAAACATTTTATCACCAATTCAGCTATTTAAAAAAATAACTGAAAAATAGTTTTTTATAAATCTTTTTTTTACTTGTGTTACGTAAAATTTTGTGGTGTCGTAATTAATGAAAAAGTAAGAATTATTTACATACAATTATACCATATTAAATGGCGTTTTAGCCTTCCTCAGGCTAGAATATTGTTATTATACCGGAGTAACTCTAAAGGTTAACATCAGGGTATAAAGAGGCACGTAACAGTGTAAAATTTTATGAATTGTGAGATTATAAAAAGCACGCAGGGAGGCTTTGTTATAAGCTCAAAACAGGCAGGAAAAAACAAACCATTTTCCCGCCTGCTTTTTTTTATAAAAAAACTAACAAAATACTTGACAAACTAAATATTTTCTGTCAAATTAAGCGGCGTGATAGATAAATCTATGTTTAATAATTAAAACCATTACAATTATGGAATTAAAGAGAATTGTCGCCTTGTACGCAACAAGAAATGCAAAAGGCGTTGAGATTGATCTGGAAAGCTTGTCAAAAGACAAGAAATTCCGCAGTGAAGCAGTAAAACAGGTACTCAAGAAGGTACAGGAAATTCCGCACGTGTGCATAGTCTTTCCCTCATTCAAAAGAGGAGAAGAAAAGAATCCTCTTGGGGGAATCATTAACGAGCTTGCGCGTTCTTTGCAGATAGAATCTCTGGTGACAGAAAACTTGCAACAAGTCAAACAGCTTCGTATGCCGGCAGAAAATGTAATACTGATTAAACATTCGTTTCGCAGTGGCAAGAAACTCAAAGAACAGGTAGAAGAGCTGAAGGAGTTAGGGTGCAATGTCAGTGTAATTTGTCTGATAGCGCATTTCGGTGCAAAGGTAGAAGCCTTTGCTCACGAAAATAATGTCAAAGTAGACGCTCTCGTCTACACCGACGAAATCAACTATCTTTGATGCCCCAACCGAATTGACATTGTTAACAAAGAAAAACTGAAAAAAACACATTAAGGACCGGCTAACCACCGGTCTTTTTTTTATGTTAAAAATACGAGCGGAAAAAGCCAAAATAAAAAGCCCATCGTAATGATGAGCTTTTTAGAAAAGGAAGAATATTTTTTATTGTCCCATCTCTCTGCCGCCACGAGCCTGCTGACGCGAATTATACATCTGCATAGCTTTAAGGCGAGCTTCAGCCTTGTCTTCATTATCTTTTTCACGTTTACGCATTTGCTCCAGAGCTTTCGGATCCTTAAGTTTTTCAAGCATAGCCTTTTCCTCGGCAAAGCTAACCGCAGTTTCAGCCACAGCTTTCACATCTTCCGGTTTAAAGACAGAATTACCATCAACATCTTTAACCAAAGGCAGAGCTTGCTCAACCGAAGTTACTTTGTCATCATGGATAGCATCAACACCCTTAGCTTCCATATTTTTATCATGCTCACCGGCCGCTTTATCCACACCGCTTTGTGCAGCATTTTGCATTCTATTTTCTTCGTTAGCGACATCTACACTCTTATTATATTTATCAATCGTGTTCATAACATCGGTAACATCGGTGCGTTCTTTACCATCCTTGCTGACAAGAACCCAACTTGGTCCTTCTTGATGAATTTCCAATCCACTCGGAAGATTAACTTTAGAGAACATCTCCTTCATCTTTTGCTCTTGTTTTTCCGGAGTCATCTCTTTGTCTTTATCTTTTTCCTTTTCCTTTTCTTTACCTTTTTCCTCAATTTCTTTAGAAGAAACCGGAGACTTCAAATCAATACCGGCCTTTTCCGCTTTTTTCTCAAGTTCAGCACCTTTCTTCGCTAATTCTTCCAAAGAAAGCGGCTTTTTCTCTTTTTTCAGAGCATCATGACTAAGAGAGTCTTCATTAACCGGACGATTTGCAAAATGTTCCAAGCGTTTGCCCACAGGTTCGTTATGTCCTAAAACAACAGGACGAACACGCTTTAAAGCTTCTTCTAAGGCAGCTCTGCGATCGGCTTCGGTTTTATTATGTAATTCATAGTTTTCCATGGTAAATCTCCCGGTAACTTTCTATTTAAGACAAGTTTAGCACAAATTTTAAGTGACTGCAAGGTTTTTTAATCAAAAATATCAAAGACGCGAGCCCAAAAAGTTTTCGGATGATGATGAAAAGCAAAATGCTTAAAAAGTAAATAGTTAGTAATAAGCAAAAAGGCAATGGAAAGAGCCTGCGCCGCATAAGGCGACCAGGTTAATTCATCAACCAAATACTGAAGCATAAAGACATTGATAAGATAGCTGAAAATCCAGATGAGAACAGATTTTATGTATTGATGAAAGTGATTTCCCTCCACAGAAAACACCAAAAATTTATAAGAAGCAAACGCAATGAAAGAAGTCAAAAACCAAGTAATAGCTAAAATCAGTTGATAATGTTGCGCTGTAAATAAAAAACAGAGTAAAGCGAACAAAACAAAGCGCAACGACATATTAAGCGTCGCAAGCAGCGCAAAGCGTACTTTTTCATCAATTTCAAACCAAGTGTGCAACAAGATAAATCTCCTCCACAAGACATTAATATAATAAAATTTGCGCGTATTTAAAGGTTATGAGGCGAATTCAGCTGATTTTCTATCCAGAGCATGATAAGGTTGACTATATACTCTTGCTGTGCTTCAGAAAGTTGACTACCAGCAGGAATGTGATGCCATTTGGCTAAACACCCGTGGCAACAAGTGGCTGTGGCGTGTTGAGCAATAAACACCGGATGATGGCGCATAGGGGTTTGTTTACCATCGTTGGAGATATAAGCCGGAGCTAACCTTGTTTTAATAAAATCTTGAGCATGGCAACGAATAGTATCAAGTCCTTTTTTTGCAATATAATTTTTATCGGCGGCAGAGAGTTTAAAGCGACTGCGAAAAGGAGATTTTTTGAATTTATCTAAAGGAGAGTAATCCATAATAAGCCTTAATCATTCAGAGTAACCAAGATTTCTTCAATTTTCCGTTTGTTTAAGCGAGTGATTTTAAATGAGAAATTTTGATACGTCAGTACAATATTCTTCTTTTCAGAAGGGAATTCGTTGGAAAGAGAGAGGACAAATCCGGCAAATGTATCATAATCACCATCAGGTAAATGAATATTAAAATATTCTTCCACATCTTCAATAGGTGTATTACCGAGAACAAGCCAGCTCTTTTCATCTTTGGGGGTGATATCGGGAGAAGCCGGAGGAAGTGAGTTGTCATCTTCCAATTCCCCGACAATTTCTTCCAATAAATCGTTCATGGTGACAATACCTTCCACCCCGCCATATTCATCTACCACAACAGCAAAATGATTCCTGGATTTTTGCATCAACGCAAACAATTCATCAATCGGCAGCGTTCCGCGAATAAACTGCGCCGGTTTAACCGCTTTTTGAAAAACCGCCTGCCGTCCTTCGTTTTTAAATTTAAAGAAATCTTTGATATGAAGCGTCCCGATAATACCATCAATATTTTTTTCACAAACGGGATAAACAGAAAAGCGCGAAGCAATCATACTCTTTTCCCACTCATCAAGAGAGGATTCGGTATTAAGAAAAGAAATATCCAATCTGTGCGTCATAACTCTTTCGGCAGTCTTATCATCAAATTCAAAAATATTATGGATAATTTCTTTTTCCATATCGTCAATAGCACCATTTTCGCTACCGACATCAATCATAATACGAATTTCTTCTTCGGTAACATTTTCTTTATTAGCATCAGGATTAATCCCAAGACTTTTAAGCACAAGATTGGTAGAGGCCGTAAGCAACCACACCAAAGGCGCAAAGATTTTTGCAATAACATAAATCATCCCCGACATAGCAAGTCCGATTTTTTCGGCATGCTGCATGGCAATACGTTTTGGGACAAGTTCTCCCAGAATAAGAGTAACATAAGAAAGGATTAAGGTAATGCCGATAACCGCTAAAACATCCAACTTCGCCGGAGAGATGGTTGAACCATGAGCAATCATCCAATCAACAACTCTATCCGAAAAGTTGTCTGCAGCAAATGCACTTCCAAGAAATCCGGCAAGGGTGATGCCGACCTGAATGGTCGCTAAAAATTTAGCCGGTTGCGAAGTTAAAGAAACTAAACGCTGAGCACGTTTATCTCCGGATTCGGACAAACGTTTAAGACGTGTATCGTTAATAGATATAACGGCAATTTCGGCACAAGCAAAAACAGCATTGAGAATAATTAAAAAGAGTTGCAGCAAAAGTAATTCTGTAACGGTAAAATCAGACATATAAATCCTTTCAGTATAAAACAAGAATATCGCATAGAGTGTAAAAATTAAATTAAAAAACAAAAGGTAAGAAGAGGAAATTATTGCCTTTTAAGAAAAACATCCTTTAACACGAACAAAAGTGCAGTATATCAAAAGTTAGATTGATTTTTTTCAAAAACATATTAGAGAAAACCATTAAGTGTTACATTATGGGGAAAACAAAATAGGGGGAATAGATGAAAAAGTTTTGCTGTATCATACTTTGCGTCATACTTTGGTCAAATAGCGCTTGGGCTATGCAAATTTTTATAAAAACGTTAACCGGAAAACACATCACTTTAGAAGTTGAGCCCACAGACCGCATAGAAGATGTAAAAGCAAAAATTAAAAATAAGGAAGATGTCCCCGAGGAAAAACAACAACTCATTTTTGCAGGAAAAGTGCTAGAAGATGGAAATACGCTGCAAGACTATAGTATTATGAAAGATTCCACGCTTCATTTAGTTCTTAAAAAAGAAACGCCGGATCCCATAAATATTAATGCAACGAATGTTGTTATCCAAAATGCATCCATTTTATATAATAATATAGCGGCAAGAACAACTGGTGGCATCAACACCTATGGCGGTGGTGAACAAATAGATGTAAAAAACAACTCTTCTCTATGGGTTAATACGATTGCAGCCCATAATCAGTATCAAGACGCCACGACGTCAGGATTAACAATGGGATATGAAAAACGCTTGCAAAAGTATAAGTTCGGATTAGGGTATAGTTATTTACGAAATGATGATATAGAGGGGATATTAACCTCAGCAGCCGCAAATACACATAGCGGGTTCATATATGGTGAATATAAACCCAGTGCTTGGTACACAAATGCTATATTATCATATGGATATACGCGATTTGATGAAGAGAACGGTTCAAAATATAATTTCCAAACTATCGGCGCGCAGGTGATGAGCGGTTATGAAATAGGGTACTTGACACCGGAAATTGGAATGAGATATTTGCATATCTGGAGCAATAACTACCACAATGCGCAATATGTCACAATTAAGGGACAAGATGAAAATATCTTGACTGGTATTATGGGCATCAAAGCTGCAAAAGAATGTCAAATAAATGAAAAATATACACTAGTTCCGCAAGTAAAACTTTCAGGATTATATGATTTTTCTTCATCACAAAGATATTTATGGGGAACACAATATAGTATTCCTATACAGTTGGAACAAAAGCGCTTATCACGATTTGCAACAGAAATTAATGTCGGTGTAGAGTTAAAAGAGCAAGAAAGCTGGAAAACCTACTTAGGATATTATGGACAACTGAGAAATAATGCCGATATGCACGCGGTTATGCTGAATTTCCAATACAACTTATAAAAGATTATCATCCGAAAGAGTGGCTACAAAATTATTTATTGTAGTAAAAAAAGAAAAAGCGCTTGACTTAGAGCCCCCTCTAAAAAATATACTATAAAAAATAAAAGAGATAGAGAGGAGGTTTCTGATGAATAGAAGAGAATTTTTGATGAGTACACTGGCGGTGTTTGCTCTGTCAGCATTACCGAAGTTGACATTTGCCGAAAAAATTGCCGTATCAGATTCTGTTAAAGCCGAGATAAATCCGCATAACAAATTAGGTTTCGGCTTTATGCGGTTACCTCTGAAAAACAAAGAAGACCAAACCTCCATAGATTATGAAGAACTAAACAAGATGGTAGATACCTTTTTAGCAAGAGGATTTACATATTTTGATACAGCATGGATGTATATGGGGTATGAGAGTGAAATAGCCATCAGAAAGTCATTGGTAGAACGTTATCCTCGTGATAAATATACGGTTGCGAGCAAAATGCCGATAGGATATTTGAAAAAGCCGGAAGACCAAGAGGAAATCTTTAATAAGCAGTTAGAAAAAACGGGGCTGGACTATTTTGATTATTATTTGGTGCATAATGTAAACGCCGGCACCATTGGTAATGCGCGTAAATATAAAACATTTGAATTTCTTGAGAATAAGAAGAAGGCCGGAAAGATAAAAAAGATAGGTTTCTCTTTCCACGATAAGCCGGAACTTTTGGAAGAAGTGTTAAAGGAAAATCCGAATGTAGACTTTGTACAGTTACAAATCAATTACATAGATTGGGACAATGTCGGCATACAATCCCGCCGGTGCTATGAAATTGCTCAGAAATATAACAAGCCGGTAGTGGTTATGGAGCCCGTCAAAGGCGGCAGTCTTGCAATCGTACCTGAAAGCGTGGAAAAGATATTTAAGCAAGCCGAACCCAATATGTCGGTAGCATCGTGGGCGATTCGCTATGCGGCCAGCTTAGATGGTGTGATGATGGTCTTAAGCGGAATGAGCAATATGGAACAACTGGAAGATAACACTTCATATATGCAGAATTTCAAGCCGCTTGATGAAAAAGAGATGAAAGTCATAGAAGAAGCGGTAAAAGCGATGCATGCGGCAGTTCAGATTCCTTGTACTGCCTGCAAATATTGCATTGAATTTTGCCCAATGAAAATTGCAATACCGGATTATTTTGCTTTGTACAATGCTGAGAAACAAGAAAGAAAAGATAAGCCTTTCAATGCGCAACGGATGTATTATGCCAATCTAACCAAAACACATGGTAAAGCATCATCTTGCATAAGCTGTAAGATGTGTGAAAGACATTGCCCTCAACATATAGAAATCAGCAAATGGATGAAAGAAATCGCAAAAACGTTTGAGGGATAAAAAAGAAATATCTGAATGAATGAAAGAAAAAGCCTCCGCAATAGGAGGCTTGGAAACTGGTGCCGCCACACGGACTCAAACCGCGGACCCACTGATTACAAATCGACTGCGCTTGTAGAATATTATCTTTATAAATCAATGCGTTAATCTTAAAATTTTAGCGATTTTTTAGCCGAGCTACCACGCTAAAACAAGCTACCACCAGCCTGTTACAGGGTAGGTATAAAAGGATTGCTTTGTGAAAGTCCAGAATAAAATATCCTATGGAATTATGGTATATACTATAATTTTGTATAGATATCCTTCAAAATATTTATATTATGCTTTTGTCCGTTTTCAAAAAGATATAGCTCTCCGATTATATCTATTTTATTGTGATTAATAATTATTCCACCATTTTCTGGAATTGCAATTATTGGAACAGATAACGAAGAAGATAATTTTGAAAAAAGGTTATTGTCTTTCTCTACATAGTGACATCGAATAGCGAAATCTTTTAAAAAACATAGAGATTTGTTGTCGGGATAATTTTCTTTTTCTTCAACTACAGTTTCTATAGTGGAACCAAAAATTATTGCGCCAGCACTTCCGCCAAAAATCTTTCCCCCATTTTGAAGAAATTTTTCAAAACTTTCTTTCAGATTATTTGTTGCTATATAGTTCAAGAGTTTGTAAGTGTTTCCGCCTCCTATATATATCGCTTTATATGAACTAAAATCTGGAATAGGATTATTTTCTAATAACATTGTAATATTAGAGGAGGGAATAGGAATATATTGTTGGGCTAAAGAACAGAACCATTCAAAACAGTTTTTATATGATGTGAAATCACAAGCTATTGGGATATATAATATTTTATCATCGGCTTTTATGTCTTCAAAGAAAACAGAATCAATTGCGATACTGTCTGCTTTATCTCCGCCACCACCTAAAAATAATGTCATAATTGTCTCCCTTGCAATTCTTTTATTTGATTCCTAAAAGATTTCTCGCTCTATCCAAACTTTGAACAATACTCAAAAAGTTTATCTTGAAAGTCTATACGTATCAGCTCTAACATATTTAATTTACTTTAATAATATATGTATGAAATGTTTATTCAAGTTTATTTATATATATTGAATTTTAATTTATTTTGATGTATACAAAAGTCATAAACCCCAGAGAGTTTTCCTGCATAGTTTTGTTTTTCAAGATTGTGTATAGACGCTGGGGTATTTTTTTATCTTATTCTCTTAATCTGATATTTTGCGTGATGTCTTTGAAAAACGCTTCGTTCTATAGTTCTAATTGTGATTTATCAGTAATGAAAAGTAAAACATCTTATTTTGCTGTTCAAAATCTATTGTTTCAAAGCGGTTACTCAACATTGATTTTAGCTCATCTAAGTTTCTCCTATAACTCTAATAGAAATGGAGTTTTGTGTAAATCAAGTGTTTTCTTATAAATGAAATTTTAATAAGACAGGAGATAAATTTCAAATTATTGATAGAAAACAATAAACAAGTTCACGCGAATTTTAAGTTACACTTTCCACAGTGCTAATTTAAATTTTTCCTTTAGAGGTGCTTATGAATAAAAAGTATTTCGTTGCCACTACTTTAATATTGGGTCTGCTTTGCTTGGCTGCTTGTAGTACTATTGTTGGTGCTTATAGTGATGATCCATATGGTCCAGTTGTTGATTGCGATGCTGATTTACCGATGGACGAGTTACATAGATGTATTGAAAAAGAAGCTGAGAAATATAATCCTGCCCCTAAAGATATGAATGCATATATTTCATGTCGAGCTGTCTTAAAAGATATTCCAGCTAAAAAAATAGATTATTTTAAGAGTATCAAACAATGTTACGAAAAAGATAAATGTATCTTTATTACCCCTATCAGAAAAAAAGGTAATTTAATAGTCGCCTATCCCCAATCACGTAGATATGATGACTTCAATCGTGATGTTTATTTAAGCATAAATAGGACACATCGTAAACATAGTAATCATATATTTATATGTGCAAATGATGCTTATGGTTATTGTAATAATACTATATTTCAAAGTTGTGCTAGCCGCTATGACTATATTGAAACCGGAATTAGAGGAAATGATTTTATTATTGCTAAAGAAAAAGGAAAAGAAAATATATATGTTGTTGCTCTTAATGCCGTAGCTTTAAACAACAAAAAATATCTGATTGTAACTAACGTTCTACATCTTTCTAAGTTAAATGTAGAAGAAATGTTGAAGCTAAACGGCTTTACATATCCATATAAGATTGAAAGATTTCGAAGGGATTTTGGCAAAGAAACATGGGAAGATATAACAGTTGATGAATTAAAAAATATATTATCTTATGCCGAATTTACGCCTTCAATTCGAGATAAAAGGACAGCACTACCTGAAGATGCACAACAAAGAAGAAAAACATTCTTTTCATTAAGTAACCAATATTCTGTAATTAATGGTTATCGCTTTTACACAATAAAAGATAGTAAAGATATTAAAGAGATTTCAATCAGTCTAGATAAGCGAGAAAATCCAAGTAAAATATATATTAAACAAGATGCTGATGTATATGAGATAGATATTAAACACTAATTTTAACATTTTTCCCAATAACTAATATTTCTAAGGAGAACACTAATGGCCGTTACTTATAAATTGCAAATCCACTCTCGTGATGTTTTGAATATTGGTAATCATACCGGCTATGATTTAATTACTATCTATGAAGATGCTTCTCAAACAGTTTAATACATTAATCTTTATACGAATGCTTCTTTATATATATGATTTTATAACAAAAAAAAGCCTCCGCAATGGAGGCCTTTTTTATGATGGTGCCGACACACGGACTCGAACCGCGGACCCACTGATTACAAATCAGTAGCTCTACCAACTGAGCTATGTCGGCATCGTTAACGAAAGAATTTATATACGAGGCTTTTTAGATTGTCAATCATTTAATTTTAATTTTTGCATATTTTTTTATTGAGCACAAAAATATCAAAATCTAAAAGCATCTCCAAAGATAAATAAGCTAAGTCAAATGTAAAAAAAATTTTCAACAGGTAAAATAAAGTATTGACAGACGAAATATTTTTTTCTAAACTATCAGTTAGTTTGAATATAGGAAGAAAAGGCTTATTAGATGACAGCCATAAGCAACAAGATTAAATTAGAAGGAGCTTTAAGCGTATTGCGTTTACAAGCATCTTCTTTGTTGCGAATTCTTCCCCTCATTATGATTGCTCTCCTTATTAGCCACTTGCTCTAAGTGCTTTTTGCTAAAGCTTAAAGCCCGGACACTTAGAGGATATATAAGAGGGCTTTAAGATATCAATAGGGAATAGTTAGTAAAAATCATAAGATGAGGAATAAAATGTCAAATAATTCAAAAGAACAAGAGAATACACCGAGTTCCCCAAAAGAACCGGAAACAGCAGTCGTTGCAGAAAAAGCATTTGCAGATTATTTTGAAACCACAGGGCGCAAGAGTTTTAAACAGTTTTATTACGATTGGCACATAGACGCCATGATAGAACCTTTCGCGGAATTGGCAGAATATTTTAATCGCCGCTATCCGGAAAACACGAGTGAATATTTTGATAATTTTGTAAAAGAATATACAGACAGCGTAAATACGTATAATATTGACTGCGAAAAGTTTTGTTCCGTCAAATCCGGCATTCCGAACAAAGACGCAGAGTTATCTAAAATTATAGATAAAATAGAAACATTTAGTTTTGAATTTCGGCAATTTGCCTATAGCTTTATGTCAGAACACGATTATGTTGCCGAATTTGGTAACTGGACATATAAACCGAACTATCCATATTCCCATATGCATGGCCTAGCCATTTCCGTTGATATCTTAAACAAAATCTCCGAGCACTATAATTCGTTTAATAACGACAAAGTTGCTGAAAAAACACGCTATGTCACCGATAATTATTTGCGCACCAATATCGCCAAAGATTATCGTTATAATGCTCGCTATAATTATGCATACAGAAAGCAATCTACCAGACGATTCGTTGCACTGCGTAACCAAATGAGTGAAGAATATAAAACCGGACAGTACAATGATTTTGTAGAAAAATTTCAAGTAGAAACACTGTCAGGTATGAGTTATGGAAAATATCGTCCGAACGGGTTTGAGTTAGAATTTTATGTTCCGGAAGAATATGGCAATTATGCTGAGCTAATTGAATATTTAAAACAAAAACACGGTTGGAAAAAAGTCTATACAAGCAACAAAAATCCGGAAGTTTATACGGATAATGAGGCTGCCGGCGTGATTGAACGCGATGAGAGCTTAGCCGCGATGAAAGGATTAGCACCGGTAGAGTATGCCTCGCGGATTATGAAGTCTAAGCAAGATGAAAAGGAATGTCTGCGCATAATGGATTCTTTTGATAAAGGTCATGCTAATGTGCATTGTTCGCTACATCAACACGTATCAGCAGAAGGTTTTGATTTAAATACATATAAAAGATTGGTAAAGCGCATGATGCAGCATGAAGATATGATAGTAGGGAACTTTGCTGCGCCGGAACGCCGGAACAATAATTTGTTATATGCGACTTATATCAGCCGCAATTTGAGTTCAAACGGCAAGAGAGATTATCCGTTTTTGTGTGTAATGGCGGATATGTGCGATGATTTAACCGAATTAAGAGAGATGGTCGGATTCGGTCATAAATATAAAACCTTAAACATAATGCCGTCAAAAACCATAGAGTTTCGCTATATGAATGCCAATTTTAACTCCAGATATGTAGAAGCATTTTTACAGTTTAATCGGGACTTCGTGAACAGTGCGGTTAATAACGAAGGGACACACATCAATCGTCCGTTAGCCAATAAATTTAATTGGATGCAAAATCTGGCAGAAGATAATAAGACGGTATTAGGCAAATTGAGTTACTACTATCAAAAGCCCTATGATCAATATCGTCCGGAAAAAACAGTTGACGCCCATACGATTTATGAAGAAAATGTTTATGCGCGTCATGTAGCGGATGCAATCAATGCAACCGGAAAATTTGGGTACTATAACAGTTGGTTCTTAAAGAGGGTAAGAGATGCAAGAGCAAGATAAAGTATTTGATGTTATCAATCCGAACAGTTGTGAGGGTTTGATATTAACCTGTGAACATGCTTCATCAAAAATACCTGAGGCATACCACAATTTAGGTTTGTCAGAAGACAAATTAAATACGCATATAGCCAGAGATAAGGGCTGCAAGGAGCTGACCGAGGCCTTAGCGCAAAAGTTAGGCTGCACAACGTTTATCGCCGGTTATTCAAGACTGTTTATAGACTACAATCGCCGTGAAAATGAAGATAGTTTGATTGTAGATGAAAGTGATAAAATTCTTATTCCCGGCAATCAGAACTTGAGCGATAAAGAGAGAAAATATCGGATAGAAAACTTTCATCGTCCATATTATCAAGCCATAAAAAATAAGATAGCCGAGTTACAAAACAAAGGTATAACGCCACAGATTTTCTCAATTCATGGCTTTACGCCGCAGTTACGCGGTGGCACCTATCGTCCGTGGAACGCAGGAATTTTATATGTAACCCCCAATAAGTTGACTGAAAAATTGTTAAAGGGTTTACAAAGTAAAGATAATTTAAAAGTGGATGCCAATGTTCCGTACGATATGCGCCAATACAATACCGGCGCCGCAGCAATATGTGGTGAAGATATCGGGCTGGAAAATGCTGTGATAGAAATAAAAGATACCGAGTTTGATGATATGCAGGCAGGAGTAACAAAGTGGAGAGATTTATTGCTGAATATTTTGGTTTGACAAAAAAGTCTGGACTCTGACGAAAATATGTGTTAGGTTAAAAACAGAAAACTATTAAACACATATATATATGAAGCAAAAAATTTTTATCATAACTATTTTGGTTATGATTCTTTCTGCAGTTCAAGTTTACGCGCAGAGAGAAAGAGGAGGAGGGCGCTCAAATACGAGAGTGGAACGTCGCTCGTCAGCGGTACGCCGTAGCACACCGCCGAGAACCAGAACATACGCAACATCGCCTCGTACGACAACACGAACAACGCGCCCTGCAACGACCAATCGCAGCAGTGTGAGAAGAAGTACGCCGCAGCGCCGAGAAAACGTAAGTGGTGTAAGGATGAATAATCGTACAAACGTATCACGTCCTGCCTCAACAAGCAGAAACAATGTGAGAAGTTCAAACGGTTGGCGTTATGAACGTGTAGACAAAGCTCCAAATTCAACACGCTCTGGCATAGCTCAGCGAGATGTGAGAAGAGGAGAAAAACGTAGTGGCGCAGTATCACGCCATGCTCCGGCTCCAAGTCGTCGTGTAGGACCAGCGCCGCGTCACCGGTTGCCGCCGCCTCCGCCGCCGCATCGTCCGTGGCGACCGATATTCTATCACCACCATAGCTACCTGCATCATCATTATCATTGCTTATTTGATAATTGGTATTGGTACACATGGGGCGGATATCATAACAGATTTATTTGTCATAGACTGTATCATAATCGGTTCTTTGACAGTCTGTTAGGATATTATATCTGGGGAGCCTTAGACGCGCCGACCAGACTAGATATCGGTAACATGACGTTGACGAGATACAACAGCACCTTAAAAATCCAAATTGGTGCCAGTGTATCGTATCTGGATTTATACCGCTATCAAACAGCGGTATACCGTTCCGGTTATACATCTATTGAAGTATCCACCGGAAACGGAAGTGCGCTTATTCGCTTCTACGATGAATATGGCAATGAAGCCACATATCGTATGTAGAAAGGATTGATTAAAATTAAGGAGGCTTATTGTGAGCCTCCTTTTTTGTATTTAAGAGATAAAAAGAATGATTCGTACTAAGAGTAAAATTTTTCTAAATATATGAAATAAAACAAAAGAATTATAGAAATTTGGGAGTAAGGCGCCCAATATCATCAAAAAAGCAAGATTCGCAATAAAATTACCGCAAAAAAGATTTCACCAAATATCCAAAATATATACAATGTTATGCTAAAAACGGAATAATTTCACATTCAGTATTTTCATCTCCATAATAACAACAGATAGGAGAAATTAAATGTTGAATGTGAAAATTTATTGCCCGCAAACACATCCTGATTATGATGCAACCTATAATATTGTAGAAGGAGTTCTGCAAGAACAGCACTTAAGCTATACGATAGAAAGGATAAATCGGTTTGAAGATTTATACCGCTTGCGTATTTTATATCCGCCGCAAATTGTAATAAATAGCCGCGTTGTGTATAGCAGACGTTGCCCCAAAAAAGAAGAATTACTCCAGATATTGCAAAAAATGCGCTTGATAAAATAAATAGAAAAGATACCATATCAAGCACAACGAAAGGGCAAAAATGACACATTTAAAACATTTATTAGAGTATTCGGAAAAAATTAAACATCTGCCCCGCAGCGGATGGCTAAGGATGAATATAAATAATGCGGAAACAGTCGGTGCGCATAGCTGGCAGATGACATTAATGGCCTTGTATTTGTCAACCCAATCAGAAAACACCGAGTATGATTTTGACCGTATTATAAAATTATGTATCTGCCATGATTTGGCAGAAAGTAAGATTGGCGACATTACTCCTAAAGATGCCGCCTACTCCATGAAAGGGGAAAGAGAGCAACAAGCTATGGATGAAATTGCAAACGCCGCAGACTTTCCTCTTTTATCAGAATTATTTAGAGAATATGAGGCAAACCAGACACTGGAAGCGAAACTGGCTCATGATTTAGATAAAATAGATATGTTGGCACAAGTTTTATATTATCAAAAGCAATATCCGGATAGAGATTGGGAAGAATTTAAGCAATCAGCCCAAAACAATATTCATACGGAAATCGGCAAAAAGCTAGTTAAAGAGTTGTTGAAAGAAGAAAGTTGTGCATAAGAACGATATAGGGTAAGTTTCATAAAAAATAAAAAAAACTCCCAGAAAGAGGGAGCTTTTTTTTTACATAATCAACAACATCTAGCGAGACTGTTGTGATTTAGCCATTTGAGCAGCCTTCTCCGCCATCTTAACAGCCTTTCTGTTTTTGATATGCTTTTGTTGCAAGGTCTTTGAAGCTTTGTCAAAGGAGCTATATTTACCGGAAGCTTCAATACCTTTTCCGTTTCTACCTGATTTAACTACCAAAGAGTTGATGTAGTCTTTGTCAACATCATGACCGGAAAGCAAGCTCTTAATAACTTTATTTTCCTTAGAATACGGAGCTAATTGGTCATACATCGTGAAAGCATGAGCATACCACTCGCGCGTTGTGCCGTCTTTATATTGAATTTTTCCGGCTTGAGCCAACTTATCAATTTGTTGGTATAATTTGTCGCGCTTTTGTGCGCCTAAAATGATTTCCAACGAAGTATCAAAGCGATTTTTATATGCTTTCTCAAGCGCAGTCATCTCTTTAGAAAAATCTGCCGTTTTGGTCTTATCAACAGTCTGTTTTTCTTTAGCCGGAGTTTTGACTTGCACTTCTGTTTTGGCTTTATTTTCTTTGTTTGAGGTATCAGCAGAATTGCCAAATTGACTTTTTATCAAATGACCACCTAAAAATCCCAATGCAGCCAATCCGGCAACAATGGCTGTTCTCTTGGTCCACTTCCAAGCTTTTGCAAAAAGACCGCGTGATTTCTTTTCTTTTTTCTGTTTAATCTGTTTTTTATTATCAACCGGATTTTTCTTCTCAGGAGCAGAAGCTGTAGTTTTAGGTGATTTTGCTGCGGTCTTAGGTGATTGTGTTTCTGTTTTGCTAGATTTAAGAGGTTTGGAGTTGTCAAGAGAAACAATACGAGCCGAAAACGGGGGTTCATCAATAACTTCTTTTTTTTGTGACGGTTGAGGGTGCAATTTAGCATGAACAGCTTGTTTTTGCTGATAAGTTCCAAATCCTTCAGCTAATTTTTCAAAATCGGCATCTTGAGGAATTTCTCCGGCAAGAGTTTTGCGAATTTTCTCCATAGCAAAACTTCTCAATTTATCTTGCAATTTAGCCGTAGAATACCCCAAATCTTCTTTAAGCAAAGAAGCAATTAACAGCATATCCTTAGAGCTCAAATGAGCAGCTTCTTTTTTGCTGTTAAGAATTTTAAAACGAGTATCCTTAAAAGCTTTGGCTTTTTCAGTTTCTTTAAATTGTTGAATAGCCGTTTGTTTAAATTTATCTTCGGCCTTTTGAACGAGCTTGGCAATACGGCGATATTTAGATTTTTTTAGAGAAGCAAAGAAACTATGCATCAGCTCTTCAGTACCCGGTTCCAAACTAATTTCACCGTTAAGATAATCTTCCAAGAAGGAGGCGCTTTGATCTTCAACCACTCTGGCATATCCGCCAAAAACAGTTTTAGGGTCATAATTAACATCTATACCTTGTTGGGAAACAACAATGGTTCTAAGTAAATCTTTGTCATAGTGTCTGACATTATTTGATTGTGGCATTTGCAGTAACCTTTTTTTGATAAAAACAAATTTAAACCATATATACCACCGGAGTAACATTTTGTCAAGATTTTGTTTAAGAAAAAAGAGCCGAAAGAAAAAACTTCCGGCTCCCCAAAGAGAAATAAACTCAATACACCCAGCTCAAGATACAAAGATGAGCAATAAAAAATGCCATTCCGGCTAAAATTACCCCCCAAACAAACATACAAGGAAGAAGTTCTTTCAGCGTAAAAGTTTGCTCCACATAATCAAAATTAGGCATTTTAGCGAAAAAGTAGCCCAAGCCAGCGCCAACAATAAAGCCGACGAGTGTAAAAAGGATATAAGTACCAAGGTATTCAGGATAGAACCAATTAGTTCCTCCGGTCAACAAAGATGCAGACAAAACCAGTGTTTTCATATTATTGCAGTATTAAAAAAACATCAATCCAAGAATATAGGAAAAAAGTCCTCCGATAAACATGCCGAGAAATAAACAAGGAATAATCCTTTTTTTGATGACATATTTACCTCTTGTCGGTATTGCCGTAATAGGACGAGTTCCAATCACGTATCCTAAAAAGGCACCGATGGTAATACACACAATAAAAAGAAATGCGAACTTTGGAGTGTCTGATACCCTTAATAAATCACCGCTGCACGATGTTAATAACACCGAAAACAGCAAACATAATAAAACTTTCATACAATAATTAGAATAAACTTAAATTAAACACCAACAACTATAGTCGGAAATATTTTTTTGTCAATAAAAAACAAAATGATTAGAAGTGTAAATGGGGATAGCCAAGAAGATGCTAAATTTTTTATTGCCAAAAAATAAAAGCTAATTTATATTGACCAAGGTCAAAGAAAGTAAAAACTTTGAATTTTTATATTTCTTTGGTGAAAAAAATTAACCGTTTCACTATGAGGAAATAAATGAAAATATTAGTTGGAATGAGCGGAGGCGTCGATTCCTCCACCGTTGCGTGTATACTAAAAGATAAAGGTTATGATGTGATCGGCGCAACAATGTCCATATGGGACAAAGAACTGAATTATAAAATAAATACCCAAAAAGAAGGATGTTTTTCCCCACATGAAGAGGAAGATATCAAAGCCGCCCAAGAGGTCTGTCAAAAACTGGATATTCCGTATCATGTGATAGATTGCAGCAAACAGTATCAAAAGCTGGTTCTTGAAAACTTTAAGCAAGAATATATGTCTGGCAGAACGCCAAATCCATGCGTTATCTGCAATGCAACAATAAAGTTTGAAGCGCTTCCCCGCAGTGCAAAAGAGCAGGGGATAGAGTTTGATAAATTTGCCACCGGACACTATGCCAGATTATCCTATAACGAAGATTTGCAAAGGTATCAGCTGCGCCAAGCCGTAGACCTCAAAAAAGATCAAAGTTATTTTTTATATCGCCTCAAACAAGAGCAACTGGCAAAGATAATGATGCCGCTTGGGGAATATACAAAGACGGAAGTCCGAGAAATTGCTCGTAAATATGGCATAAATGTTAGCGATAAACCGGATAGCCAAGATTTTTATACCGGAGATATCAATGATATTCTGCAAACGACACCAAAAGAGGGAAACTTTGTAAATTCTAGAGGAAAAGTTTTAGGCAGGCATAAAGGTATATGGAATTATACAATAGGTCAGCGCCGTGGTTTAGGCATTAGTGCCGATCGCCCGCTTTATGTCATAAAATTAGATAAAGATAAAAATGAAGTTGTTTTAGGCTATGAAGAAGAATGCTACAAAGAGGCATTATTGGCCAAAGAACTGACCTGGTTGTCATGCCCGCCGTTAAAAGAAAAAACAGAGATAAAGGTGCGTTTACGCTCATCTCAAGCTCAAGTCGCGGCAGAATTTATTCCCAATAGGGAAGATAGCGCCTACATACGCTTTTTTGAAAAACAAAAAGCAGTAGCTGCCGGACAATCTGCCGTTTTCTATGATGACGAAGGTTATGTCTTGGGAGGCGGGTTTATAGATGGTGCAACAGATGTTGCTGAATAAGCAAGAAATAATTCGCTTGCTGTCAGATGAACAACATGAGCAACAACTCTGGGAGCAAGCAGATAGGGTGCGTAAAGAAGCCGTCGGGGATGAGGTGCACCTGCGCGGCTTGATAGAATTTTCTAATATTTGTCGCAATAATTGCTTATATTGCGGTATTAGGAAAGATAATAAATCTGTTTGCCGCTATCATATGACGGAGGAAGAAATCGTATCAACCGCACAAAAAGCGGCACAAATGGGGTTTAAGACCATAGTGATGCAATCCGGCGAGGATATGTATTATAATAAAGAGCGTATGAGCCGCATCATTGAACAGATAAAAAAATTTGATGTTGCGATAACCTTAAGCATCGGCGAACGTACATACGAGGAATATAAGGCTTTCCGCGAGGCCGGTGCGGATCGTTACTTAATGCGCATAGAAACGACCGATAAGGAGTTGTATCATAAGTTAGATCCGAATATGAGCTGGCAACACCGTTATGAGTGCTTAATGATGATAAAAGAGTTGGGGTATGAATTAGGCTCCGGAATAATGGTCGGGTTGCCAAAGCAAAGTATTGAAAGTATCGCTGACGATTTATTATTTTTAAAAGCAATAGGCGTAGATATGGCAGGGATTGGTCCCTTTATCCCACATCCCCAAACACCTTTGGCCAAAGAACAAGGCGGAACGTTAGAATTATCTCTGCGCACCATGGCCGTAATGCGCTTGCTGATGCCTGATATCAATATTCCGGCTACAACCGCTATGGAAAGTTTACATCCCCAAGGACGTATAAAAGCGTTACAAGCCGGAGCCAATGTGGTGATGCCCAATGTGAACAGTGGTGAATATATGAAATTATATGAGTTGTACCCGCATAAACCGATAGAGGGTTTTACCCAAAGTGATATTGTGAAAAAAATAGAGAGTATCGGCCGCTGTATTGGTCAAGGATACGGTTCGCACCAACGCAAAAATAAAATTTAAGGTGATATTAAGAAAAATACGATACTCTAGATAAATAAGGAGAAGAAAATGAAAAAGTTTTTGAGATGTTTTATTTTAGTCTTAACATTATTTTTTCAAATCAGCACGGTTTCAGCCTCAGAAACATTGTCGTACGTACCGGAAAATCCAGAAAAGGCTTTAATCATCATTCACGGTTACGGACAGAGCGGAGCCCAAATGCAATGGATGACAAATAGATTAAAGGATACGCTCAAAAATACGGCATTTTACTATCCGACCGCACCAGACAGCGCACCACATCACGGCTATCAATGGTTTGTTATACCGATATTGGGTGCGGAAATGGCCAATATGAAGATGTATGAACGGATGCTAAATGATGCGGTGGATAATGTTGTGGTGTTGCATGATTTAGTGGATGAAATTCATAATGATTTGCAAATTCCATATGAAAATATAGATGTTGCTGGCTTTTCCCAAGGCGGTCTGATGGCATTATTAACCGGTTTAACCAATCCAAACCCTCTGGGACGCGTTGTATCATTATCGGGAGTTCCATTGCTGCTGACGGAAGATTTTGGGGAAGATATGATTATATCTGAACCAGAGATTTTGCTTGTTCAAGGGGATAATGACCAAGTTATACCGATAAATAGTATTTTTATGACACAACAAACATTAGAATCTTTGGGGTTTCAGCCGCAAGCAGAAACGATTCGCGGTATGGCTCATGAAATAAATCCTCGCGCATTACAAAAGATGATAGACTTTTTGCAATAAAGAATTAGTAGAATGATATCATAAAAGGGAAGAAACAACTTATTTTGCCAAAGAAATGTACCGAGAAATATGTGTTCCGAACAAACTGTGGTAAAGGTCAAAATAATCTTGAAAACTTAATTCGCAATCATGAGCTAAAATTTCCATTTCAACACCACAGAGATTAACCATAAAAGGCATATTTTTCATACCTTGTTTCAAATAAAATGCTTTTCTTTTTTGGCGTATAAATTGATTATCAGCCGGAACATCCGTACGCTCAATCTCAAGAAAGAAACGTTTATCAGCATAACGCTGTTTAAGGAGTTGAAAAACTTTAGAACCGATACCGCTACCTCTTTGAGTTGAAGCAATAGCAAAATAATCCAACAACACCATATCAAGGTATTGAGCCGTAATAGCTAAGCCTAAGAAATCGTTATTTTCATTTTCTACCGATAAAATTTCCGCATGTCCGCTATCTCTCGTTTTAAGCAACAAAGAAAAAGACTTTCTTTCAGCTTGAGGAAAAGCCTCGTTGTACAAATCTTGAATTTTATTTAAGCGATTGACATCATTAGCTTCAACAAGTTTCATAACAACTCCATCAAATAAATTACACATATCAGTATAAATCAAATAAAATTGAGAGCAAGAGATATAATAGATTAGTAGAGTGGAAATAAAAAAGTTAAGGTCAATAAAAGTACTGACAGAAGGCGAAAGAGCGTATCACCAGATAATTATCAGAAAATCTAAGTGAATTTAATAGTAAATAGGGATAGAAAAATGATTTAAGTATATACAAGAGTTAACGCATACAAACGAGAGAGCGTGGAGTAAAAATTTTAGGATGAAAGTATTTGAGGCACCAGAAATATGAAGGAAAAAACAGAAATGTAAAGAAAATCATAAAACAACGTAAACAAGGAGAGACGAGCATCTGAGCTCTTTTAAAAAGATAGAAAAATATCTGACAAAATCTACTAAAAATAAGCAACGTTCAAAAACCACCATTTTTGCAGACGAGATTTTATAGCTTCTTATAAAATCAATAAAAATGCTTATTTTTCTTATGCCGTAAATAA
>CALXWH010000013.1 GCA_944392315.1 uncultured Alphaproteobacteria bacterium | reverse complement strand
AAATCAGAGTTGGAGCGTCATTTTATCACTATTGTAGATGACGAGCGTATTTCCATATATTTAGATGAAGACAAATTGAGTGCAAGCGAACATATTGACGAAAGTGATACTGTTACTTTAAATGCTCCTTATGCTGATGTTGAAGTTAAAACGGTTATATGGAAACAATCAAGTGTAGATAATAACAGATTGTTTTGGTGTGATCACAGTTATAATATTTTAAAAGAAGATAAATTAGAAAATACTGCTAAGAAAACAAACTGTTCATTGTATATTGCTTCTAAAAGAGTTGAAGCGGAAAAGAATAAAAATACATTAGATTTACTTGCGTCTAATCCTGATTTTGTTGAAATTGAAAGGTATGCCAGAGAGACAAAAGATGCTTTTCTGCTAAAACAAAGCAGATTGCGTTCTTATGATATCATTAATAAACTTAAAGAAGAAAAAATTTATCCTTATAGTGATACACCATCTTCTTCAGACCAAGTAGCTCGTAGTTTATATGATAAAATCATAGTCAAAATAAATGAGAAAAAGCCAAACGTATTAAAAGCAACTGAAACCCGGCAGTTTATTGTAACAACAGTTAAAGTTCTGTTGGAACGAGAACCGGAACATTTTGCTAAAATATTGCAAAAATTGCTAAATCTGACAGCAGAAGAAACTGGAGAATTTTCAAATTTATTAGATGAAACCGATTTATCAAATATTATTAAAACATCTTCAATGGTTTCTAATCGCTTAAAATTTTTAGAATCTTTAAGGATGTTGGTATACGGGGATATTTCTAAAAATGTAAAAGAACGTTCTCAATTACATAAGATAGTTGCTCGGGAAGCTTGGATCTTTGGGGAAGAGTATAATTTAACAGCTTCTGATAAAACTTTTAATAACACAATATCTGAGATTCGTAATAGTGTTAAAGATTTTTGTGGTGAATATGAAGTTGAGGGTGGGGATCGAATACCTGATTTATTTTTTACGTCAAAACAATTTTATGGACAACAACAATGGGCTTTAATTGTTGAGCTTAAAAGGCCTAAAGTATCCATTGGTAAAAAAGAGGCTCAACAAATAAAGGATTATTATGATATTATAAATGAGTGTTCTGAATTTTCTAATTGGAAAATAGATTTTTTAGTTATTTCGTCTGAAATCGATTCAAAGGTTCAAACAGGAGAAATTAAAGATAAAAAAACAGGGCTATTAAAATATTCTGAAGAAAATCCATTGAAGAAAGTGTATATAAAAAGATGGGGAGATATTTTAGATCAAAATACATATAGCTATAAAAATTTGAAACAGTCATTGGATTTGGATGTTGACCAGAATGATGGAGCTCAATATATCAAAGATAATTTTTCTGACATCATAAATTTGGATAAGGTGGCTGAAGCATCAAAAACAAATACAAAAAAATAGTCCGGAAACTGTGAGGTAAGCATCACCAATTCAAACAGCAGTCATGAAAATGGCTGCTGTTTGCGCCGCTACGGAAACAAGTTTCCTACTTGCGCGACCAACTAACCTTTGGCTTAGGCTAAAGCCTAGCAAAGCTAAGAGAAGGTTCTTTTGTTTCCAAGGCTTTTAGCTAGTTCGGATGTTTCTTTTTTCAAAATAGTCATTTTTTCAATTTGTCCGAACTTTTTTTATTTTGTTTATTGATTTTTTCATGTGCTAAGCGAGACTAGTAGCAGGAGTATACGCATTGCATACTTCATAGCATTTTACTATCTAATGAAAAATATAATTGACAATATGCAAAAGAATGGTATCTTTTATTAAAAATGGAGAATGTTTATGATTAATAAAAATAATATTCTTGCAGTTAGTAATTCTCTTCTTAAATATTACGGATTACCAATATATCACCCTTCTTTGGATCTGTTGGATAAAAAACTTTTAAATAAATATAAAAATATTATCCTTCTTATTTTGGATGGAATGGGTGTAGATTTAATTGAAAAAAATCTTTCTAAGGATAGCTTTATTAGGCAACATGTCATAGCGCAATTATCTTCAGTCTTTCCCCCAACAACTGCCGCAGCGACGACAGCTTTTCATTCTGGCTTATCACCATGGGAAAGTGGCTGGTTGGGATGGATGTGCTACTATCAAAAATATGATGAAATTATAGAAACGTTCAGAAACAAGGCATTTTATAGTGGAAAAAAAATGGAGACACCAGCTCCATATAAAGATATTTTAAAATATGAAACTATATATGAAAAAATCACTAAAAATAATCCATCTATTGAATATCATAAAATTTTTCCATCCTTTGAGGTTGGTGGGGTTGATAGCTTTCAAGAAATGTGTGATAAAATTATCACTTTGACAGCAAACAATGATAATTCTAAATTACTTTGTGCATATTGGATTGAGCCTGATCATTCTACGCATCAATATGGTACTAATAGCAATGAAGTAAAAAATATTTTATTAGACATAGATTATAATATACAAAAACTAAATAATAACCTAAAAGACTCTTTAGTTATTATTTCTGCAGATCATGGTGAAATTGATGTAGAAGAAATTTATTTAAATAAATATCCTGAATTATGTAATACATTTTTACGTCCACCTGCATTAGAAGCCAGATTTATTACATTTTTTATTAAAGAAAATAATGAAAAATATTTTTATTCAAAATTTAAAGAGATATTTGGAAATGATTTTTATTTGTATACGAAAGAGGAATTTTTAGAAAGCGGAATTTTAGGAAGTGGAAAAATGCACTCCGAAGTACCAAATTTCTTAGGCCAATTCATAGCGATATCTAAAGGCAATAAATCTTTACGATATTCTACAGGAGAGAAAGAGTTTACATCATTAAAGGCTGATCATGCAGGTTTAAGTAAAGAGGAAATGTTTGTTCCGTTAATTTTATTGGAGAAAAAGTAGCATGTTTTTTTTTGAAAATTATAAAAAGGCATTATTAAACATAAAAGAATACCTCCAAAAAGATTTAGCACCTTTGGAAATTCAAGCAGCTCAAATTTACGGCTCATCTACCTATAAAAGAGGTTTTGTTCCAGGTGTTTCGGATATAGATATTTGTGTGTATACAGATAAAATGAATTCGCTGGATGCTCATGAAATAATAGAAATTGTTCGCAATAGCAATCAGGATTTTAAAGATAAAAATCCCGTAAGTATTGACGACTATGTCGCTCGTAGAATAGAATTCTATATCAAACATCCAGATATTGCGTTTGACATAACAATTCTTCCTCCCGAAGTTCCAAGAATAGAAAACATCGATAAAACATCTTCCTATGATAGTATTGATATGATAATTGGTGCTTTATATCAGCATGGAGTGCCTTTATTTGGTGAAATTCCAGAAAAGAAACGAGTAGAAAGAGATTTTTTGCCCTTTTACAGTAATGATCTTAGAAGAAAAAGATTAGATATTTTAGGAAAACGATTGGAAGGATATACTAAGCGTATAGAATTCCTTACTGAAACAAAAGATCCTGATATTATGGATCATTTATATAAGACAAGAAATCATTTTATAAAATGGTTATTTATGTACAAAAGAAAATACCCGGTTTGTTTGCATAAACATTTAAAATATCAATTTGACGATATATTAGAGTTAAAAGAAGAAGAACAGAATATTTTGTTTTTTAATAAAAATCAAAGTATATATAAATCTGCATTAGAGTTTATTAATTTAAGCAAGAAATATTATATAAATTATTATAAGGAAAAAACTATTGAAGATAGAAAAAAGACAAATTGTCAAATAATTAATAATATCGCAAGGAAAGATAGTTATGGACGTTAGCAAATATTTTGGTAGTTATAAAAAGTCAAATTTAAATTATTTGATAAAATTAATTAAACAATGTGAAAAAGCTATAGATAAGTACACTAATTATGCTAAACCCTTTTTTAAAGGGTCTGAAGATTTTAATTATATGGAATACATTCAAAAGTGTGAATTGAATTTTGATCATATGAATCCTCAAGATGTTTTTCAATATATTTCTCCTATGTATCAAAATATTCCCAATTGGATTAATCCAGGGACTATGATTAATGTTATTCCTCCAGTCAATTTAGCTTCTCTGGCTGGAATATGTTTTACAAACATTTTTAATCCTAATATTGCAGAAGACCAATATTCAGGAAGGTTACTCACTAGTGAATTAGAAGTTAGTAAATATTTATGCGATTTAATAGGCTGGGATTGGAGAAATTCACATGGAATTTTTACTTTTGGTGGAAAAGGTACTAATTTATATGCAACTAAAATAGCCTTAAATAAAGCAGATCCGTCAGTTATTCAACAAGGGATTTCTGGGAAAAGGTATTTTATGATAACTAGTGCTAAAGCTCACCCTTGCCATTATGAAGTGTGTAACTGGCTAGGAATTGGAGAAAATAATTGTATTGAAGCACCCTGTGACGAAAATGATCAAATTAAGATGGATGTATTGGAACAAATTATTCAAGAAAATATTGAAGCTGGAAAAATATTTTTAGGATACAATATTAACGGTTGTAGCACAGTTGAATATGCTGTTGACCCTATAAAAAAAATATTTGAATTAAACCAAAAAATTATAAGAAAATATAATTTGAGTTACTCTCCTCATATTCACGTTGATGCTGTTATAGGTTGGGTATGGTTATTTTTTAAAAAATATGATTTTAATGAAAATTGTTGCCATTTTGATAAATCATCTATAGAAAAAATAAAAAAACTTAGCAAAAAAGTAGAAGAAATAAAATATGCAGACTCAATTGGTGTGGATTTCCATAAAACAGGATTTTGCCCATATATATCCAGTCTTTTTTTAATAAAAGATAGAAATGCATATTTTAATTTAAATCCTAAAAAAAATATACCATATGAAAATTTAAATTGGGGATCTTTTGCTCCATTTGAAACATCGTTAGAGCTTACGAGATCGGCTTCTGGTCCTATTTCTGCTTTAATCAGTTTAAAAACTCTAGGAATTAAAGGGTACTGCCAATTGGTTGGAAGTTTATTTTCCGAAACAGAATTTTTTAGAAAAAAATTAAGTTTAAACTCTAGTATAGAAATTATCAATAAAGAAACAGAAGGATTAGCAACGCTATTTATTATAAAACCTGCAGAATATAAAAATTTAGATTTGCAAGAAATTTTAAGATTACCACTGAAAGAAATTAATAAAATTAAAGAATATAATATAAAATACGGAAGTTATATAAAACATTTAAGTTTACAAGGGAAAATAAGCTTTACTTATACTTCTTCACGTAGCTACAAAATAAAAGGTACAGATATTAAAATAGGTGCAATTAAGGCATACCCTCTTTCTGTGTTTTTAAATCGATCTATAATAAAAAAATTAATTGAAGAAATTAATTTAAGTATCAGTAGATTTCAGACTGAAGAAAACAGAATCTTTTCTGACAATAAAGACTATATACCAGATGATATGGTATACCGAGAAAAGTAATTTTAATAAAATCTACATTCAATTAAGAAGCTGCCTAAAGAGAAATTATTGGCTAAATATCAAGTTTGGTGTAAATAAAATATAATCGTCATGTGTTTATAGTAATTGCAGAGATATGACATTATTTTTTTAATTTTTTCATACAAACTCATTGTTGCCAGATAATACTCTGGAGAAAGCAAAAGTTTGAAATTCGTTGCATTGGCATCACCAATTCAAACGGCAGTCCTAGAAATGGCTGCTGTTTTTTATTGCTAATGTATTAAGAGAGGACGGAGGTTGAATGGTCTTTTCTTAATTTATCTGAGTTGGGGCAATTCTCTATGTTTAGTGTGAAATAGGTGCCTTTTTAGGTCAAAAGTACATCTTGAAAAATTTTTTATCGTTAATACATAAAAATTGTTATGATATTTTAGGAGAGGTAATATGTTAGGCAAAATAGCTCTTATTTTAACAATAGTCGGGGGTATTAACTGGGGATTGGTTGGCGTTGCTAATTTTAATTTAGTTAATATGCTTTTAGGTTTTGCGCCTATGTTAGAGAGAATTGTTTATATTGTTGTCGGTTTGTCGGCCATTTATGCGGCATACGATATGGTGCAAAAATCTTAAGATTGACAGGCAAAAAAATAAAAGCTCAATCTCTTTTGAGGTTGAGCTTTTTTGTATGGGTGCTTACTGTTTTTTGGTGGTCTTGATTGTTGAAGAGAAGATGCCTGTTATCATTAACCCCAGAACAACTAAGATAGGCCACGAAGATGAAATAGATCCCATTAAATAACTGAGATGCAGCACTAGGGCTGCTAATATCAGGAGGAATAATAGGATAAATTGAAAGAATAATTTTTTTAATGGGGAGAAATCTTTGTTTTTTTTACATAGTTTCTGCACTTTGTTATACTTAAAAAGTGTGTAGAGGCATAAAAGTATTTCTATGCCGAAATAGATGCAAATTATATTTTGCCACGGTTCCATAATAATTAAATTTAATTGTTGGACATAATTGTTAATTTTAGAATTTCTTTATATATTTGTTTTTCTATGAAATCAAGCGATAAAGAAGTACATGTTAGATGAGCATGTCTTTGTTTTTATGAAAATGCTTAATGCGAGGTTGTTTTTTATTACCATAGTAGGGTGAAATTAGTTTGTATGCTTTCATGAGCAGTTTGGTTTTGAGGTGGTTGTGCACAGGTTTAACTGTATTGACAACGTTGCTTCTCTGTGCTAGCGTGGCGCCAAAACGAAAGGAATTTGAAATGGATGTTATTTTAACGGGGGATCGCCCGACTGGTAAATTACATTTGGGGCACTACGTTGGATCTTTGAAACGTCGTGTTGAATTGCAAAATAGCGGTAAGTATCATAATATCTATATTATGATTGCTGATGCACAGGCTTTAACTGATAATGCCGATAATATCAATAAGGTTAGAAATAATATTTCCGAAGTGGCTTTGGATTATTTGGCGTGCGGTTTGGACCCGAAAAAGTCTACAATCTTTATTCAATCGCAAATTCCGGAACTGTGTGAATTGTCTTTTTATTATATGAATTTGGTGACTGTTTCCAGATTGCAGAGGAATCCAACTGTTAAAAATGAAATTCAGTTGAGAGGTTTCAAACAAAGTATTCCAGTTGGCTTTTTTACATATCCGATTAGTCAGGCGGCAGATATTACCGCTTTTAAGGCGAATATTGTCCCGGTGGGAGAAGACCAACTGCCTATGATTGAGCAAACTCGTGAAATTGTTCGTTCGTTTAATACTCAATATAAACCGGTTTTGGTTGAACCAACCGCTGTTTTGCCGGAAAATTCCGTATGCTCTCGGTTGCCGGGGATTGATGGGGCGGCAAAGATGAGTAAATCTATCGGAAATTGCATCTATTTGTCTGATTCTTCAAATGATATTAAGAAAAAGGTTCAGAGTATGTTTACCGATCCGACGCATCTGCATGTGGAAGATCCTGGGCATACTGAAAATAATCCGGTCTTTATTTATTTGGATGCTTTTTGTAAAGATGAATATTTTCAAGAATTTTTACCGGCATATCAAAACTTGGATGAAATGAAAGAGCATTATCGTCGCGGTGGTTTGGGTGATGGTGTGGTTAAAAAGTTCTTGAATGAAGTTTTACAAACCGAATTGAAGCCTATTCGTGAAAAAAGAGAGCTTTTGGCTCAAGACTTGCCGCAGATTTTTGATATGCTGCACCAGGGAAGTATTAAAGCAAGAGAAGTTGCTGCACAAACTTTAAGTGAAGTTAAAACGGCGATGGGTATTAATTACTTTAAAGACGGTAGTTTTGGTAAATAAGTTTATCAATCATATTTTTAGAAAAGGAGCTATAAGGATATAGCTCCTTTTTTAGTTTTGAAATAAGTAAATACTTAAGGTGTTGCCGATGGCTAAAATAAGCAGCAATCCAATACTTAATGGTGCAAAAACACGTAGAGTTATCAGAAAATAACGTGTGAAGGCCGAAGTAACGGTTGCCGAGCGACGAATGTTGTGAATGATGGTTTTCATTGCAGAGTAACCTACGAATAGGGCTATTGTCATGGATACAATGGCTGCGGTGAAGGTTGATGATAGCCAATCAAAGAGTTCAAAAATATTGCGTCCCAGAATTTTAATATCCCAAATGCCTGAGTATGACATTGTTACTGCTGTGAATCCTAGTCCTGAAATCAGCATAACCAATAATACGGCGTTGAAACGTTGGAGCTTTAATTTATCCATAAATAAATTTGTCAAAGCTTCAAAAATAGAAATAGTTGAAGTTATGGTCGCTAGTGTTAAGAGCAGATAAAAGGCAATAGCCCAGAATTGTCCTCCGGATAATTGTTGGAAAACAACCGGAAGAGAAATAAATGTTAATCCCGGACCGGATGATGGTGGTAAACCTACGGCAAAAACGGCCGGAATTATTATGACTGCGCTTAAAACGGCAGCTAGAGTATCAAAAATTTCAATATTGCGGACGGATTGAAATAAATTTTCTTTGGGTGATAAGTATGAGCCATAGACCAATAAAATTCCAAATCCGAGGGATAGAGATAAAAAGGCTTGGCCTAGTGCTGCCAGAAATGTTTCAAACAATACACTCCATTTGAATCCTGATTCTGTGAAGCCTAAATATTTTATATCAGGAGTTAGTAGAAATTTTACACCGTCTGAAGCGCCATCAAGAAAGATGGATTGTATGGATAAAATGATGAAAATGAGAAAAAGAAGCGGCATTAAAATTAGTCCGGATTTTTCTATGCCTTGTTTTACTCCAGCTATAACTATCATGGCAGTGATGAATAAAAAAATTAGTCCGCAAGTATATTGAGTGGAGAAATTTTGGCTTAGGGCTTCAAATTCGGTTGGTAGATTTTCGGGTGCGGTGTGAATTAAATTACCAGTTAGAGATTCCAGTAAATAGAACAAAACCCAGCCTGCGACTAGAAAATAAAATGAAATAATCATGGTTACGCCTATGAACGCAGTCCATCCGCCAAAAAATGACCATATCTTTAGGTGTTTCATGCCTATTTTTTCACCAATAATCTTATAGGCATCTACAAAATTGCTTTTTGAGGTTCTGCCCAGAGCTATTTCCGAAACCATAAGAGGGTTGCAGATGAGTAAAATGATTAAAAAGTATAGTAGGATGAAGCTTAAGCCGCCATATTGACCAACTAAATAAGGAAAACGCCAGATGTTACCTAAGCCAATGGCTGAACCCGCTGCCGCTAATATAAATCCCCATCTGGTGTTGAAGTTTTCTTTCTTCATTTTAATAATTCTCCTATGAACCCCTTGTTTTAATTAGTATAAAGGGAGATTTTGTTTGTTTGATAATCTTAAACAGAAGATATAAACAGAAAATATTTTATTTTTGCAGTTGTACGCGGAAAGTTTTAAGTGAAAATCTATGTTTTTGCTTGTAAACTGGTGTTATGAGGGTATTATACGCTCTATAAACGGAATTTTTGATGTGGATAGGATATTATGGCTGATACAGATGAAACCGAGGTGCCTTTTTCTCCGATTTTGATTATGGAGTTTATTCGTCAGTCTACGGTGGCTCGGTGTTTGAATAATGAAACAACACAACTCGTTGTACGTTTTAAATTGCCCAAAATGTATTATGATGAAATTATGGGGTATTATCTCCATGCTCAGTTAATCAGGCTGTATCTTGATTATGATGAGGCAACGGAAACTCTTACCGTTAAAACAGATGATACGTTGATTAATCGCTTTAAAGAGCAAAAATCGTTAGTGGAAATTGCCTGTAAATATGAAAATAAGTTTGCAGAGAGATATAAAAAATTTATTGAAGTTTTGGGAGAGGAAAAAATTGCATGATTACCAAATATGAGTTTGATTCTGGTAAGGCTGGTCTTAATTTGTTGATTTTGGCGGCTGTACATGGAAACGAAACGGCAGGGACAAACGCCAGTCTTAAAATTATAAAGGAGCTAAATGAGGGAAAGCTGCAGTTACAAAAAGGGCGCTTAACGTTGGTGCCGATTTGTAATCCGGAAGCGTATAAGAAAGATGTGCGCAGTATTGATGAAAACCTCAATCGCGTTATGGTGATGCATGAAAATCCTTGTACATATGAGCAAAAATTGGCTAATGAAATTTGTCCTTTAATTCAAAGTCACAGAGTTACATTAGATTTACACTCTACACATTGCGTCGGAGATGTTCCTTTTGCTTTTTGTGATTATCCCGATGAATATAATCAGAAGTTAATAGATGCGTTAGATGTTGATTTTGTGTTGGAAGGGTGGCCGGATATTTATAGTAAGCAAGATGCTATTCAAGATTTTTCAACAGAGCATTGTGCTCATGCCTATGGCAATACAGCGACAACACTTGAATGTGGGTATCATAAAGCTCCGGAAGCTATTGAGCTGGCTTATCGGGCTATTGTTAATACGTTAGCAGCGTTTGAAATGATTGATGTGCCGATGCCTTCTCTTCATCCTAAGAAGCATATTCAAATGGATAGTTATGTTTTAAAAACCAGAGAAGGAAGACTTTGCCGTAACTATAAACATTTGGACCCTATTGCTCAAGGTGAAGAAATCGCTCGTTATGATGACGGAGAAAGTTTATTTGCTCCGTTTGATGGTTATATTCTTTTACCAAATTTGCAGGCGCCTATTCATACAGAATGGTATTACTTGGGAAAAGCAAAAAAATAGCTCTTTTATAAAGAGCTAACTTTTTTATTTTGCCAGAATAAATTGAAGTCCAGCACATTACTTCTGTTGCTATCTTGTTTTTCCCAAATGAGGCATTTTGTTTCTTTATTCAAGCTTGTACCGTGGTAACCCTTTTGAATAAGGTATTGCATTTTATTGAATAATGTCGGAATTTTGGTGTGAATATTATCTCCCAAATACATGCTGTAGCTATTGGGTGATTGTGAAATCTCATTTTCACTATCCGGTTTGTGGGTGATTTTCTTTTCCAAATAGATGACTTTTACACCATCGCTTGGGTCTAAATCTACTTTGGTGATAGACATACCATGGTGCAGTGCATTTATCCAACTTGCAGGATTATCTACGGCAATTTGAATAATGGAGTGTGTTCTGCCGTTATCAATCGCATGATTTTCTATGTATTCCAACATCTTTTTCATAAGACTTGAACCTCTGTAAGCCGGATCTACTAAAATGGCTTCATATAGCACAAGGTCTTTGTTTTCTATTTCCGGTTTGAACTCAGGCATATCTCTGTTTTCATTATTTTGCGGCATACAATATACGGTTTGCGCAATTAAGGTGTCTTCATCAAAAACGCCCAGCATATTGGAACTTTTGCCGTTTAGAGATTTCATATAGTCTTCTTCAGTTCTGTGTAAAATAAAATGTTGCTCGTCCGGATGTAAACCTTGGATGATTTTTTCTTGGAGTTTCATAACATCCGGTAAATTGTTGATATCAAGTTTTTTGACTACTAAATGTTTTTTATTCATGGGAATCCTCTGCGTTTATGGGTGAAATCTGCTATAAAAAAAGATTTGAGAAAACTCAAATCTTGCGACTAACTTATCGGGGTGTTGATAAGTCATCGTCGCAATGTCAGTCTGCGCAGACGCAGAGATATTTTTATTAAATCCATCATTCTTGCTATTTTGTATTTGGTTAATTCCGGTATAATATTGCAAAAAACTTCGTTTTTGTCAATATTTTTTTGTTATAAATTTTATTTTGGTTTTACTTTTCATTTCAAAGTGGGCATAAGGCAGGCTAGATACCTGCCTTTTATTTGTTTAGTATCCTTGGTCAACTTCAATAATGAAACCTCCGCTTTGAGCAGGGGACATTATTTGTTGAGGCGTATTTGATGAAATAGGTTGAGCGGGTGTTGGTTGGATTTGATGCATACCTCGGTGCATTTTGTGTTGTTTGGCCTGATTATGGTGTTTTAGGGGCGGCATAGCGTTATAATAATTGCTTGGGTAATAGCATGGGCGACAATTTCCAACCATGATGCCGGCTATGAATACGAGCAATATAATGACGGCGTGCATAAAAATTCTTTTGCAATGACAACATTCACAACAACAATTGTTATATTCTTTCACTTCTATTTCTTCCTTATTTTCTGGCATGTTTTTTCCTTTCGTTAGGGTTAATACAAATGAGGGGTTTCTTTTTATTTTGGCTTTGATATAATCTTTGTGAGCGATATTTCCAGTGGGGTAAAATTTTGTTTGCAAAAATAGGCATAAATATTTAGTCTAGGGGAAAGTTGTTGTGAGGGAAATATGATAGCGAGATGGTTGGATCTTATTCTTGGATTATTAAAATGGCCGGTGGCTTTGTTCATGCTGGTTTCTTTGCCAGCGTTGGTGCAAGCTCTTCATTATTTGCAACTGGGAAATTTACGCTTTTTTGCTTTCTTGGGTGGTGCTTTTCTTTATTTAGCTCTGAAAATTGTTGCTTCTGCGCGCTCTAATGTTTCTATGCAGATTTTGGCGCATGAGTTGACACATACTTTTTTTGCGCTTTTGACATTTCATAAAGTGGTACACATTCATTTGAATATGGACGAATCCGGCGGAGCTATGGGCTTTAAGGGAAAAGGGAATTGGTTAATTACCATATCTCCTTATTTCTTTCCGCTGTTTTTGTTTTTTATGATGCTGGGAATTACGTTCTTTTCTGAAAAAATACCGGATGGGCTAATCGTAAATTGCATTTTAGGGTATTTTTTTGCCTATCATGTAGAGAGTATTTTGGTGCAGATACATGGCGAGCAGCCGGACTTTCATGAGGTCGGTTTTCCTTTTTGTTGGTTGTTTTTACCCGGTGCTAACTTGTTTATGTGTTCGGCGGTCTTGGCTTTTAATAATGGCGGATGGGTTCATGTGCAGAGATATTGTCTGGCAGTTTATAAGTTAAGCATGCATTATGTTGCGGAATGCCTTCAATTTTTTACCATGTGAGAGAGCATCCCTCATTTGTTGCGTGGAGTTTGACGGGGAGCCCTAGTGGAATGATGTGGCTATTTTGAATATGCCCATAATTGAAGTTCTTGATAACGGGGATTTTTAGGTCTTTAATGAAATCGTTGATGTCATCTTCAATTGTTCCATCAAAATCGTCAACAATGGGGCAATTTGTAAATTGTCCTAAAATAATTCCTTTTAATTTATCAAAATTTTTTTGTTGTTTTAACTGGTTAAACATTAAGTCTACATTAAATGTTTTTTCGCCTTTGTCTTCCAATAGTAAAATTTTATCTTTGAAATCGGGCATATATTTTGTTCCCGCTAGGTATAAAAATGAGCGGAGGCATCCGCCGATGATGTTGCCTTCAGTTTCTCCTTCAATAACGGCTTCTCCAGATTGGATAAAGTGCTTGTCTTCAAATAATGTGGCTTTCAGATGGTGAGCCATTTCTTCGTTTATACCGCTGTCGCTGATGTTATATAATGGGAGAAACCCTGTGAAACAAGCGTTGTTTGTTTTTGCTATGATAGCATTTTGAACACTTGTCACGTCACTTAAGCCGAAAAGAGGTTTGGGGTTTTGATTAATAAGGTCATAATTGAGTAATGAGAGCATTCGGGAAGAACCGCCGGCTCCGCGGATGGTAAAGATGGCCTTTATTTCTTTATCTTGATACATCTCAAGAAGGGTTTGAGCTCGTTCTTCATCGGTGCCGGCCATGTACCTATAGGCCTTGTTTAGGTTGGGTGCTTGTTTTACTTTTAGATTTAAGACGTTCTCAAAGTAATTGATGGCAGGTGTTGGATCATGCCCTTCTAATCCGGATGATGTGGCAGCAAAACCGATTGTGTCTCCTCTTTTTAAGATACTCATTATAACTTCTCCAAAAGTTCATAGCCCATGGTGGTTATGGAGTTATCTCTTGCACCCATGAGGACAATTCTATCTCTCGGTTGAGCTATTTTTAAAATGTGTTCTTTTAGCTCGTCTCTGGTGGCAAAGTAATAGGCATTGACTCCTTTTGACTGTGCATATTCAACCAAATCTTTGGACGAAATGTCGCGTTTTACGGTGCCGCCGGCAAAGAAAATTTCCGGTACCAGAAGTATATCTTCTTTATCCATGTGTTTGGCGAAACTTTCCATAATCTCTTTTCCCATTAACCTCATGGGTGAGAATCCGTGGGGTTGAAACATGACAATGACACGCCCAGAATAGCTTTTTAGGGCAGATATGGAGGCATTTACTTTGTCCGGATTATGAGCAAAGTCATCTATAACGGTTATTTGGTGGGTTTGGCCTAATACTTCTAAGCGGCGTTTGGTGCCTAAAAATGTTTCTAAAATTTCACAAGATTTATTTCCGCTGATGCCCAGCAATGAGCAACAAGCAGCAGCGCACATCGCATTAGCCACATTGAAGGCTCCAATTAAATTTAACTTATAGGTTTTATTTTGATAGGTATAAGTTGTTCCATCTGCTATCGGAGTAATATTGGAGGCATAAAAATCTGCCTTAGCATCTTTGATGCTGAAACTTAAAACATGATTGTTTGCATCTTGTAGTACTTGGCTATTTTTGCAATCTCTGTTGATAACGGCGCCTAATTCAGCTTTTTGGGCGAAGTTTTTGAAAATAGTTTGCAATTCTGTGATAGACTTATGGTCTAGGGTGATGTTGTTAATAACGGATATACTTGGTGTGTATTTTTCTATGGAGCCGTCGCTCTCATCTGCTTCTATAACGCAGTAATCTCCCTTATTTAAGATGACATTGGGGATACCTTTTTGATTTTCATAGTTTTTAAGAAGAGCTCCGTTTATGACCAATGGTTTTCGTCCGGCTTTATCTAAAATATAGCCAATCATGGCGGTTACGGTGGATTTTCCGCTGGTCCCGCCGACAGCTATTCTTTTAGGAAAAGATGCAAAAATGTCCGCTAATAAATCGGAGCGGCGTTTTATGGGGATATTTAATTCATGGGCGCGTTTAATATCCGGAATCGTGTCTTCAACAGCCGTAGAGGCGTATAATACGCTGAAATCTTTATCTAACATGGAGCCGTTTTGCGGATAAATCTTTATGCCTAATTCTTCTAAAGCGTGTTTATTTTGTTGGTCTTTGTCTTGATCAAAGCTTCTATCTGAACCATAGACATCGTTACCCTGATATTTGGATATTTGAGCTAAGGCGCTCATGCCACTGCCGGAAATTGCACAGAATCCTATTTTTGCCATTTTCTTTTCCTTTTGTTAGATTTTAGTTAGGCTTAGTTTAGTTTGCAAAGGTTAACTTTTTTATAAAAAATGCTTGAACAGTGTTATAAAATATTTTATTCTTGGCTCAAATATATAAATTTATTCGGATAAATAATATGACCAAAACAAAAGAAGAAATCAGAGCAGATCTTATCTTAAAAGCCAGAGAACTTTTGATAGATAAAGGATTTGAATTCTTAACGGCCAGAAAATTGGCTGATTATTCCGGTTATTCGGTTGGGACAATTTATAACCAGTTTAAGAGCATGGACAATCTGTTTATGGAGGAAAATGCTCAAACTCTGGATGAATTGTATAAAGTTTTAACTTCTGCTGAAATGGGGTCTGATGTTTATCTTAACCTTAATAAACTTTTGGATAAATTTGTTCAGTTTGTGTTAGAAAATAAAAACCTTTGGTTTGCACTTTATAATATTCATTTTCAAAATGCCGCAGATGGATATGACGTCTTTTATTTGCGGCGGATTGTGAAAATATTATTGTTGTTGGAGCGTAATCTTAAAAAACTCTTTATTAAAGTTCCACAAAAAGAGCGAGAAGTTTCTACGCAGGTTTTGTTTGTAACAGTGTTTGCTTTAAGCTCCTTATTGACATCAGAAAAAGAATTTGTGGCGTTGGAAAAGAAGTATGTGGTTAGAATTTTGTTTAATACATACTTGGCCGGAATGTCGTATTTGGCTGTTAAAGATTAGATTTTAAGAGTTGGTACTTTCCAGGTTGGTTATGATTTCCTTGGTGATTTCTTTGGCGTCTCCCAACAGCATTAAAGTTTTTTCGTTGTAAAATAAAGGATTGTCCTCGCCGGCGTATCCGGGAGCCAGAGAGCGTTTTACAAATAAAATTCTTTTAGCCTCTTCAACTTCTAATATCGGCATTTGATAAATGGTACTGTCTTTTTTTGTTTTAGCAAGTGGGTTGGTGGTATCGTTTGCACCAATGACATAAACCACATCTGCTGTTTTAAACTCTTGATTTATTTCATCTATTCCAAAAATTAGGTCTGATGAAATATCTGCCTCAGCGAGTAATACATTCATATGACCGGGCATTCTGCCAGCGACGGGATGAATACCAAATTTAACGTCTACGTGATATTTTTGAATGAGTATTTTGGCAAGATTACCCAGTTCATATTGTGCTCCGGCGGCTGCCATACCGAATCCCGGTACAATAATGACTTTATGTGCATTTTCCATCAGAAAAGCTGCGTCTTGCGGGGTGCCTTTATGGATGTCTTGTTCGGAATGAGCGGTGATGGTTTCTTTATTGGGGGTAATCGGGGTAAAAATAACTTTTAATAAGTGTCTGTTCATCGCTTTGGTCATAATGTATGTTAAAATACTGCCGCCTGCCCCAATTAGGGTTCCAACAATGATCAATAGGCTGTTTTGAATGCTTAATCCGACTAAGGTTGTGCACCAGCCGGATAATCCGTTTAGGGAAGAGATGATGATTGGCATGTCAGCTCCGCCTATTGGTAAAATGAAGCAAAAACCCAATAAAGATGTTAATATGGCAAAACCGATGATGTATTCTGTTTCACCATTATAAGCATAAATTCCGCCGATGAGAGTTAATATGAATAAAATTAGGCTTACGGAATGTAAGGTTTCAGTTTCGCGAATCTTTA
This sequence comes from uncultured Alphaproteobacteria bacterium, assembly GCA_944392315.1. Lineage (GTDB taxonomy): Bacteria > Pseudomonadota > Alphaproteobacteria > RF32 > CAG-239 > CAG-267. Next base: position 22,899 of record CALXWH010000013.1, on the reverse strand, counting down.
CCAATCCGGCAAGTTTTAGGAAGCCTGCAACAGAACCGCTAAAAGTTATACATCCTGCAAAAATAATGAAAATTTGCCATAGATTAGGGTGAGGGATGTTAAATGTTTCGCTAAGGCCGATTAACCCTGATGACATACCACCGAATCCGTTTAATAAGGCGACCATTTGCGGTAATTGCGGCATAGATGTCTTTTTTGAGCCGATAATTCCTATTAGTCCACCGATACATAATGTGATGATGGCGTATAATTGGTTTGGACTATTTAAGCAAAGAAGTCCCATGATGACGGCAATAGTCATTCCCGTGATGGCAAGCAGGTTTCCTTTATAAGCGGTACGGGCTGAAGATAGACGGCTGATAGATATGATAAAAAGAGAATATATGAGGATGTTTAGGGTATTAATCATTTGTTTTATCCTTGCGTTTGAACATATGCAGCATTCGGGCAGATATATGGAATCCCCCAAAAATATTGATTGCTGCAAAGAAAATGGCTAGTAATAACAAAGTTGTCGTGATTAAGCTTTCGGATTGGTTTAGGTTTTGCAAGGCTCCCAAAATAACAATTCCTGAGATGGCATTGGTTACACTCATTAAAGGAGAATGGAGCAAAGGGGTGACGTTCCAAATTGCAAAATAACCGATAAAACAGGATAAAATCAGTATATCTATTAAGTAAAAATCCATGGTATCTCCTTTAGGTGGTTTTGTGATTGCTGGTTAGTGTTGGGATAATGTAAGATGCGCTGAAGTTATAGGTGTTATTTTGGGTTATGATGATTTTCAGAAGGTTCAGGATGCTGCTGGCCCATAGTTCGGAAGATGTTTGAGGAAATAGACGTTCCGCTAATGTGTTGCGGTAAAATTTATAAGTTTTTGTTTTTTTAGAATTGAGAGTGATGCTGACATTATTTGGCGTTGTGTCAAAAATGATTGTGTTAGCAGAAATGTCTCTTAATTCTTCAGCTTGGATAATTTGCGGGGATTCTCGGGTTTGTGAGGAGGCCGCTGTTATAATAAAATTTTTGTCCTTTAATATGTCTTTTATGGGTTCTGTTTTGTCGGTCTTTATGAAATTTACACCGATTGAGTTGGCCAGTTCTTGGGCTTTGTCATTGACGTCTGCTATTGTTACAAGGCATCCTTGTCTTTTTAGAACGGCGGCGGCTTGCAATCCGGTAATGCTTGCGCCGATAATTAGCGCGGTACTGGCTCTTGTTGTGGCGGCTCCGGTCATTAGTTGGGGAGCTATGCGGTTTGCGTGTGCCAGAGAGAATATGGCTGCAGCATAACCGCGGATGGTAGCTTGTGTGCTTTGAATATCTATACTTTGCGCTACGGAAGTACGTGGTACTTTTTCTAAGTGTAAATATGTTGTGTTTGGTAGTTGAGGATATTCTGAGGTGTTCTTAAAATCTGCGATTATGAGTTGTTCTTTATTTTGCAGGCTTAAAAGGGAAATATCCGGGGGGGAAATTTGAGAAATAATATCGCCTTGAGTGCAAATTTCTTCGGTTGATTTTGAAATGATTGCTCCTGCTTTAAGATATTCTTCATCCGTAAAACCGGCTCTCATTCCATAATTCTTTTCCAGTAAAATCGTATGACCTTCATTTTTGAGCTTGTTTACGCTTGAAGGAGTGAGAGAAACTCGCGCTTCTGATTTGTCTTTTTCTTTTATTGAACCTATAATCATAAAAAAACCTTTATTTTAAGAATTTTTTTTGTATTATCTGTTCGGTATATAAACAGCGTTAGAAGAATATCAATGTCTGAACTTTGGAAAATTTTTGTTTCTTTTTTTAAGATTGGCTTGTTTACGTTTGGCGGCGGCTATGCCATGATGCCGTTATTTCGGCAAGAACTTATTGAAAAAAGAAAATACATTACAGAAAACGAATTGATTGACTACTATTCTATTGGGCAATGTACACCGGGGGTGATTGCCGTTAATGTGGCTACGTTTACCGGCTATAAAATAAAAAAGGTTATGGGGGCTACAGTTGCTACGTTTGCTATCGTTTTGCCATCATTGGTCATTATTATGATATTGGCAGGAATCTTAAATACACTTGCAGATAATCAAATTGTGGCGCATGCTTTTGCCGGAATTAGGGTGGGGGTTATCGCTCTTATCTTAAAAGAAGTTCTGTTGCTTTTTAAAAAGGCTGTTGCAACTAAATTTCATTTGGGGTTATTTGTGGCAGTTCTATTTCTTTTATTTTGTATTCATCTTTCAGCTGTTACGGTTGTGTTATTGGCGGCTGGGGCTGGTCTTATAAAGCGTCTTAAGGATAAATAAAGTGATTTACGGATTGTTATTTTGGGAATTTTTTAAAATAGGTTTGTTTGCCATTGGGGGCGGAATGGTTACAATCCCGTTTTTATTTGATTTGATGAAAAAATATGATTGGTTTACGGCAGAAGAATTAACAAATATGATTGCCGTATCACAGTCTACGCCCGGACCGGTTGGGGTGAATATGGCAACGTATACCGGCTTTCAAACGGCAGGAGTATGGGGCGGAATTGTGGCTACATTCGGGCTTGTTTTGCCTTCGGTTATTATTGTTATTTGGGTTTCTAAGTTGCTTAATCATTACAAAGATAATCCTTGGGTTAATGAAGTTATGGCGTCCATTAGGCCGGCGGTGGTGGCTCTCATTTTATTGGCGGGGTTTGAACTTTGTAAATTGAGTGTTACAGATTTGGCGTCGGCTTTATTTGGAGTGGCGTTCTTTTTAATGGTTTATTTTATTAAAAAAAGCCCGATTTTTTATATTATTCTTTCGGCGGTTTTAGGTGTGATTTTCAAACTTTGATATTGTTTTAGAGGTTTTAGATGAATAAAGAAGAGATTATTTATGACGTGTTAGGTATTGGCAATGCTATTGTTGATGTTTTAGCAAAGGTTGGCGATGGCTTTTTGACGGAAAGAAATTTAAGTAAAGGTAGTATGACTTTGCTTGGGGCACGTGAGGCCGGAGAAATTTATAATGATATTATTCCGGAAGGTGAGGTATCCGGAGGTTCTGCCGCAAATACGGTGGCAGGATTGGCGTCATTGGGTGCTGATTGTGCGTTTATCGGTAAGGTTCACGATGATGAATTAGGACAAGTTTTTAAAAGGCAAGTAGCCGGTGCCGGTATTGATTACTTTACAGAACCGCTTTGGGAAGGACCTGCTACGGGGCGTAGTATTGTTTTGGTTACACCAGATGCTACTCGTTCTATGTTTACGTATTTGGGAGCTTCTAGCCGTTTGACGGAAGATGATATTGATGAAGAATTGATTAAAGTTTCTAATGTCATCTTTTTAGAGGGATATTTGTGGGATAATGAACTATCTAAGCAAGCTGTTAAAAAAGCGGCAGATTTAGCTCATCATCATAATCGTCAAGTTGCGTTTACGCTTTCTGATGCGGCTTGTGTGGAAAGGCATCGCAAGGAGATTGTTGATTTTGTTAAAAATCATGTGGATATTTTGTTTGCAAATGAGGCGGAGCTATTGGCTTTATTTGATAAAACAGATTTTATGGAATCCTTGGATTTGCTGAAAAATATTGTTGAATTATCAGCTATTACCAGAGATGCCAGAGGTTCGGTTGTGGTTAAAAACAGAATCAAAATTTTTGTGGAGGCGGAAAAAGTTGATGAAGTTGTTGATTCTACCGGTGCCGGCGATTTATATGCCGCAGGATTTTTATATGGTATGTCAAGAGGGCGCAGTTTGGGAACGTGTGCGATGATTGGTAGTATTGCAGCTTCTGAAATTGTTGGACATTATGGGGCAAGACCTGAGGTTTCTTTACGAGGATATGTGCGTAATAAATTGGTTCAATATGGGAAAAGAGCATAAGTTTTTTTCGTCCAGGGGCTTGCTATTTAAATTTTTTTTGTTATAAAGAGGGCAATTATATCGGATTTTCCCCTTATGTTTTTTTGACGTTTTTTAAGGAATATTAAGAGCATGGATATTAGAAATATTGCTATTATTGCGCACGTTGACCATGGTAAAACAACACTCGTTGATGGTTTGTTGCGCCAAAGCGGTACTTTTAGAGAGAATCAGAAAGTTGCTGATTGTGTGATGGATAGTAATGATTTGGAACGTGAAAGAGGTATTACTATTCTTTCTAAATGTACGGCTGTTGATTGGAATGGGACACATATTAATATTGTAGACACACCGGGACACGCAGATTTTGGCGGTGAAGTTGAGCGTATTCTTTCTATGGTGGATGGTGTGGTTCTGTTGGTTGATGCTTCAGAAGGTCCTATGCCGCAGACTAAGTTTGTGTTGGGAAAAGCCTTAAAAATCGGACTTAAGCCAATTGTTGTTATTAACAAAGCGGATAAACCAGATGCAAGACCTGATGAAGTTTTAAACGAAATATTTGATTTGTTTGTTAGTCTGAATGCAACTGATGAACAACTTGATTTTCCGGTTTTGTATGCATCAGGGCGTAATGGCTGGGCAGTTAAAGAATTAACTGATGAGAAGAAAGATTTGAAACCTCTGTTTGAACTTATTTTATCATATGTTCCGGAGCCAATTTGCGAAAAAGATAAACCGTTTTCTATGTTAGCAACAACTTTGGAAGCCGATAAGTTTGTAGGCCGTATTTTAACCGGAAAAATCCATAGCGGTATATTGCACGTTAATGATGCCGTTAAAGTTATTAACGACAAGGGCGAAGTTGAGCGTACACGTATTACTAAAATTATGGCTTATAAAGGTTTGGAAAGAGTAGCTCTTAATGAGGCTCATGCCGGTGATATTGTTGCCGTTGCTGGTGTTGTTAAAGGAACGGTTGCTGATACAATTTGTGCACTTGAGGTTACGGAGGCTATTGAGGCTCAACCGATTGACCCGCCAACATTGGCTATGACATTCTCCGTTAATGATTCACCTTTGGCCGGTCGTGAGGGTGATAAAGTTACTTCTCGTATGATTTGGGATAGATTGCAAAAAGAGGCTGAATGCAATATTGCTCTTAAAATCTCTCGTACGGATACAACAGATTCTTTTGAAGTTGCCGGTCGTGGCGAACTTCAACTCGGTGTCTTGATTGAAACAATGCGTCGTGAGGGATTTGAACTTTCTATTTCTCGTCCGAAAGTATTGTTCCATAAAGATGAAAATGGTAATTTGCTTGAGCCGGTGGAAGAGGTTGTTATTGATGTTGATGATGAATTCTCCGGTACGGTTGTGGAGAAATTAAGTCAGCGTAAAGCAGAACTTTTGGAAATGATTCCATCTCAGGTTGGTAATAAAACACGTTTGATTTTCCATGCTCCTTCAAGAGGTCTTATCGGATATCACTCCGAATTTTTGACAGATACACGCGGAACCGGTGTTATGAACCGTATTTTCTATGCTTATGAACCTTATAAAGGGGAAATTGAAAGCCATCGTAACGGTGTGCTTATTTCAAGTGAAAACGGTACGGCGGTTGCTTATTCTTTGTGGAAATTGCAAGACAGAGGACCGATGTTTATTGAACACAATAGTCCGGTTTATGTAGGTATGATTATCGGTGAACATACAAAATCTAATGATTTGGAGGTTAATCCGACTAAATCTAAACAGCTGACAAATATTCGTGCTGCCGGTAAAGATGAAGCTATTGATTTGATTCCGCCGCGTAAGATGTCTTTGGAACAGGCTTTGTCTTATATTCAGCAAGATGAGCTTTTGGAAGTTACACCGAAATCTTTGCGTTTACGGAAGAAAATTTTGGATCCAATTTTGCGTAAACGTTCAAGAAATGATGCAACTCTTTAATTTATTTTTGATGTTGTTTGTAAGGGCTCGCTTTGGCGGGCCCTTTTGCTCTTTAAATCTGAGTTTTAGAGGATATGTTTATAACGATTTAAGGAGGTGCTTATGTTTACACATCGTGAGAAAAAAGAAGAAAAACGTTTTTTTAGAACTCTATTTGGCAATATTTGGGATTTTTGGACCAGTCCGACAGGCGCGTTTATTTTAGCGGTTTCAGCGATGGCTCTCGGTTATTATCAATTTTATATCAGTAGACCTATTTTACGATATCAGACTAATACGGTGAAATTGATTTCTTCTAACAATACGAATGAGTATGCGGTGGATGTCAAGGGGAAGAAATATAAAGATTTGTATCTAACGAAAGTGTATCTTTATAACCAAGGAGAGCAAGCACTTTCGGGAACGGATGTTTCTCACGTTGGGCATGACCCTATTCGGATAGAGGTTCCAAAAGAAGCAATGATGCAGCACTATAATTTGGATAACGATGAAACCACAAACGCCATTACCGCAAAAGTGGTGCCGTATGGGGAAGATTTAATCTTGAATTTTGATTTTCTTAATCCGGATTATCAGTATGTTGTCAATATTTTACACGAAAAGCCAACGGATGGGATTAAAGTTGCCGGAAGTGCCCTTAATGTTAATGAAATTACAAAAGCCATTAGTGACAGAGAGTTAAAAAATTGGCTGGTTTGGGGATTAGGAGCGCTGTATTTGTTGCTGATTATTCGTTATGTTTTGAAAAAGTTGGCTAAGCATTAAGAGTATTTTAAGCTCTCAAAGGTATAAATTGAGTGTGTTATCAATTTTTATTGAGGGGTTAATTTAATGAAAAAGTCACTTATTTGCAGTATGTTAGCTGTCTCTATGCTAGCTGCTTGTGCTACGGATCCTTATACCGGGCAAAGTAAAGTTTCTAATACGGCTTGGGGAACGGGTATCGGGGCTTTGGCCGGTGCCGGTATCGGGGCTTTGGCCGGTGGTGAGAAAGGTGCTTTAATCGGTGCGGGTGTTGGTGCGGCTGCCGGTGCCGGAACTGGTGCTTATATGGATGTGCAAGCGCGCAAATTGCGTCAAGAATTGCTCAATACTGGTGTTCAGGTACAAGAACTCAATGGGCAAATTTATTTGATTATGCCGGGTAATATTACATTTGATTCTAATGATGCAAATATTAAGCCTGCATTCCAACCGGTTTTGAACTCTATTGCAAAAGTTATTAACGAATATAGTAAGACAATGGTTCAAGTTAACGGTTATACCGACAGTACAGGCAGCGCCGCTACAAATAACTCTCTTTCTTTGATGAGAGCTAACTCTATCTCTAATTATTTGAGATTAAAGGGTGTTGATGCTAATCGTATTGTTTCTAACGGTTATGGTTCTTCTAACCCGATTGCGTCTAATGCAACAGCAGCCGGCAGAGAACAGAATCGTCGTGTTGAAATTGTATTGATTAACCGATAATTGATTTTTATTATTTTACTAAGGGGCCGAGCCTAGTGGTTCGGCTCCTTTTTATTGGTTGAAAATGTTTATTTGTCGTTTGGGTTAATAAAAAAGGCTTTCTTCTTATGAAGAGAGCCTTTTTGTTTGGGTATAGATAAAGTTTGTTTATGCGCCAAATACAATGTGCATGGTATCTTTGGCTATCATGTATTCTTCATCGGTTGGGATAACGAATACACGAACTTTTGAGTCTTTAGTGGAGATTTCTGTAATGTCGCCACGCTTGCTGTTTGCTTCTTCATCTAACGTGATGCCTAAGTAAGCTAAACGTTCTACAACTAATTTTCTTACTAAAGAACCATTTTCGCCTATGCCTGCGGTGAATACGATTGCGTCAACGCCACCTAAAACTGCAATGTAGGCACCAATGAAACGAATGATGCTATGAACGTATGTGTTTAATGCATCCGTTGCGGCTTCTTCTACGCCGTAAAGGGTTTCAATATCGCGGTTGTCAGAATATCCGCATAGGCCATACATACCGCTTTTTTTATTCAAAATTTCATTGACTTCATCCGGTGTTTTGTTTTGGGTCTTGCAGATGTATAATGGAATATATGGATCAATATCTCCGCAACGTGTGCCCATAACAAGACCGGCTAGCGGTGTGAAGCCCATGGATGTATCTTGGCAAAGACCATTGTCAACAGCCGAAATAGATGCGCCATTGCCTAAGTGGCAGGTGATGATTTTGCCTTTTTTGCCGATTAATTCAGCGGCTTTTTGAGAAACGTAAGCATGTGATGTGCCATGAAAACCGTAGCGGCGAATCTTATATTTTGTATATTGTTCAATGGGGAGCGCATATAAAAATGCTTCTTTCGGCATGGTTTGATGGAAAGCCGTGTCAAATACGACTGTTTGCGGAACGTTTGGCAAAAGTTTTTTTACGGCTCTAATGCCTAATACGTGCGCATGATTGTGCAACGGAGCTAATTCAGATAATTCTTCAATCTGGTCAATTACCGTATCTGTTACCAAAACAGAGTTTTTGAAGATGTCGCCACCTTGCACGATACGGTGTCCAACAGCATCAATTTCATCCATTGATTTCAATGCACCATTTAGTAATTCTTTTGTTACTTCTTCAATTGCTTCGTTGTGGGTGGGGATGGCAACTTCTCTGGTTCTCTTTTCACCACCGGTAATTTTGATTTCAACAAACGAACCGTTAATACCGATACGGTCAGCCTTCCCTTTGGCTACAACATCATATTTATTACCTTCAACATTGAATAATTGGTATTTTAATGAGGAGGAACCTGAATTTAATACAAGAATTTTCTTCATTTCGTTTTCCTTTTTCGGGTTGGATTATTTTGTTGCTTGAATGGCGGTAATTGCAATCATACCGACGATATCTTCTGTTAATGCACCACGAGATAAATCATTTACCGGAGCATTTAGACCTTGTAACATTGGACCATAGGCTTCACATCCGCAGAGGCGCTGTAATAATTTATAGCTGATGTTGCCAACTTCCAAGCATGGGAAAATCAATACATTTGCTTGACCGGCGACTCTGGAATCCGGGGCCTTTTTCTTGGCGACAACGGCGTCTAAAGCGGCGTCTGCTTGCATTTCTCCATCAATTAATATCGGAAGACCTTTGTATTCATCCAATAATAGCATATCTTGCGCTAGTTTGGTCGCATTGCGGACTTTATCTACCATACCGCCGGAACCTGAACCTCTGGTTGAGTATGAAAGCATGGCAACTTTTGGTGATAAGCCAAATTTGATAGCTGTTTCAGAACTTGCTAAAGCCATATCGGCTAATTCTTGCTCACTTGGGTTAATGATAATAGCGCAATCTGAGAAAATATACGGTTTGTCATTGGCAACTAAAATTAAAGCAGAAGAAACGCTACGGTCTTTGTGTGCGGATTTGATGATTTGAAGAGCCGGTCTGACGGTATCTGCCGTAGAATGGTTTGCACCGGATACCATGCCGTCGGCATCGCCGGCTTTTATCATCAATGTGCCAAAGTAGTTATAGTTTAAAGCCAATTTTTTTGCATCATTTGGCGTCATTCCTTTGGCTTTGCGCAATTCGTAAAGCAGGTCTGCATATTTTTCTAATTTATCGGAAGTTTCCGGTTGTAACAGTTCAATGCCATCCATGTTCCAATTGTTTTTATCAAAATATGCTTTGATTTCTTCCGGATTGCCAAGAATTATCAATTTTGCAGCTTTTCTTTCTGCAATGGCATGAGCTGCTTGCAAAATGCGCTCATCCTCACCTTCCGGCAATACAATCGTCTTCAGCTCTTTAGAGGCTCTCTCTAAAAGGCTATCAAGAAATTTGGTCATCTTCATTTTTATCGTCCTTTTATGATGTGTATATGAAAATTTTTCTCCAGTTAATATCATAACCTTTTAAAAGGCAATAAAAAAGTTTGATTTTTCTGCTTTTACGTTATAAACCTAAAATGTATTAATTTAGGAGATTTTGCTGTGCGTAGATTTTTCTTTATTGTGACGTTGGTGTGGCTTTTGGCCGGAGAGGCTTGGGCTAAACCTCTTTTTGAAGCTGATGTTAATGTTGATGTTACTGCTGATAACGTGGTGGAGGCTAAACGGCAGGCGATGGCTAAGGCCAGAAGAGATGCTCTAAACGAAGTTTTGATGAGTGTCAGCACTAATCAAAGTGTGGAAGAGTTAAGTAAATTAAACGATAATCAAATTCAGCATTTTATTGCCGGTGTTATGGTTTTGATGGAAAAGTCGTCTGATGTTCGGTATATCGCAGACTTGCGCGTTACAATAAATGAAGATGTCTTAAAGGCTTATATGGCAGAAAATAATTTACCTCTGGTTGTGGGGGAAGAACAAACCGTTTTGGTTGTTCCGTTGCTTGAAAAAGAAGACGGAACGGTGGATTTGTGGAGTGATGCAAATTTTTGGCGGCAGGCTTTTATGGAGAGAAGAGATATTCGCAAAGGTAATCTTATTTTGCATGATATTGATAAAAATTTGGGCAATATCACATCTGTGGAGGCGAATAGAATTTATGATATGACAGATGCAGAATTTGCTGAACTGGCCGGTTTTAATAATGTTGAAAATATCTATGTTCTGAAATATTCGCAAAAAGATGGAAAAATTTATGTTAAAACTTTTCCGAGCCGCGAAGTTGCAGAAGTTGTGATAGGTGAAAATACACCACAAGAATCAGTTGAGGCGGTGTTGCCTTATTTTAAGGATATTAAAAAGGTGGAACGCCTTGAAAATATGATGAGTAATGATGAAATTATCAGCCAAGAGATGGAGGTTGTTTACTCGTATTCTAAATTAAGCGAGTGGCTTTCTTTGAAACACTTTTTGGAGACAAATCCGCAAGTTAAAGATGTTCGGGTTATTTCTATGGCTAACGGAAAAGTTCATTTTAGCTTTGTTTATAGCGGTGTGTTGGAAAAGTTGCAGGCTAATTTGGCTTTGAGCGGATATAAATTAAGAGATGCAGGAGGATATTATGCCATCAACTAAGGTGCAAAGTCGTTTTTATGTTAACCCATATATGTGGTTTGTTATCTTTTTTGTGTTCTTTTTCTTTCTTTATTTACTGCGTTCAGTATTAATGCCGTTTGTTGCCGGTATTTTGTTGGCTTATTTGCTTAATCCGTTGGCGGTTAAACTGCAAAAATGTAAAATGTCTCGGACGTGGGCGACTGTTTTGGTTTGCGTGTTGATGATTTTGTTGGTTATTCCAGCTATCTTTTTATTTTTGGGAATGGTTGAAAGTCAGTTGACATTGCTTATTCAGGCAACGCCAAAATATTTGGCTTTGTTATTAGATAAAATTCGGCCGACGCTTAAACATTTGGCAGAACGTTATCCTGATTTGTTTGCCGGTAATTTGGAAGATATGATTAAAGGAAATATCGGTAATGGGGTGAAATTGGCCAGTAAGCTGTTTCAAGGGCTCATTGCCAATGGTTTTGCCTTTATCAATTTAATCTCGCTTATCTTGATTACACCAATCGTTGCTTTTTATATGCTGCGCGATTGGGATACGTTTGTTAAAAAATTTGAAGGATTATTGCCGAAGAAATCTAAAAGAGGCATTATGCAGAGTATGCAGGAAATTAATACAATTATTGCCGGTTTTATTCGTGGTCAACTGAGCGTGTGTGTGATTTTGGGGCTGTATTACTCAATTGGCTTAAAATTGGTTGGCTTAGAATTAGGGCTGCTCGTTGGTTTTATTGCCGGGGTTATTTCTTTTATTCCGTATGTTGGCTCTATCACGGGGTTTGTTCTGGCGATTATTTTGGCGTTTGCTCAATTTAATGATATTACGCATGTGATGTATGTTGTGGCGGTCTTTTTGAGCGGACAATTTTTGGAGGGAAATTTCTTAACACCGAAATTGGTTGGTGACAATGTTGGTTTGCATCCGGTATGGGTTATGTTTGCTTTATTGGCAGGAGGTGTTTTGTTAGGCTTCCTCGGTTTGATGTTGGCTGTACCGGTGGCGGCGATTATTGGCGTTTTGTTGCGTAATTTAATTAAACGCTATAAGATGAGTTCGCTCTATTTGGAATAAAAATAAAGGCCGCGAAATGCGGCTTTTATTTTTTGTAATAAGAAACCCTCCAGCTAGGTTGGAGGGTTTCTTTTGTATTTTTATCTTTATCTTAGAGCTTTTTAACCATGCGGATAAAGTTGATACCTTTTTCTTCAAACAAATCGCCATCTTGCTTAAACCCAAGCTTTTCATAAAACCCTACAACGGAAAGCATGGCGTGCATAACCATTGTGGTGTATCCGATTTCTTTGGCGGTTTTTTCGGCATATTCAATTAATTTTTTACCAATACCTTCACCTTGATGGACAATATCTACGGCTACTTGCATGATTCTGATTTCTTCATTATCCAGCGGAACCATAATTAAGCCGCCGATTAATTTATCACTTACAGAATCTATACAGCCAATGTGCAGAAAACTTGCTTCTTCTTCACGAAAGGAATCTAGAAATTTTAATCCCAACGGTTGCAATAAAATGCGATAACGTAAATCCAACAGTTCCTGATAACGACTGGAACCGAATTCTATGTCTATAAATTTAATCATTGCAACCTCCATGCTGTTCAGAATAATTTTATTGTGTTCTATTTAAGCATAGTTTTGTCTGACTTGCAACAGTAAAGTGTTTAAAATCTGTTGCGTTCCGTTAAAATTTACTTTATGACAGATATAAGTTTGTAATTGTTTTTAAGGATAATGTTATGCAGGATTTGGCAAAAATCAGAAATTTTGCAATTATTGCCCATATTGACCATGGTAAGTCTACGATTGCCGATAGAATTATTGAGCGCTGCGGTGGTTTGGAACGGCGCGAAATGACAGAGCAGGTTTTGGACTCTATGGATATTGAACGGGAACGCGGTATTACTATTAAAGCGCAAACCGTTCGGTTGAAATATGTTGCTAAAGATGGGCAAGAATATATGCTTAATCTGATTGATACGCCGGGTCATGTGGACTTTTCTTATGAAGTTTCTCGCTCATTGGCCGCTTGTGAAGGTTCCGTCTTAGTGGTTGATGCGACGCAAGGGGTTGAGGCGCAAACGCTTGCCAATGTTTATTTGGCTATTGAAAATAATCATGAAATTGTTCCGGCTCTTAATAAAGTTGATTTGCCATCGGCTGACGTTGAAAAAGTTAAAAGTCAAATTGAAGATGTTATCGGAATTGATGCCAGTGGTGCGATTGAAACTTCCGGTAAGACAGGGTTTGGAATTGATAATTTATTAGAGGCTATTGTGCATCATTTGCCGGCGCCGCAAGGTGATGTGGATGCGCCTTTGAAAGCGTTATTGATTGATAGCTGGTATGATTCTTATCTGGGTGTGGTCATCTTGGTGCGGATTAAAGATGGTGTTTTGCGTAAAAAACAAACTATTCGCATGATGAGCAACAATGCAACTTATACAGTTGATCGGTTAGGCTTCTTTACGCCTAAAATGCAGGAATGTGATGAACTTTCTGCGGGGGAAGTCGGCTATATTACGGCTAGTATTAAAAGCGTAGGGGATTGTCGTGTTGGGGATACGATAACGGATAATAAAAGACCTTGTGAACATGCTTTGCCCGGATTTAAGCCGTCGGTTCCGGTTGTGTTCTGTTCTATCTTTCCGGTGGATAGCAGCCAATATGAAGCTTTGAAAGATGCTTTGGCAAAATTGAAACTTAATGACGCCAGTATTGACTATCAAAATGAAAATTCGGCAGCTTTGGGACTCGGCTTTAGATGCGGTTTCTTGGGGCTGTTGCATATGGAAATTATTCAAGAAAGAATCGGTCGCGAATTTGATTTGGATATTATTACTACGGCTCCGTCGGTTGCCTATAAAATCAATTTGACCAAAGGGGAAACGATTATGTTGCATAATCCTGCAGATATGCCGGATTTATCTACGGTTGCCTCTATAGAGGAGCCGATGGTTAGGGCGACAATTTTGGTGCCGGATACATATTTAGGCGCTGTTTTGAAACTTTGTACGGAGCGTCGCGGCGTTCAACAAGAACTCACCTATGTCGGTTCCAGAGCTATGGTTGTTTATAGAATTCCGCTTAATGAGATTGTGTTTGATTTTTATGATCGGTTAAAGTCAATTACGAGTGGTTATGCCAGCTTTGATTATGAAGTTATTGGTTATGAGCAGGCAGATTTGGTTAAAGTACAAATCCTTATTAACGAAGAACCTGTGGATGCCTTGGCGTTTTTGTGCCATCGTAGTGAAGCCGAATCCAGAGGGCGGCAAATCTGTGAGAGATTGAAAGATTTAATTCCAAGGCACTTATTTAAGATTCCGATTCAGGCGGCGATTGGCGGGCGTGTGGTTGCGCGTGAAACTATTTCTGCTATGCGTAAAGATGTTACGGCAAAATGTTATGGTGGTGACGTTACGCGTAAACGTAAGCTTTTGGATAAGCAGAAAAAAGGTAAACAAAGAATGCGGCAATTTGGTAAAGTGGAAGTGCCTCAATCGGCCTTTATTGAAGCGCTACGCATCGGTGATGATTGATGATTTTGATAGGCGGTTTGTTTTTAGCGGACCGCTTATTTTTTATTTGACGTCAAAGCGTTTGATGGAATTAGCTTTGGCTAAAGACTCCTCTTGTTCACGATTGGACGGAAATTTGCCGCGGCGCTGATAGACTCTAAGCTCTAAGCCATAGTATGGATATAGCTGCTTAAATTTAGGTTGGCTAGAATCTGGATATGGAATGTTTGCGAGCAGCGAAGAGAGACTCTTCTGTTTGAGCTGTTCAATATCAGAGAGTTGTGATTTTGGGGGCTGTTTTTCTTGAGGCGTGGAAAGTTTGGTATTTTCTTCTAGTTGATATTGCTCTAATTTTTGAGTGACTTCTTGAGAAACAGGTGGCAGTGTTTTATTGTCGGTGTTTGTTTGTTGTTCATCTTGAAAGACGATTGTAGTGGCTCCGGTTGTTTCTCTTGTTGCAGAAGATGGCTCTTGTTGGTAATTATTTATTGGGGCAGATTCTACGACTCTGTTTGGAAGAGGGAGCGTTGAAATGTTTCGTTTGCTTGAAGATGTACGAGAGGCCTTCTTTCTTGTTGAAATTTGGTGCGTTTGGGCGTTTGTGCTTATGCTTTCAGAGCTTAAATCTTGAGAATATGTGTTGGTTGATGATGAAGTTGTTGTTTCCTTTTCATTACTTTCAGCTTCTTCAGTTTTGGCATAGCGCGGACGCATTAAACGAATGTCTTGTACTTGTTGGTTTTGTTGGAAAGCCCCTCCCGGAATGAAAAAAGCATATTGTTGCGCAGAAGTTTGAGACCATCCTTTGGTGTAGATAAAAAAACTGGACAAGATTATGCTAATCGTGTATATGTATTTCATAAAGACTTCTCCGTTAATGGTGTGGCTTTGTGAGGGAGTATAGATGAAAAAAGTTTTTTTTGCCTTAATTTTTGTGGGAACTTTAGTAAATAATGCAACAGCAGCAGATGATTTGCAGCGCTATAAGGAAGAATGTTTGAGTGTTATTGATAAGCCTCAGGTTGAGGTAACGTCTTCTTATGGAAAATTGCGATATAACTATACAAAAGGTAAAGAATACCTTAGACGCGAGACAATCAAACAATATGAGGAGAACGGAAGAAAAGTTCCAGATGACTTTATTCCGATTGGACTGACGAAGGTTCGTGATGGATTTAATTTTAACATGTCTGTCGGACAAATTGAAATTAGTCATGGTTATGAGTGTGTTTATCCTGAACGTATTGAAACGCATCTTGGGTATTATACGCCGACAATTTATATTTTGAAGGATTTGGAAAAAGACTCGTGCTTATATGAGGTTGCTTTAAAACATGAAAAAACGCATATGCAAATTTATATTGAAGCGTTGGATTATTTTTTGCCAGAGCTTAAGAAAACGGCTGATGGACTCTTTGAAACGGTTGGGGTAAAAATTGTTGCACCCGGGCAACGAGCAGATATTGTGGCTAAAGAGCTTAATGTGGCTTATTTGCAGGTTTTGCAGCAAAAAGTGGAGCGGTGGCGTCAAGAAGTGGAAGATGAACAGGTAAAATTAGATTCTGCCGAGCAATATATTTTAGAAAATAAACTTTGTGAAAAATTTGATAAAAAATAAGGAATTATAAAAGCCGCTAATTAGCGGCTTTGTTTTTAACAATTATATTCTTTTTTTAGACCGGCAATACATTCTTCAATTCCTTTATATGCCGAATCTATAAATTGCATATCTTTTGCAGAATTGTTTCCGTAGTAGATGCGGATAGTTGTCATACCGCATTGTTTGGCAAAATCTAAGTTAGAATAACTATCGTCTACAAAAATGCATTCTTCCGGTTTGACGCCTATTCTTTCACATAGTTTTTTGTATACGTCGGAACTTTCATTCTTTTTATATACGTCAAAATCTTCTACAGAGTAGAACCGGTCTTTAAAGAAATCATATAAGCCAATGTGTTTTAGAATTTTTTCACAAATGTCTTTGGATGAGGTTGAAAATACATATTGCGGGCATTGCAGACTTTGCAGATTTTCAAGCAATCCTTCATATGGAGAGATGGTTTTTACTAAATCACTTTTATAGTTGTGGTAGGATTTGTATAATTCTTTATGCGGAATACCATATTCGCGGGCGAATATTTCTAATCCGTCTCTATATGTTGCGTACGACTCTTTGACTTTTGCCGTGGCTTCTTTGAAATCTAATGGTACGTTAAACTCTTTAATGGCAGCCGCAGCGGTTGCCTCATTTAATTTATTTTTGTATTCTTCCGTTTCAAAATAAAGGGTGTTATCTAAATCCCAAATTATGGTTTTACGCAATTCTTGTACTCCCTAAAATTTTACCCGACGAGTATCATATAGTTTGATATATTTTAGGTCAACCTTTTTTAATGAAAAAAATAAGAGAAAAAAGATTTTAAAAAGCTGTTAGTAACATCTTTAAAGATATTGGAGGGGGGGTTATTGACCTTTTAAAAAAAAAAAATCGTTTTAATTTTAGTATGATATGAAAATTTAAAAAAAATGAGGGATGAAAACCTTGTCAAAAAAGATGTTTTTTTTATGATGATGACAGTTGTTGAATTTTGGACTTTAAAAGTATTTTTACAATATCTAGTGTGTCTTTACTGTTTTTTAATACAATATGTAGTAGGGTACTCATAAAGTCGGGAAATGAACTTTTTATATTTAAGAGAGAAGGGAATAATAAAAAAATGGCAAATAACGAGTTGCAAATGCCCACGGCTAAAAAATATAAAATGCCGTTTAAAAGTATAACAAAAAGAGATGGCACTCTGGCTGATTTTGACGGTGATAAAATCTATAATGCAATTTTAAGAGCCGGTGAAATTACAAATGAGTTTGATAACAATGATGCTTGGCTTTTGACAGCTCAGGTTATGAAAATCTTGTCTCATAAATTTGATGAGTCTTTACCATCTGTTGAAGATATTCAAGATGTTGTTGAACAGGTCTTGATTTCTTCAAATTACTTTAAGACAGCAAAATCTTATATCTTGTATCGTGATAAAAGAAATAGAATGCGTGGGGACGGCAAGACCGTTATTGATGTAGAAAGTTCTATTAACGAATATTTGGAGAATCTGGACTGGAGAATTAAAGAAAACGCAAACCAAGGATATTCTAACGGTGGTTTGATTTTGAATGTATCCGGTAAAGTTACGGCAAATTATTGGTTGTCACATGTTTATCCGGCGGAAGTTGGAGAAGCTCATAGAAATGGTGATATTCATATTCACGATTTGAGTATGTTGGCTGCTTATTGCGCTGGTTGGTCTTTGAAAAATTTATTGCGTGAAGGGTTTAACGGCGTACCTGGTAAAGTTGAAGCTGGTGCTCCGAAGCATCTTTCTTCTGCTGTCGGACAGATGGTTAACTTTATGGGAACTTTGCAAAACGAATGGGCTGGTGCTCAAGCTTTTTCATCGGTTGATACTTATTTGGCTCCTTATGTCAGAAACGATAAGTTGTCTTATGAACAAGTTGAGCAATGCATGCAAGAGTTGATTTATAACTTGAATGTTCCGTCTCGTTGGGGTTCGCAGACTCCGTTTACAAACTTTACGTTTGACTGGGTTTGTCCGGAAGATTTGCGCGATCAACATCCAATTATTGCCGGTGTTGAACAGGATTACACTTATGGCGATTTGAAAGAAGAAATGGCTATGATTAACAAAGCCTACATCACGGTTATGATGGGTGGTGATGTTAAAGGTCGTCCGTTCACTTTTCCAATCCCAACTTATAATATGACATGGGATTTTCCTTGGGAAGATGAAAATACCGAATTGTTGTTTGAGATGACTGCAAAATATGGATTGCCTTATTTCCAAAACTTCTTGAATTCATCTTTGAAGCCTGGGCAAATTCGTTCCATGTGCTGTCGTTTGCAACTGGATTTGAGAGAATTATTGGCTCGTGGAAACGGATTGTTTGGTTCTGCTGAACAGACTGGTTCTGTTGGTGTTGTTACGATTAACTGCGCAAGACTCGGTTATGTATACAAAGGAAATGAAGCCGGCTTGTTTGCCAGAGTTGATGAATTGATGAATATTTCCAGAACTTCTTTGGAAATTAAGAGAAAAGTTATTCAACGTTTAATTGATAATGGGTTGTTCCCATTTACTAAGAGATATTTGGGGACTCTTCGTAATCACTTCTCTACCATTGGTGTTAATGGTATGAATGAAATGATTAGAAACTTTACTAATGATGAACACAATATTGCAGATAGCTGGGGACAGGCTTTTGCAGAAAAGTTCTTAGACTTTATCCGCGATAGATTAGTAAAATTCCAAGAAGAGACCGGTCATATGTATAACCTTGAGGCGACTCCGGCTGAAGGCGCTACAACAAGATTTGCAAGAGAAGATAAAAAACGTTATATGGGTATTATTCAGGCGGGGACTCCTGATGCGCCGTTCTACACAAACTCTTCTCAATTGCCGGTAGGTTATACCGATGACCCATTTGAGGCGTTAGATTTGCAAGCAAGATTGCAATCTAAGTATACCGGGGGTACAGTACTTCACCTTTATATGAACCAACGTATCTCTTCGGCAAAGGTTTGTCGTGACTTTATTAAAAAGGTTTTGGCTAATTACCGTTTGCCTTATATCACGATTACACCGACATTCTCGGTTTGTCCAAAACATGGATATATTGCCGGTGAACATGAGTTCTGCCCGATTTGCGATCAAGAAAAAAAGGCAGAAAAGTTGAAAATGCTTGCAAAAAAGCAAGAAGTAGCGTAGAATAGTATAATATATGAAAGGGAGAGACATGAGCAATATTATTAATATCAATGATGTTAAATTGGATGATTCTGAAAGACAACGTTGTGAAGTTTATACCAGAGTAATGGGGTATATTCGTCCAACTACAGAATTTAACGTTGGTAAAAAAGGTGAATATAAAAGCAGATTATGCTTCTGCGAGGAAAAGGCTGTTAAAGGTTGTGAAGCTCGTGAATGTGTTTGCAGAGCTGAGAATACAATGGCTTTGGCTGCTGAATAATCCTTTATTTAGTGGTGGGTGTTTATGAACCCTATTCAAATCGGCGGTATTGAGAAATTCAGTATCGTCGATTTTCCTAATAGGATGGCTGCTGTTGTCTTTATGCAGGGGTGTCCGTGGCGTTGTCCCTTTTGCCACAATACGCATCTTCAAGATGTACATGCTGAAACAAATATTGTTTGGCAGAAATTTGTTGATTTTCTTCAACAAAGAAAGGGAATCCTTGATGCGGTTGTTTTTTCAGGTGGTGAACCGTTGGTGCAAGATGGCTTGATTGCGGCAATTGATGAGGTCAAAGCATTAGGTTATCAAATTGGTATGCATACGGGTGGATATCGTCCTGATAGATTTAGAGAAGTGTTAAAACATATTGATTGGGTTGGGTTTGATATTAAAGCGCCATTTGATAAAGAAAAATATAAAACTGTTACCGGTGGTTGGGGTGATGTTGATAAGGTTTTAGAAAGCTTAAACGAACTTATTGCTTCCGGTATTTCTTTTGAATGCCGGACGACATGCGACCCACGGTTTTTAACAATTCAAGATCTTTATGAGATTGCCGACTCTTTGAAAAATATGGGCGTTAAGGAGTATTATCTGCAAAAATACCGGAAAGTTCCTTCTGATACGGATACGACGGAAAGTCAATGTTTGGCGTTGGTTGAAAATGAGGCGCTTTTGCGGCATTTGAAAGAAAATTTTACTATCTTTGATGTGCGAAAGTAAATCTAGATTTTGCAGAAAAGGAAAAGGGGCCTTAAGGCTCCTTTTTTGTATTGGATATTATGCAAAAAATAGGGGATAACCTTGGCTTTTTTGTAAAAATTGCTTGGTTAAAATTGCGGATGTGCTATATTAAATTGTGCTTGAAATTTATTATAACAGAGGTTCGTAATGGCAGAATTAACAGAAGAAGAAATTATTAAAGGTGAACAAGAATATAATGCTGATTCAATTAAAGTTTTGAAAGGATTGGATGCTGTTCGTAAAAGACCGGGAATGTATATCGGTGATACGGATGATGGTTCCGGTTTGCACCATATGATTTATGAGGTTCTGGATAATGCTATTGATGAGGCTTTGGCTGGCTATTGTGATAAAACCGAAGTTATTCTTAATCCGGACGGCTCGGCAACTATTCGTGATAATGGGCGCGGTATGCCGGTTGATATTCATAAAGAAGAGGGGATATCGGCGGCAGAAGTTATTATGACAGAATTGCACTCCGGTGGTAAATTTGATAATAATTCTTATAAAGTTTCCGGCGGTCTGCATGGTGTGGGCGTTTCTGTGGTTAATGCTCTTTCTACATGGTTGAAATTGAAAATTTGGCGTAATGATCAACAGTACGAAGCTTCTTTTGCAAATGGTAATGTTGTTGAGCATATTCATGTGACAGGATCTACGCCCGGAAAACATGGAACAGAAGTTTCTTTCTTGCCATCTCCAGAAACATTTACGCAGACTGAATTTAGCTATGAGGTGTTAGAGCGCGCTATTCGTGAAAAGGCTTTCTTAAATTCGGGAGTTTATCTGAAACTTATTGATAATCGCGGTAATGAGCCTAAAGAAGTTGTTTTCCACTATGAGGGTGGTTTAAAAGCGTTTGTTACTCACTTGAATAAATCTAAGGCACCATTGCATGAAAATATTATTTGTTTTTCCGGTGAACAAAACGATATTCAAGTTGATGTGGCTATGCAATGGACAGAGGCTTATAATGAAAGTATGCTCTGTTTTACAAATAATATTCCGCAAAAAGATGGCGGAACTCATTTGGCCGGTTTTAGAGGCGCTTTGACGCGTACGATTAATAACTATATTCTTGAAAACGGTTTATTGAAAAAGGATAAAACCGTTATTACCGGTGATGATATGCGTGAAGGCTTGACTTGCGTTTTGTCTGTTAAGGTGCCGGATCCTAAATTCTCCTCTCAAACGAAAGATAAATTGGTGTCTTCCGAAGTACGTCCGGTTGTTGAGGGCGTTATGGGCGATAAATTAAAAGAATGGTTGGATGAACATCCAGCAGAAGCTAAAGTTATTGTCGGTAAAATTGTTGAAGCGGCTACTGCTCGTGAAGCTGCTCGTAAAGCTCGCGAGTTGACACGTCGTAAAGGCGTTTTGGATATTTCTTCTCTTCCGGGAAAATTGGCCGACTGTCAGGAAAAAGATCCGGCTTTGTCTGAAGTGTTTATCGTAGAGGGAGACTCCGCTGGTGGCTCTGCAAAACAAGGCCGTGACAGAAAAAATCAGGCAATTATGCCTTTGAGAGGTAAAATCTTAAACGTTGAACGTGCTCGTTTTGATAAAATGCTTAATTCGGCAGAAATCGGTACAATTATTACCGCTTTGGGTACGGGAATCGGACGGGATGATTTTAATCCGGATAAATGTCGCTATCATAAAATTGTTATTATGACCGATGCGGATGTTGATGGTGCACATATTAGAACACTGTTATTGACCTTCTTCTATCGTCAAATGCCGGAGTTAATTGAGCGTGGATATGTTTATATCGCTCAACCGCCTCTTTATAAGGCAAAACGTGGTAATTCCATCATCTATCTAAAAGATGACAGAGAAATGGAAGATTATCTGATTAACGGCGGATGTGTTGATGCTTATTTGGAAAAGGCTGATGGTGAGAGAATCTTAGGACAAGATTTGGTTGCTTATGTTGAAAGCACTAAAAAGGCTCGCAACTTGGTTTCTATGCTGAGCACAAAAGCTCCGGAACATATTGTTGAGCAGATGGCTATTTGCGGTTTGTTTGACAAAGACTTGTTAGCAGATAAGACACGTTTGCAAGGTGAACTGGATAAGTTGGTGGTTCGCTTAGATAATTTGGAAGCTGAATATGATCGTGGTTGGAAAGCTGAAATTTTAGATAACGGCAGTATTTCCTTTTATCGTACACTGCGAGGTGTAAAAGAAGAGCACATTGTCGGGGCTTCTATTTTAGAGAGTGGAGAGGCGCGAATCCTTAATTCTATGAAAGATTTCTTGGCAGAAAACTTCTCGCAAACGTTGAAACTTGTTTCTAAAACAGGTGGTGAAACGGTTATTGCCGGTCCGGTTACGTTGGTTGATGCCGTTATGGCTGCTGGTAAGAAAGGTATTACGCTGCAACGCTATAAAGGATTGGGGGAAATGAACCCTGAACAACTGTGGGAAACAACTCTTGATCCAGAAGCTCGTTCTTTGTTGCAGGTTAAAATTGACCAGATGGAAGAAGCTGATGAAGTCTTTTCTACGCTTATGGGTGATGTGGTAGAACCTCGTAAAGACTTTATTCAAGAAAATGCTCTTAATGTTGTTAACTTGGATATTTAAGAGAATTTTGAAAACGCTTAATGCGGGGAAGTGCTTTGCTTCTCCGCTTATTTTTTATGTAAAAACTCTATTTAATTATTTCGTACAAAAAATAAAGCCTCTCAATTGAGAGGCTTTATGCTTATGTTTCTTTATTAATGCCTTGTAGAAAACCACCACTTTAGTGGTGGATGAATAAAAAGTCGGCGATATAATAAAGATATGCA
>CALXWH010000012.1 GCA_944392315.1 uncultured Alphaproteobacteria bacterium | reverse complement strand
ACTGTTGTAACTATAGTATAAACCATTGTTTCCCTTCACATTTGAGTTACTTACCGTGTCTGCATAAGATTTCTTATGCGACAATGATGAAAAATAATATAAAAACAAATAGATAAAATAAAAAAATAAAAAAAGACAAAAGAAATAGATAAAGCACAAATAAAAATATACAAACCAATAAAAAATCCACTATTCATATATATGAATAGTGGATTAATAGACAAATATTTTAGACTAGCAACCCGCTAACAATGAAACTGAAGATATCGTATCTCCCATACCTACCAATGTTTTAGGTTTGTCAACAAGAATAGTCGGAATAGCAGATAAAATGAAGTTATCAACTTTGCAAATACCGTTATTTAATAATTCAGGATTATGCAACGCTTGAGATAAATTATTTAATTCATCAAGGCTTTGAGCAGAAACAGACATACCTAAAGTTTTAACAACATCACCATATTGAGCAAGTACTCCATTATATGCTTTACTAGAAGAAACAACCGCGGCAGTCATCATTCCTTTCAAATTTTGCTCCGCTGAATGAACAAAATCGGAATCTTGTAAAGTCATATACAATCCGAACATATGCAGTTGGATACGCTTCATTTTAAGTGTCTTTTTCAGAAAAAGCAAAGCCTCAAATAAAAGAGGACTGCATGTATTTTTCTCAATACGATTTGCTAGAGTCTTTTGTCCCATAATATTAAGCAAATCAATAGTCTCTCGTTCATTTAAGCCAACAGAATCAACAAGTGGAACAATATATTTAACAATAGCCTTTCTAACAGCTTTATCTTGAGTGGAAGCAATTTCAAGGTGTATAATTAAACTAGAATTATATTTTTTCCACTTTTGTAACACCGGAACAGCGTTTTTAACTAAATCAACACCTCCATTACTTTCTAGCAAAGGGTGAAAACCTGACAGCAAAAGATAGTTAATCTTGTGAGTATTTAAATAACCAATAAATCCTTTGTTCATAACCAGTTTCATATTTAGTGGATCATAAGTTGCAATAAAACGGTTAGATTTAGGACAAGAAAAGATTTTACCATCAATTTCAAAACGATCACCTTTATCAAATTCTATAATCCAATGGATAAGGGGAATATCTGTTTCTCTGGTAATATTAACAGCCTTTTCAAGTTTCCCCTCATCATTAAGTCCAAATAAATTTTCCAAATTAAGAAACTGCTGAGCTTGCAATTTAGGATGAGAATTCGTATGAGTTATAACTTTTTTGACACCTAACAAAGCTAAAGCATTAGCGATAATTCCGGCTTGTCCTCCCATTTGGAGATGATCATATCCTAAATTTGTATCCATCCAATTGTATACATCAATATCATCAGTAACCCATTCTTCAGCAATCCCCCTACTGAAACATTTAACAATTCCAATAATAACATCTGAAGGTTTAGAAAATCCAGATAAAGAAATATTCTCCAAATCATTAAGAGATATATTGTTTTCAACAATTAACCTCTTCAATACATTCCCTTTAATTTTTAAAATTGCATCAATATTCGTATTAAAAGCTGTGGCAACGGAACGAATATGTTTCAATTTCTCCAGTTGAGACGGAACTGCTTCATATTTTTTAGCCCATGCTTGTTGTAACTCTTGATAGTTCATCTCAATATCTCCCTATAAAAAACATAACAAAATAAATATTTTAATTTTCATCAGTATCAATTAAATCTTTATCAACATATAGATGCCAATAACTACGTCCAATTTCCCCGCATTGCGCACAAATCGGAGTCCAATGGTCTTCTATATGCCCACAATTTGCACAAACCCATTGAAAATCTTTAGGACAGCTATCCAAAGAGATATTATTCTTTCCTACATGTGTGAACTTCTGAGTAAGAGACTGCATAAATCCTATTTTTGAAGAATCTTTTTTATGTGTTTTTTCATCCAACTCTTCAATAATTTCAGCCATTTTTTGAGTAGCAGGATTTTTCAACAAAAAGATTTTACACTCAGTTTTCGCCTTAGCGTATTTTTTAGCTTTTAAATAAAGTTCAGCCAAGATTAAATTATTTAATGAAGGACGCTTATTATTGGAGAGAGCAAGTTTTTCCATACGCTGAATACGTTCATTCTTTGTATCTTTAAATAATTTCAAATAAGCCATAGCAACTTCATAGCAAGGATTTTCAATCCACATGTCATATAAAACTTTTTCAGCTTTTCGGGTTTGATTATCATTTTTAATATAATAATCAGCCAAGTCTAATGCCGCGGGTATGAGTTTGTTATTTTCTTGCAAGGCTTGAGTAACAAATTTAAAGAAGTTCGTTTTATCATTATCTTTTAGGGCTTGCTGAGCTAACTCAAATAAGGCCACAGCTTTAAGTCTGGCAGCCTTTTTGTCTGGCGTAATATTTTTTTCAATACCTGATTCTAAGACTTCCAGTGCTCCCAACCAATCATTATTTTGAGCACGCAATAAAAAGGCACTACTAACAACCCAATATAAATCTTGCCGAACTTCAAAGGCTTGATTGACTGTTTTTAAAGCCTCCGTAAATTCTTTCTTTTGCATTTGAGCCTCAAGTGCGGCTTTCATCCCAACAAGTTGAATATCTTCATTTTGCATCAATTTTTGAGAAAGTTGTTCCATTTTATCAAAATTTTTCTCACCTTTATAAATTTTAAGCATCAAAATATCTATAATGGCATCATCACCAACAATTTTACGAAGCGATACTAACAAACGTCTGGCCTCATTCATCAAACCAGCCGTAATCGCGCCGAGTGTCTTGACGATGAGAATAGCTGCTTCATCAAATTGATTACGACTAAGCACAATCTTATCTTTATTGCCAGATTGTATTACTTCAATAGATTCTTTATCACCGTGAAAAGAATGATTTGATAGTAAAACATCCTTTTTAATAAGGTTAATAACATATTTAAGCATAAAAATGCCAAGTTCAAACAGAACAATACACCCAATAAGAGCAAGGAAAAAGTAATCAATAGAAAAATAATTTGCTTTATTATTCAAAGTAAAACAAATAGTTCCGTTTCTATCAATAACCATAAAAAAGCACCAGAGGAGAAACGTAAAGATAATAGGCTTAGAGATGGAACGAAACATAGACATTCTCCTTAAAAGTTATTGAATATCTGAACCTTGGGCTTGAGACAAGTCTTGTCTCAAAGCGCTTAACTCAGAAGAAATAATAACAGACATTGCTTCGTCAAAGGATATTTTCTTTTCTACATCTTGAACCCATTGATTTAAATCCTCACTATTAAGTTTTTGAAAATCTGGGGACGATTTGATAATATCCAAAGCATTAGCAAAGTCATGCCGATCAACAAGTTTTGTGACTTTATCTATAAGTGCAATTTGTTCATCATTCTGAATGTTTTTCTTAACCACAACAACTTTATCAAAATTAAGGCCTGCAACAGTGTCTTTAATCAAAGCAATGCTTTTAGCCATAGTACCTTCTGGTTCATTTTTGTCATCAGAAGCAATATCATTTTTATTGTTTTCAAAATTTAAATTTTTTGCAATCTCGCGAAATTGTTCAGCTAATTGTAGATCATCAGAAATATAAGACGTCTTAAGGTTAGAAATAGTTTGTACAGCAGTCGCAACAAGAGGTTGATCCTTGGTCATTTGAGTAAGAATATCAGCTTCGTCAGCAAAGCTACGATGATAAAGAGCATTTTCTTTAATAATCAAAGCAACACTCAGAGCTAAAACCTCTTGATTTTTAGTTTCTTCCAATGTTTCCAGTTTATGTGTAAGCAGATTAAATTGTTGAGCTAAAAGGTCAACCTTATGATTTCCGACCTCATTTTTTAACTCGTTAAAATTCTCTGTAACTAATCTCAAGTTTCCTTCGGTGTCAGAGATTCTTTGCGCATTAGAAGAAATAACGGAAGGTAAATTTTGCAATTCAGAAATATAAGTATTTTGTTGAGATATTTTTGCAACTAAATCAGAAAGAGCCGCTTGTTGAGATTTGTTTTTCGATTCGACGATAAAATAGGCACTTCCAATTGCAATAAACTCAATCAACACAATAGAAAAACCAATAGAAAACCATTTAAGATAAGGCTTATTTACTTTTATTTTCTCAGATTTAATTGGTTTATCTGGCATTTTATAGACCCTCCGCGTAATAGTTGATTGCATTATTTGAAATATAGTTTATAAAATAAAAAAATAAACTTCAATATTTTTGGATAAAGAGATGATAGTTTTAGGAATAGAAAGTAGCTGTGATGAAACTGCAGCGGCATTGGTTAATGAAAAAAAGGAAATTTTAGGCGAAGCTCTATTATCCCAAGAGGAACATAAAGCTTTTGGAGGAGTCGTCCCGGAGATAGCGGCACGCTCCCACTTAGATCATATTGATAATATTTTAGAGCAATGCTTTGCAAAAACAAACTTAACATTGGCAGATATAGACGCAGTTGCAGCTTCGTCAGGGCCTGGGTTAATCGGCGGTGTTGTAGTGGGGGTAATGACAGCAAAAGCCTTATCAATAGCACTAAATAAACCTTTTATTGCCGTAAATCACTTGGAAGGGCACGCACTGGCAGCACGTATTAGTAACGATGTTACTTTTCCTTATTTATTACTACTCGTATCAGGTGGCCACTGCCAAATATTAATCGTTAAGGATGTTAACCAATATGAGCGTTTGGGCACAACGATTGATGATGCTGTTGGGGAAGCTTTTGATAAAGTAGCCAAAATGTTGGGGCTAGGGTACCCGGGAGGCCCAGCGGTAGAAAAATTAGCAGCATCAGGAGATGAACTTCGTTTTACTTTACCGCGTCCACTGATAGGAAGCCAAGATTGTAATTTATCTTTTTCGGGTTTAAAGACAGCGGTAAGAAAAATTGTAGAAACCTATGCTCCGGACGGCGAAATAGCTCACGCCGATATTCCAAAGCATGATATAGCAGATATATGTGCGTGCTTCCAATATACAGCCACAGATTGTTTATGCAGAAAGTTAAAAAGAGCTATATCATACTTTAAAGAAAAATATCCAAATGGAAAAAATTTAGTTGTTTCCGGAGGCGTGGCCTCAAATATGTATTTGCGCTCAAAGTTGCAAAAATTGGCAGATGATAATGATTTAATATTTGCAGCTCCGCCGATTCGTTTTTGTACAGATAATGGAGTGATGATTGCTTGGGCAGGCCTGGAGCGCTTTCGTAAAGGATACACCAATGAGCTAGATTTTAAGCCCAGACCGCGATGGCCGCTGGATGCCGATGCTCCTAAAGCAGCAGGAGCCGGTGGAGTTAAAGCATAAAACAGAGGGACTGAATGCGTAGTAAGCAAGAAATCTTAAAGATTATGGAGATTTTCAATCAAGAAAATCCAAATCCTCAGTGTGAATTAAATTACACAAATGCCTATACTTTATTGGTTGCGGTCATGTTATCGGCACAAACAACCGATAAAGGAGTAAACAGAGCAACAGAAGAGCTGTTTAAAATAGCGGATACACCTCAAAAGATGCTAAACTTAGGGGAAGAAAAACTTATCTCATATATTCGCACAATAGGCTTATTTAATAATAAAGCCAAAAATATTATCTCTATGAGCAAAGATTTGATAGAGCGATTTAACGGAGAAGTTCCTTCTGATAGAGAAAGTTTAGTAACTCTTGCCGGAGTAGGGCGCAAAACTGCAAATGTCGTCTTAAATGTTTGGTATAAAAAGCCGGCTCTGGCCGTTGATACACATGTTTTTAGAATTGCACACAGACTAGGCTTTAGTAATGGCTCAACACCTCTTGCGGTGGAACAAGATTTGCTGAAGGTCTTGCCCGATAAATATATTATAAATGCAAACCACTGGTTGGTATTGTTTGGGCGATATATTTGCAAAGCGCAAAATCCAAAATGCAACGAATGTCCTATTTACGACTACTGCCACAGTAAAGATAAAAAACACATAAATTAGAGAGTTTTTAACTTATACGGCGGTATAGTCTTGCTATAAAATCACATAAAGCGAGGCAAAATGGTATCAGAAACAGAAAAGGGATATTTGGCAAAAATATTTGCAAAAACAATAATCTGGCTTTTGCTTGCTTATGGGGTCTATTTTGCGGCCTGGACAATTTTTTTTACCGAAACA
Organism: uncultured Alphaproteobacteria bacterium; assembly: GCA_944392315.1. GTDB lineage: Bacteria > Pseudomonadota > Alphaproteobacteria > RF32 > CAG-239 > CAG-267. Next base: position 33,780 of record CALXWH010000012.1, on the reverse strand, counting down.
GGAAATGGCGACAATGTGGAACATATCCATGCGACTTGGTTAGTAGCAAATGGATTTGTGCCGTACCGAGATTTTTTTCAACACCATAATCCACTGTTATGGTATATCTTCGCCCCATTGATGGCGCTGATAGAAAAGCCTGTTGACACACTGAGTATTTTAGACGCTGCACACGCTGTAGCTATAATCTGCGGACTGGGAACATTTTATGTTGTTTACAAAACAGGTAAAAAGTTTTTTTCAACTCAATATGCAACGTTACTAAGCATATTGCTTCTATGCCCGCCATATTACTATATTTACTGCTTTAACTACAATCCAGATACATTTATGGCATTATTTTTCGCTATGGGCCTATATTTCTTATTCACATATTGGCAGACGAAAAAAAGAAAAACGATAGTTTTATCCTTTGCCTTCTTTTTTATAGCGATACTTTTTACGCAAAAAATTTTAACAATATTAGCTCCGTTGGGAGCAATCAGTTTATACGTTTTTTACAAAGAAAAAACACCGTTGAAAGATATTCCATGCGCGCTGATATTCCCTGCATTAGGAACAATTGTTTTTTTAGGATATTTGTATCATGAGAATGCCTTAAATTTGTATTGGCAATCAAACTTTGTCTTTAATGTACGGATGCAAGACTACTATGGAAACAGAAAAATAGACGTGTTGGATCATAATGTCTTTTGGTTATCTGTATCCCTGGCACTCATCAGTATATTAACACAGTGGAAAAAGGCAGATTTAAATTTTAAAGTAATCTCGGTTCTATTTGTATTGGAATTGTTGCAACGGTGTTTTTATTTTGCAATAGCGCCATATTATATGTTGCCGCTGATGATTTTTACAGTGTATTTAAACAGTGTTCTAATAGAAAAAATGGCAAACAAAAGCATATACCTAGTGTATATTTTATTAGCCGTATCAGTCTATTACGCGCAAATTTCAGAAAAGCGCTATTTAACATACCGTACGACCGATAGAAGTTTTGCAAGGTATCTATCAGCAAACATAACACCCTGCGATTACGTGATAAGCGGCTTTTTGAGTAATCAATCAATATTGAGCAAAGATCCACACTATTATTGGTCACTGCTAGGGCATGTAGATATAGTGGGGGATGAAATAGGAATTTATCCAAGACCAGATTTAAACGCTTTGGTTTTACAATATAAACCGAAATTAGTGAATGGGGGGATATATTGGAATAATTACTATCTGAACAGGGGAAAGAACGTTTATGTGCAACAAATTTCCCCCCAGATTCTAGATAAGTACTACTTGCCAACCCCCTTTAAGGATATGTATATATTAAAATACGAATATCATGGAAAGAATTGCCACTATGACAAAGAAAGAAGAGATTGGATATATGACAGAAACTAAGATACGAAAATTACTATGGCTCTATATCTGTATTGCTGCCATTTTTTGCGGATATGTATATAGTTTTATTGTGAAGGCAAACGGTGATAATATTGAACACTTACACTTTGCATGGCTAGTGTGGCAAGGAGATGTACCATATAAAGATTTTTTCCAACATCATAATCCTTTAATATGGTATTTATCAGCTCCACTCGTGAATATATTGATAAACAATAGTTATATTTTTTCAATATTCAATTTAATAAGTTACGTTGCCGTAGGAATAATGGCATATTATCAATACCGAATTGTAAGTATGCTGCAGAATAATCGTACGGTAGGGTTATTTCTTGGCGCTATCATTATTTCATCATATTCAATTTTATTGGCGCTGAATTTTCGTCCGGACACATTTGCATATACGTTTTTATTTACAGGATTATATTATCTGTTTGGCTACATAAAAGCAAAAAAATTATGGCAATTGGTTGTTGCTTTTTTATGCTTTTTTGTTGCTTTTATGTTTACACAAAAAATTCTGATAAACTTGATTGTTCCAGGGGTTGCCGTATTATATGGACTTTATAAAAAACAAATTAAGTTTGAAGATTTTATTCAAGCAAGCCTTTTGCCAATACTACTATTGGGAGTTTGGGTGGCTTATTTATATAGTGAAGATATTTTAAAACTGTATTGGGTGTCCAACTACCCTTTTAATACCCATATACCGGATATTTTTGCACAAAATAGAATAATCTTCCCTCCCAGAGAATATTTTGAGTTTTATATATTTATTCCAATAGGATGCGTGGCTTCTATATATTTTCTTATCAAAGGTCAAACCGCGGAAAGAATTATAAGTTTGATGTTTATAGAAGAAAGCATTTTGAGAATATTTTATTTTTCTGCATTTTTACATTATAGTACACTTTGGCTGATTTTAGGAATAATTCTCTCTGTGATGTACCTAGATAAAATTCTGAAAAAGAAGGTAGTAAGAATAATTTTAGGTACGATATATTTGCTATTTTCACTATGGTACGTATATGATAAAACCTATAAAATAGAAAAGCCTAAACTAGCCTATCAGAATGGCCATGAATATGCTTTTGAAAATTTAACACCATGTGACTATGCTATCAATGGTTACTATGCTGTTTATAATCTAAAAGCGAAAGATGCAGGTTATTATGCGATTCTCTTGGGGCAAATAGATGTGTTGGGAGAAAAAATGGGAATTGCACCAAAAGCTAATTTAAACGATTTAATAGCATTAAGAAAACCCAAAATTATATCGGCAGGAATATATTGGGATACATATTGGGAGCAAAGAGGAATACGTGTACCAGTACATCAAATAGATGAGGACTTATTAAATACGTATTACAATTACACGGGGCTTGGAGATATCTTTATCCTAAAACCTGAATATCAAAAGTATAATTGCCATTACAACGGTAAAAAATGGGAGTATCAGAATTAAATGTTTGATATAAAAAGAGGTTTGGAAGTTCTTCGTCAAAATGTAAAGGTAGCGCCGGAGGCTCCCGGTGTATATAGAATGCTCAATGAAAAGGATGAAGTCCTCTATGTGGGAAAAGCCAAAAACATCAAAAAAAGAATAGTTGCATACACAAGAATTGAACAACTGACAACAAGATTACAGCGCATGGTTGCCGAAGTCGTCCGTATGGAATTCATTATTGTTGAAAATGAAAATAGAGCATTGGTTGTAGAAAATGAATTGATAAAAAAGCTGCATCCAAAATATAACATTTTGCTAAAGGATGATAAATCTTATCCTCACCTAATGTTAAATTTGCAAGAAGAATATCCGGCATTAAGAAAATTTAGAGGTCATCGTACTGGAAATTACCGTTACTTCGGTCCATATGCAAGCGCCACAGCTGTGAATGAGGTGTTAGATACAATTCAAAAAGTATTTATGCTAAGAAGTTGCCGAGATAATATGTTTTATAACCGAGAACGCCCATGTTTATTGTATCAAATAAAGAGATGTAGCGCTCCGTGTGTCGGAAAAATCAGTAAAGCCGAATATGACAAACTGGTAAAAGAAGTCATTGCTTTTTTGGAAGGAAAAAATACAAATATTCAAGAAGAATTGTCCAAACAAATGCAAGCAGCAAGCGATGCAGAAAATTTTGAAGAAGCAATCATTTTGCGTGAACGTATCAGGGCTCTGACAGGTATTCAGACACATGCTAATTTAGAGTATTCCGGATTAAAGTCGGTAGATATAATTGGCATTGCTTATAAGGATGAATGGTACTGCATTGAAATTTTCTTTATAAGAGGGGGACAAAATTGCGGCAATGCTCCATATTTTATTAAAAGAACGGAAGAAGCCTCCCCTGCAGAGGTTTTGGAAGCATTTTTGAGTAGCTTTTACACCAATCATATTCCCCCAAAAGAGATATATGTGTCTGAAAATTTAGAAAACACAGATTTTCTGGAAGATGCATTAGGTGCAAAAATTAGCACTTTTAGCAAAGGAAATAAGTATAAACTGATTGAAAATGCAAAGAAAAATGCATTAGCGGCAATTGAGCGAAGACAAGCTGAAAATCAAAGTATACATAAAAATTTAGAAGAAATGCAAAAGTATTTTGACTTGCCCAAACTCCCCTCAAGAATAGAGATATATGATAACTCACATAACCAAGGGAGCTACGCGGTGGGAGCAATGGTAGTGGCCACGCCGGAAGGGTTTGATAAAAAATCATATCGGACATTTAATATCAAAGATCCCGCCATCACCAATGACGACTTCGCAATGATGAAAGAGGTATTAAAACGTCGCTTTGATAGAATGAGTGATGAAAATCGTCCTGATGTGATTTTATTGGATGGAGGTCTTGGGCAGCTGCATGCCGTGCATGAGAGTTTAGCAGGGTATGATTTAAGCGGTATTTCTATAATAGCCATATCCAAAGGAGTAGATAGAAATGCCGGTAAAGAATTTTATCATCAAAAAGGAAAAGAGAGCTTTGCCTTACCATATAGATCACCAATAGCTTTTTATCTGCAAACTCTAAGAGATGAAGCTCACAGATTCGCGATTGGTACACACCGAAAAAGAAGAGCAAAATCTATGATAAAATCTAGTTTGGATGATATTGAGGGTGTTGGAGCAAAGCGTAAAAAAGACTTGCTAAATCATTTTGGGTCTGTAGACGCTATTAAAGATGCGTCAATAGAAGATATAGCCAAAGTATCTGGAATCAATAAAAAAACGGCTGAAAACATTTATAATTACTTCCATAAATAAAAAAAAAGATTATGATAAAACACAAATTAAACTTGAACGTAAATCAAACAAGAAAGGAATGTGTCGTGTATAGTCTACCGAATTTGCTGACAATTTCTAGAATTGTCGTTATACCGCTAATCTTTCTGTCGGTATATACAAAATGTATGTTTTATAACTACTTGGCAGGTATCCTGTTTATTGCGGCCTCAATCACCGATTACTATGATGGTAAACTGGCCAGAGATAGAGGAGAAGTTTCTGCATTTGGAAGGTTGCTAGATCCAATAGCCGATAAATTATTAGTAGCAACTGCTTTAGTTGTCATTTTAGCAAAACCGGGCATGATACATGAAATAAGCTATATTCCTGTTTTTGTTATTTTGTGCCGTGAATTGTTGGTATCAGGTTTAAGAGAGTTCTTACGCGAAGTAAATGTTGGTCTTCCTGTAACCCGCCTTGCAAAATGGAAAACAGGTTTTCAGATGACAGCCCTTTCTATGATTTTATTCAAAGGTTGGTGGATATGGGCAAACATTGGTGAATGCTTGCTGTGGATTGCCGGAGTCTTAACTTTTGTTACAGGGTATCAGTATTTTGAAAAGAGCTTAGAATATATCAAAAATGAATCTAAAGCTAAAAAAGCTGAAGTAACTGAAAACAAAACAGAAGCGCCTCAACATAAAACGGCAAAAAGCAAAAAACAAACCTCAAAATCTAAAAAATAATTGTAGAGAAAAAGATGCAGGAGACTAAAAAACACATATTAGTCGTTGACGACGATACACGGTTACGTAGTCTCCTGCAAAGATATTTACGCGAACAAGGCTTTCTTGTTTCAGCCGCAAAAGATGCTTTTGAAGCAGAAGATTTTTTACAAAATTACATCTTTGATTTGTTGATAGTAGATGTGATGATGCCCAAAATAACAGGGTTAGAATTCTTGCATAATTTAAGAGAAAAAGATAACCCGATTCCTGTTATTATGCTGACGGCTATGGGAGAAACCGCCGATAGAATTGTAGGGTTAGAAAAAGGTGCTGATGACTATATTCCCAAGCCGTTTGAACCCAAGGAATTAGTTTTAAGAATTAATAATATTCTGAAAAGAACGATTAAGGCCAAAGAACTTTCAACAAAGTTGATTTTTCATGGTATAACATATGATACAGAAAAAGGTGAGTTGAAAGATAGTGAGGGAAAGATAATACATATCACACCGGTTGAGAGAACACTTCTTAATTTATTTGGAAAAAACATTGGCGAGGTATACGCAAGAGAAGATTTAGCAGAAATTTTGGGTGTTGCCGAAAATCTAAGAACAGTAGATGTTCAAATTACCAGATTACGCAAAAAAATAGAAACAGATACAAAAAATCCCAGATACTTGCAGACTGTGCGAGGAAAAGGGTATATGTTAATTTCAGACTAAAAGGAGAGAAAAATGCATATAAAATTTCCTGACAAAGTAGAAAGAGTACTACAATATCTAAAGCTAAAAATATTTCCGAACACATTGTTTTTTAGAACAATGTTGCTGATATTTATTCCGCTGATTTTGGTACAAGTAGTCTCTGTTATAGCCTTTTTTAATGGAAACTGGGAAAAAGTAGGAAGAAGACTGTCTGACAACTTATCTAATAATGTGGCATTTGCTGTGGAAACAATTTCCAAAAATGAATACATCTTACCAGAGATTACGGATTTATATAAGCAAAATTATGGAATTAAGGTTGAGCTGATTACCGGAGATGAGCAATTAAAGGTAAAAGCAAATACCCATTATGATAAAGAATATAAAATTGTGACAGGATTTTTGGAAAAGTCATTGCATCAAAAATTCCCAAATTCAATCACAAGTGTATATTTAGCTAATGATAAAGACGATGTTATCATTTTAATAGAAGCGCCAGAAGGGTTATATAGATTTACAACATCAACAAAAAGCATCTTTAGTACATCAATCTTCGGATTCGTAGCATGGATGGTTGGTACATCTTTGTTGTTATTCGTTGTAGCAACTCTGTTTCTACGTATTCAAGTTAGATCTATTGCAACGCTAGCGCAAGTTGCAGAAGATTTTGGTAAAGGTATAAACACCCCTTTCAAGCCATATGGTTCATCAGAGGTCAGAAAAGCAGGTATTGCCTTTATCAAGATGAAAGAAAGAATTCAAAAGCAAATATCGGAAAGGACACAAATGCTGGCCGGTGTTTCTCATGATTTAAGAACACCATTAACCAGAATGAGGTTGCAGTTGGCTATGCTGCCAGAAAGTCCAGATAATAAAGAATTTATTGAGGATATTGGCGAAATGGAAAAAATGCTTGATGGATACTTGGCCTTTGTATCAGGAGAAGGTGGAGAGAAAAACACTTTCATAGATATGAATGAATTGATATTGAGCATTATTAATAAATTCAGAAATACAAAAGCGATGATACGTTATTCAACAAACGACCAAGTCAGCGCGATACAAGGGCGTGAGCAGGCCTTAAAGCGAGCTATAACAAATATCATATCAAACGCCTTTACATATGGAAAGAATATAGCCGTAGCCTTGGAGAGTAATAATAACAAATTGGAAATTACGGTGGATGATGATGGGCCGGGAATTCCTGCAGATAAGAGAGAAGATGTATTTAAGGCCTTTTATCGGTTGGATGAATCCCGTAACAAAGAAACAGGAGGCGTTGGCTTAGGCTTATCAATTGCAAGAGATATTATTACATCTCACGGTGGAAAAATAGAGTTAGGCGATAGTGAATTAGGAGGCTTGAGGGTACTCATTTCTATTCCCTTATAACTCTCACATACGAAAATATGTGTTCCGCTGTGGTTACTAAAAAGCACGGAAAAGAAAGAGGAGGCTGAAAAGCCTCCTCTTTTGAATCAAAATCATGCTAGATGAGTGGTGGAATAAAATTATATCCGACAGTTTGAAATGAGGGGGAAGACAGTTTTAGTTCATCAAAAATATTTAAGGCAATAATCTTCCACAAATCTAAATCTGGGATGGTTATAGGATTCGCATCAGCAGATAATAACAATTGTCCATTGCCTAAATCAACAATCCCGGTAGAAACGTGAATAGCCGTCAAAAGAAAATATTTTTTAGCAATTTCTTGCCACGCACAGCCCATATCATAGATATCACCAGAGGTTGAAGCCGTAAACCCTAAAGAAGGGATACCATAATCTGGAATAGGCACATTGACCGTTGCCTGAGCTAATTGAATACGTAAATAGTCTGCAGTACGAAGAATTTCTGCACCATTTCCATGCAACTGAAAAGCAGCCACAGGTTCTCCTCCAATTGGGCAACCTCTATCGTAGGGATAAATAGCAACACCGCCATAAACAGGAATATTGATATCTTTTTTCAATAATAATTCGGAAACAATTGCAGCAGCTGTTTGCGGAGAAAACTCAGAAACATTATGATATCCGGGTTGCACCCCACAAAAAAATAAATTTTGATATAGACATAGTTTAAATCTTTTAAGTCAAAACATAAAAAGCGAGAAAAAATCTCGCTTTTTATCAGAAAATAACAATAAAATTACATATGAGAACGTAGCCAATCCTCAAGTGTCGCTTGAGAATTAAAACCAACTTTGGAATCAATCTTTTCACCGTCTTTAAATAAGAACAAAGTCGGAATACTACGAATTTCATAGCTTGCTGCCGTAGCAGGAGCTTCATCAACATTCATTTTGCAAATTTTTACTTTATCACCCATTTCTTTAGAAACTTCTTCCAAAACTGGTCCTAGTTGACGACAAGGGCCACACCATTCAGCCCAAAAATCAACCAAAACCAATCCCTTAGATTGCAAGACTTCCTGCTCAAACTGACTATCATTAATAGATCTCATAGTTATCCCTTTCGCAAAAATGTTCACTAACATTAATATAGTTTATATCACTCAATTATTAAAGATATACCTAATAATAATCATAAAGTTTTATACTTTCATCAAATTACAAGTATTAGTCCACAGCAAGTAAGTCTCAACAAGTTTATGAGGATAGATACGTTGCACTAACTCTTTGTAAGAACGAAGCTGTGTAAAATAAATTTGAGGAACTTCATCTAATGTCTTAGCCGCCGGACGATTTGTCTTGTAGTCAACAATCAAAACTTTATCCGGCAAAACAATAAGTCTGTCCACTTTTGCAGAGATAATCAGCCCATCAACTTCCCCAATAATTGGAACTTCCGCTTTAGAGTGCTCAGAAAACAACTCTGGAAAACGTTGACACAATGCCAAAACTTCATGAACAATTTGTTGACGCTCAGAGTCGGAAAAATCAGATAAATGCTTTCTTAAAAATTCTTGAGAGGCTTTTTCACGATATTCTTCATTTAAAGCGCCGATATACTGCAATAATTTATGTATAACAGTACCTCTTCTGTAAAAATTGCCTTGTTCTACAAGTGGTGACGCAACAATTTCCTCTTCATCTGTTTTGTCTTTTGATGGGGTATAAGGTTTAGCCAAAGGATTTTCAATCGGAGCAGGAGTTAAAATAGCAGAAAAATCCATAGAAATAGAAGATACTGGTGAAACGTGTTCCTGCTTTTTTACAACATTTTGTTGTGGAATATCATAGACGATTCTTTTGTCTCCTTCTTTTAAGGGAACATTAGATTTTAGGTTATCAGCAAGTAACTTATACCAAGACTGTTCAGAAACATTTGTTTTTGAAAAGCCTGCTATATAAAGTCTATCTTCGGCACGCGTCAGAGCAACATAGAGTAATCTGCGGTATTCATCAAAATCAGCCTCTAGATTAGCATCTTTGATTTTGTTGCACTTTGCATCATAGGAACCGGCAGAAAGAGGAAAATAGAAAGTATTATCTTTATCCCATAAAAATTCACTTTTACGAGATTTATTTTTAATTTTTGTAGTATCCGCTAAAATAACAATAGGCGCCTGTAAGCCTTTTGAGCCATGGACAGTCATAATTTTAACGGTATCGCTTTCCCCTTGTTCCATCTCTTTTTGAATAATAACTTCATCTTGTAATATCCAGGAAATAAAAGCCTCCAGAGATGGAGTATGCGTTTGCTCAAAAATAATAGAAAGATTCAAAAATTCATCCAAGACATCTTCAACTTCATTGCCCATACGGGCAACAAAATTGGTGCGTCCTTTAAGGTTTACCAGAACAGTATTAAATAATTCATATGGGCGAACAAACCCTACCATATTGAGTAATGATTTCAATTGCTCGGCAATTATTGTGTAATCCGGATGTTTTAGAAGATGATGAAATAACGTTCCGGTTCTATTATAGCAGAGTTTAAATAAATCATCATCATCAAGACCAAAAATAGGGGATTTTAGTACTTCCGCAAGAGATAAATCATCTGTTGGGAGCAACAAAAATTTTCCGAGAGAGATTAAATCTTGTACGGCGATTTGTTCCAAAAGCTTGAGCTTATCAACACCGGCAACATTAACCCCGATATCTTTACACGCGCGGACAAACTCCTCAACAAAACTCTTGCGCTGTTGGACTAAAAACATGAAGTCACCATATCGCACGGGACGATTCTTGGAGGCAAGAATTTCTTTATTCTCAACCATTTTTTTGATATTAAAGGCAATTTGCCGCGCCAGCATATTAGAAACGGAAGAATTTTGTTCTCTGACAACGGGGATAATCCAATTATATTTATCTTTAGCTGTATCGTTTGTAGGCTGCAGAAGAGGCAAAATCTCCACACGTCCCCCATCACCTAAGCGATAAGGCCTATGGTTAATATGTTCACCTTCGGGAACAACGCCTTTTTTAGCCGTTTCAACTTCAAAGAGAGTATTCACACAGTCCATAACAGCTTGGGTAGAACGGAAAGAAACATCCAAATGAACTTTTTTGAAATCTTGGATTCTCTCATCAAAATAATGATACATTTTATCAAATTCATTCGGGTCAGCCCCCTGAAAACTGTAAATAGATTGTTTTCTATCCCCAACAACAAAAACGCTACGAGGCAATTTCTCTTGATAAGAACCCAAACCTGCAAAAAATTCCTGCGTTAGTGCGCGAACAATCGCCCACTGTGCCGGAGAAGTATCTTGCGCTTCGTCAATTAAAATGTGATCAATACCACCGTCAAGTTTAAATAAGACCCAATCTGCAACAGATCTGTTTTCTAAGAGACGACGCGTAATAACAATTAAGTCTTCATAGTCAAGAGCGGCATAAAGCTCTTTGTACTCACGATACCGAGAAATAATGCATTGTGCAATATAGAGCACGGCAATTGTAGACTTTAAGACACTCAAAGCAGCAATTTTCTGTTCAGCTTCAATAACCTTTTGTGCCTCATTATTCATAAAAGATAGGATTTCTGGAAATTTATTTGAAACCGATTTTGTCGCTAAAGAAGACCTAACATCTCCTTTATCGGTTAAAAGAATTTTCTTATATTTTTCATATAAAACAGAAGAAAATGGAGAGGTTGCAATATCGCTAAATACTTGAGCCCGTTTTAAATCTTCTTTACTGCCTTGATTAAACGCCGTAACGGCAAATTTCAGATTCTCATCACCGATAGAAGTAATAATTTGCTTTTGAATATCTTCAACATTAAGGTCTTTGTTAACGCCGAGTTTTTCCTCTAATAAATGCACGATTTGCTGGATATCGTTATCAAATTTTTGCAAAAGCGCATCAATTTTACTTCGATTCTCCGTAATCAAATTCATCATTTCGGGAAATTTATATTCACTGGTATGTTGGGTTAAATAAGCAATAGCTTCCGCAAGAGGACTATCAACATCAATATCGGCTTGCTTTAACAATTCAACTTTTAAGTTTTGGAGAATTTCTTTGGAACGCCTATCGTCCATAACTTCAAAATAAGGAGAAATGCCGGCTTCCAGCGGAAAACGTTTCAGAATATCCTGACAAAAGCTATGAATTGTCTGAATTTTCATTCCTCCCGGAGTATCCAAAAGGGTTGCAAACGAAGTCCTTGCAAAGGTCAGTAACTGCTCTTCGGGAATAGCAAAATAATCTCGTCCCAGAAGAGATGTGAGTTCCGAAGACAAGTCCTCATTACTTTCAACAGCCCAAGTGCTTAGACGTTTTGCAATACGCTCATTCATCTCAACAGCAGCTGCTTTTGTATATGTTAAACAAAGAATTTTGGCCGGATTAACCTTAGAAAGGAGCAGTCTTAAAACTCTATCCGATAAAACTTTTGTTTTTCCCGTACCGGCAGATGCTTCCACCCAAACGGAGTGAAGCGGATCCGAAGCAGAAGATTGTTGTTCTGTTGCAAGTTGAGATAAGCTGTCTTTTTCTGCTTGTATATTATTCATCACCACTATCTCCTTCTTCTTGAACCGACCACTCTCTTATGCGCGCCAAATGTTCATAATCACTGTTTTTAGGAATAAATTTCGGAATAGGACGAGAATGATAAGGTGTTGTTTCAAAATCAAATGTTTCCACTAATTTTAAGAGATATTCTTCAGCTTTCTGCAAAAGGTCATCAGTTTGCGGTAAAATTTCTAATTTAGAGTTTCCCAATTGCCAATAGATAAGTTTTTGCACTTGTGCGTTCTGAAGTCCCTCAAATTTTCCTTTAGCAGCAATAAGCCCCTCAAGCGGCAGTTGCAAAGCGTGTCCGCTTTGAACTTCTTTGTTTGAGGGAATTCTACCTGTTTTATAGTCAAGAATATTAAAACCGCCACCTTTCATCTCATCAATGCGGTCAGCTTTTGCCGTAAAGGTATAAGGTCCGTAAGGTAAATCATAGCTGATTTCACCCTTAATTTCGTTATGAACACGTTTAACGCTAAAACGATATTCTTTTTCTTGTGCAATAATCCACTCTGCGGTCTTTAAAAATTTGGGCCACCAAAAAGCTTCCAAATCTTTAGATAAATCGGCAGAACTAAAGTGTTGCCTGCCCAAATCCACAAGAACATCCAGAGGTTCAGGCGGCAGTTGCTCGGGATAACGATTGTTGAAATCTTCAATAATGCTATGAATTAAGGTACCATAATCCCGTTGGTCTTTTTCTTTATCCAAATCATCAAGAGGGTATAGTTTTAAGATATATTTTGCAAATACGGAATAGGGATCTTGTATCAGCAAATCCACACCACTTGCAGATAAACGCCGAGGTCTGGCAGAAAGCGGTGGACAAGGCGCCGGTGCTTTAATACTAATGTACGAAGACGGTTTATCTAAGCAATTTGCAAAAGTAGAAAATGAAGTATCCGTTATCATCAAAATATCAGATTTAAGAGCTTTCAAAACTGTTTCAAATCTGAGCAACCAACGAGATTTTTTCATCGGTACGCCGTCAACACGTTCAGCTCTTGTGATAACAACATTAGAAGAAGCAAGAAATCCGCATAAATCTGCTCCTAAAATACCAATAGCTTTTTCAGGCAAACTAAAACCAAAATCTTTTTTCATCGGGCGCGACATCCACATATCGGCTTGAGCAGGTTTCGGCCATATACCTTCATTAACTTCGCCAAGAATAACTGTATCAAAATGATGCAACCTTGCTTCAATCGGACCAAGAATATTCAATCGCGGGTGCGTGCCATACCTTGCTCGCACACTCTCAAGACTCATGAGCTCGCACAACAAAGGTAAATAATCTTTGCCCTGAATAGGACCCAATGTCTCGGATGAAGCTAAAAGCTGAGTAAAAAACTTCGCAGCCGCCTTACCGGCATCTCCTTTCCAGAGGATCATATTGCCTAAAAGAACATCTGAATTAGCACAAAATTCGGCAAGTTGAAGATGTTTTTCTAAAATTTCCCTAAAAGAAACCGAAGGATTATGCAAATATTCTGAAAAATCTTTCAAAACACCTTTAATGTGCAATATTAAATCCGTTACTTGCTGATCAAGTGAATCTGTTTTAGCAAGACGCAAAGCTGTTTCATATTTATAGACAGATGTTCTAAAATCGGAGGCGTTTTCCCCCATCAACATCAAAGGATGTTTTAATAAAGAAATAAGAGCAATATCCGATTCGCAATTATCAGCAGCCTCTGCCAATAATCTGAAAAAAATTCCAATAGAGGTCAAAGAAAGAGGTAATCCGGCGGAGTCGTCTATTTTTATTTCAAAACGCTCCAACTCAGATGCAACACGACGAGCTAAATTCCTGTCATAGGTAATAAGTGCAGCTGTTTTTTCAGGGGTATTGAGTACTTCCCTCATTTTCAGAGCAATAGCCAAAGCCTCATCTCTCTGAGTGTTACAGTTAATAACCGATATTCCTTGAAGAGCGTTATCTAAATGAAATCGCCCACTGATTTTACGCCAAACGTCAGAAACAACTGCCGGTCTCATAATTTCCGAGATAAGGTATTCTCTATCGGGTAAGCAAGGCGGAATGACATCAGAAATATCATCACGTGAAATGTTTAATAGACCTAAAAGAGCTTTAAGCTCAAACATAGGATGTGTCTCATCAATAGCTTCCCAATAAGCCTGGTCAGCCAAACGATCAATCCCCGCAAAATATATTTCACCATTAGGTAGTGCCATAATACTCTTCAAGAGAGTAACAATTGCCGGAAAACTGGCCGTAATACCTGCTGCAACAATATTTTGCGAAGTGGGAGAATGTGCCCAAATATCAGCCTGTTTAAACAAAAGAGTGTTTTTCATCTGGCAAACATCAACAGCCTTTCTGTCTTTTAAAATCATCGGCCAAAATTCGGTAATGATTTTAAGTAGCTTGAGTGTTTCTTGCCAATGTGTTGCATATTTTTCAGGCACTAAATCCTGCAATTTATCAAAAGATAAGCCTTGATTAACGGCTGTATCAATCAATTTGGCCAAATCTATAGCAAGACTAAGAGCTTGCGCCAAAGAAATTTGTTTCAATCCAAAATCTGTCGGTTTAGACATGATTAAGCGTGTAAAGAGGAACAGTCTTTCGTCACGGCTTATAGTGTTTGCTTCAGTAGCAAACATTTCATCAAGGTCAAAACCGCTAAAGAAAATCTCATCATCATCCATATCGGCAATAGGGATCATCTGCGGTAAAATAGCCGGAGCTCGTCCGTGAATTCGTACAAATGCATTAGTCAAATCCATACAAGAACGACGATTCGGGAGCAAAAATAATACATTAGCCAACTCTAAAGGTGTGTCGCTGTATTTATCAAGATACCGATTCGCTAATGTATCCCAAAATGAACAACTGATAGGAATATTAAAGAGATGAGAAGAAATCGTCATTAGTGTTCATTTTCTCCGATTAAATAAGCAATAAATTTTTGGAGTGCCCGTCCTCTGTGAGAAATCTTATTTTTTTCTTCGCTAGAAATTTCTGCAAAAGAACGAGAATATCCTGTAGGAATAAAGATAGGATCATATCCAAAACCGGCAGAACCAGTTTTACTTGCCGCGATATTACCGTCAACTCGGCCTTCAAAAGATTTATAAGAACCATCCGGCTTAGCAAAAACAATAACACACGAAAAATGTGCCGCTCTATTTTTAGAATTAGTGTCATCCAATTCTTTCAAAAGCTTATCCATTCCTAAGTTGAAATCGCGATTCGGAGCATAACGTGCCGTATATACACCGGGTTTCCCCCCAATAGCATCTACACACAATCCGGAATCGTCTGCAAAGCAGGGAATATTTTTAGCCTTAGCCGCAGCCAAAGCCTTAATATAAGCATTTTCTTCAAAAGTTTTCCCTGTTTCTTCAACATCAGGCAAGTCCAAATCTGTGGCAGAAAGCACTTTAACGCCATAAGGCGAAAGGAGCTCTCTGATTTCAGCAATTTTACCTTGGTTATGGCTGGCAAAAATAATCTCTTTATATTTCAACATTTTTTAAAACCTCTTTTTGTAATTGAATTAATTGGCTAATACCTTTCTGAGCCAGGCTCATTAAACGAGAGTAATCTTCTTGAGAAAAAGGTTCGCCTTCGGCCGTTCCCTGAATTTCAACAATTTTCCCGCTTTCTGTTAAAACAAAGTTCGCATCAACCTGTGCAGAAGAATCTTCAATGTATTCCAAATCTAATAAAAATTCATTATGACAAATACCGACAGAAATAGCAGCAACAAACTCCCGAATAGGATTATAAGGAATTTTACCTTCTTTTACCATTTTAGAAAGTGCTATATAAAGTGCAATGAAACTTCCGGTAATGGAAGCTGTACGTGTGCCGCCGTCAGCTTGAATGACGTCACAATCAATTAAAATAGAAAACCCTTTTAAGACAGTCAAATCAACAACAGACCTCAAAGAGCGTCCAATAAGTCTCTGAATTTCATGCGTTCTCCCACCAACACCGTGAGTCTCGCGAGAAACACGAGTAGAAGTGGCTCTGGGTAATAAAGAATATTCAGCAGTAATCCAACCTCTTTCTTCATTTTTTAGCCAAGCCGGTACTTTTTCATCCACAGTTGCTGTGCAGATAACATGGGTATTACCGCATTTGATAAGACAAGAACCTTCT
Organism: uncultured Alphaproteobacteria bacterium; assembly: GCA_944392315.1. GTDB lineage: Bacteria > Pseudomonadota > Alphaproteobacteria > RF32 > CAG-239 > CAG-267. The sequence continues at coordinate 17,660 of CALXWH010000012.1, read as the reverse complement.
GCGTAGAGATTAAAATTAGGAATAATTTCAACCGGTCTAAGTTCATCTGGTTGACGATTCTTTGTTCTCATGATGCATCCTTTTCAACATTTTTATTCAAATAATCTTCAATAGCTTTTAAGACGCGTCCAACAGTACAGTCAACAGCCTCATTTCTGGTTTCAACCATAATATCTGCTTCGGAATAATAAGGATATTCCTCATCAATATAAGTCTGCAATTTACTTTTGATTTTAGAGTCGCTGCACTGTAAAAAAGGTCGTCTTTTTCTTCCGGCAGTTCGGTTATACAAAACATCAATATCAGCTTTAAGCCAAATGGTTAAGGCATTTTTTTTAGCCAGCATACGCGTCTGGTCTGCAACAAAAGCACCGCCACCGGAAGCCAAAACACAAGGAGCTCCGGATAAAAGTCTTTTCATAATTCTTTCTTCACCAGCTCTGTATTCTTCAACACCGAAACATTTAAAAACATCAATAACCGAAAGTCCGGCAGCTTTTTCAATTTCTTGATCTCCGTCAATAAACGGAAGACCGAGCTTTTTAGCAAGCCTTTTCCCGACACTCGTCTTACCACTACCGATAAGTCCGACTAGTAAAATTATTTTATTAATTTTTGTCATTCTAAACTTCACAAAAAATATTATTCACACTTTACAATAAAGGATATATTGATAATAATAATAATCAATATCTATTTAATGAAATTTAAAAAAGCAGATAAGCAAAGGGAGAGAAACAAATGAAAAATAGAAATAGCAAATATGTTTTATATTTGGTTCTTTGTGTGATTATTTTGGGTATAGCATATACAGCCTGCAAAGATATAACTCCAAAACAAGAACGTGTAGAACAGAATGTGGAACTAAAGCTTAGCAAATGAGAGACTATGTAAACGAATTTTTGGATGCAAAAGCTGTAGAGGCGGGGGCTGCTTTAAATACGCTCAGCGCATATAAAAATGATATAAGCCAGTTTATCGCTTCAATGCCGCAACGAGATATAGCAGACACAAAAACCGAAGATATAGAAAAGTATTTAAAAAAACTAAAAGAAACTGGAAGCACACCGAAGACGCTATCACGAAAAATTTCTTGTATACGTGAGTTTTTTAAATTTTTGCAAAGTGAAAAAATCATAAAAGAAAGCCCCGCAAATAAATTAAGAACCCCAAAAGTTGGAAAGAGTCTACCGCTCTTTTTAACAGCTCAAGAAATAAAAAAAATTTGTGCGGTAGCAAAATCTAAAAAAAGTTTTTCGTTTATGCGCATGCGCGTAATGATAAAATTAATGTACTCATCGGGTCTAAGAGTTTCAGAGTTGGTATCCTTACCGGAAAATGCAATTAATTATGATATGCACCAGATATTGATATGCGGAAAAGGCAGTAAGGAGAGGATTGTACCTGTGACAAAAGAAGTTATAGATGATGTATTGGAATATATAAAAGTTAGAAATAGATTTATAGGTGAAAGAAAAAATAACTGGATGTTTCCATCTCAAAAATCACTTTCGGGTCATATCACAAGAGATGGTTTTTTTAAAAATTTAAAACGGTTAGCAATAAAAGCCGGAATATCCCCGGAAAAAGTTCATCCCCATATTTTAAGACACTCCTTTGCAACGCGCTTGGTTAATAATAGTGCGGATTTGAGGTCAATCCAAAAAATGCTTGGACACGAAAATATCGTAACAACCGAAATTTATACACATATAACCACAGAAAAATTAATGAATGAAGTAAAAAAAAGACATCCGCTGACGCAACAGTATGAGGAAAATAAAAAAGAATGAAGAAAATTCAGATACATATATCGGATGAACCTCATTGCAAAGAATTAGAAAGCATAGGTAGTGTCTTTGTTCCTTTAATAAAAGACGTAATGTCGGTAGAAGATTTTGTTGAGGTGGATATTATGTTAAATTGGTCCGATATTGTCGGTCAAGAATTGGCGTCATTTGCATATCCCATAAAAGTAAAATATGACTATAAAGAAAACATCAGAACTCTATATATGGAAGTGCCTGCCGGCGGATTTGCACTAGAAATGCAACACCGCGAAAATTATTTATTAGAAAAAATAAATGCCTATTTTGGATATAAAGCAATTCATAAAATCAATATTAGTCAAAATATCCGATTAAAGCCTCGCGTAGCACAAACAAAGTCTGGTAATGAAGAAATAAAATTAAACGAAAAAGAAAAAAAGTATATAGAAGATGTAGTTGATGGAATAAAAGACGATAAATTAAAGGAAATTTTAACAAAATTAGGTAAAAGTGTTATATTATCAAATCGGGAGTAAAGAGAATGCTGAAAATCATAAAACGAATAAGTCGCATTTTGGCGTTGATAGTGGTATATATTATGTGCGCATATGGATATCTCAATGCTAAAGGTTTCGTTTTTAAAGATGGTACGCCTGTATTATCTAATATGGCACAAGCTAAAGAAGAATTCTCAGAAAAAGTAAAAGGTGAGATACAACTGAGTACGGCACAAACGCGAATAGAAGGAAAAGGAAGTGCTCCGTTAACTATGTATGCGTTTTCGTCTATGGCATGCTCTCATTGTAGTGATTTTCATAATTATATATTACCAAAAATCAGAAGAGATTTTATTGAAACCGGAAAAATGAAATTTATATTTATTCATTTTCCGATAGATGCAGTGTCTATGCGTGCCGCAAAATTGTCATATTGCCTACCACCAGAAAAATATGACGCATTTATCTCTGCCCTATATAAAAAGAAAGATTGGTTTTATTCCGGAAAGAAGGAAGTTTTGAATAAATATGCAAAAGAATTTGGTATGAGCGATGATGATATCAAAAAATGTGATGATGATAAAAAGTTAACAAGCGATATTTTATTAACATTTAATAGCGCTTTAAAAACTTTTGATATTGATGGAACCCCGTCCTTTATCATAAAAGGTGCTGATGGCGAGGAACTAATCCGTGGTTCACGTAGTTATGATGATTTTAAGGAATATCTAAATAAACGCTTAGATGGAGCAAAATAAAATGGAAATTCCTGAAGACATAAAAGCGCTGAACGAAAAAATAGAAAAGATAAAAAAGACGCAACAACAAAACGAGCCAACAGATAAACATTCTGATTTTTCCCATTTATATGTTGGGCTCCGCTTGGGCGTAGAATTAGCTTCAGGGACGATAGTCGGTGCAGCAATAGGTTATTTACTAGACGAAGTATTTGACTTTAAGTATATAATGTTGTTAATATTTACCATATTTGGAGGATGTGCGGGAATGTTAAACGCGTACCGCTATATAAAGAGTATAAATATGGATGAAGAAAAAGGGAGAGAATAAACGTGTCCAGTCCAATGGAGCAATTTGAAATCAAAAAAATAATCCCCATAGATGTAGGTGGATATGATATTGGTTTCACAAATTCATCTTTATGCATGGTCTTGGCGGCAACGCTGGTGGTGACAATTTTTGCCCTATGCCTGCGCAAAAGAACCCTTGTACCTGGAGTTTTTCAGAATATACCGGAAAGTATCTATGAGTTTATTTATAAAATAGTACTAGATAATGTAGGGAAAGAAGGTCTGAAATACTTCTCATTTATTTTTACGTTATCACTGTTTATTGCCGCCGGAAATTTATTAGGACTATTTCCGTATAGCTTTACATTTACATCTCATTTAGCAGCCGTAGGAGCTTTATCTATTTTTGCCTTATTATTTAATATGGCAGTCGGTATAAAAAAGAAAAAATGGGGATATTTAAGAACGTTTATGCCAAAGGGAATTCCTTGGCCGCTGGCACCTTTAATTATTCCAATAGAAACAATATCGCTGCTGTCAAAGCCGTTTAGTCTAACCGTGAGATTGGTTGCAAATATGACCGTGGGACATATCATGCTAAAAATAATTGCAGGCTTTGTCGCTACATTAGGAATTTTCGGGGTTGTACCGCTATTCTTTGATGGCTGTATCATAGCCTTTGAAATGTTTATCGCAGTATTGCAAGCTTACATATATACAATTTTATCTTGTATCTATTTAGGCGATGCGCTTCATTATCATTAATTAATTTTAGGAAAGGAAAAAACATGGAAAACATTATCGCATCAGATGCCGCAATGTATTTTGGAGCCGCTTTATGTACCTTCCCGATGGCCGCATCAGCATGGGGTGTTGCAAAATTGTGGATTACAATGATTGAAACAGTAGGGCGTAATCCTCAGGTTAAAAAAGATGTAGACACATATGGATGGGCAGGATTCGCAGCAATTGAAGCAATTGCATTGTACTGCTTGGTAGTTGCATTGATTATGTTAAATAAATAAAGGTCAAAAAAATGCCGCAGTTAGAGATATCAACGTATCTGACACAGATTTTCTGGGTAATTACAACTTTTATCATTTTCTGGATGGTTATGGATCATGTCATAATTCCTAAAATATCAGATACAATTGAAGCAAGAAAGCGCAAATATGATGATTATATCATAAAAGCAGAGGAAATAAATAAAAAAGCCTTAGCGACGCTTGAACGCTATGAAAGTACTCTAGCTGCGGCAAAGTCAAAAGCATCTGAGCAGATAAAAGCAAATGAGGATGCTTTAAAAAAGATGATAGATGAGCGCGAAGAAGAAATTACTCAGCAGTTGAAGTTAAAAATGGCTGAGCACGAACAAAAATTAGAAGCAGATAAGGCTTCTACCATGGCAAAAATAGAGGATTTATCAAAAATCGCAGCAATGACGATTATAAAAGAATTAGATCTGAAATCAATATCAGAAGCAGATATCAATCAAGCCTTAAAGAAAGAGTAGTAATATGTCATTAGAAGTTAATCAAGAAATTACAGAGGCTCTGGCAACACAGGAAGTGCACGAGGAAGTTTTTTATCAGAGTGCAGAATTTTGGGTTGCGATGGCGTTCTGTCTGGTAATGGCTGCTCTATTAAAACCGCTTTTAAAAGCAGGAAAAAATCTTATTACGAAACGTATAATACGTATAAAAAGAGAACTCCAAGAGGCAGAAAACCTAAAACTTGAAGCTCAAAAATTATATGCAGAATATGAAAGGAAGTTCATCAATACAGACAAAGAGGTTGCGGATATAGTTAAAGAGCAAGAAAATGCTATAGAAGAAATAAAAGAAAAAAAAGAAAGAGAGATGAACTTATACTTGCAACGCAAATCCAGTGAAGTAGACAGCCGAATTGAACAAGAATTGGAGCAAGTGGAAGAGGAAATAAATCATTTGATAAGCGACAAAACAGCAACGATACTGACAGAGGTAATTAGCTCAAAATTAACTAAATCAGATTATAATCATCTAATAGACAAATCAATTGGCCAAATAAAAGAAGGCTTATCTGCGCAAAAATAAAAAACTTCGGAGAAACAAATGGAGCTCTTACAATATAGTTTTTCAGATTTATATATAAACTCAAATAAAGATTTTTATATTTCAGATGAGAAGTATGCCAATAGCCTAAAAAGAGTAGAACCAAGCGATAAAGAAGAATTTTGCGAACAGCTTTTTTTGATAATGCATCAAACGAGCTCCTATTCAATGAATTACAAAGGTACTTTTTTTCGTGTAGAAAATGTACTGAGTGTCAATGGTGAGTTATACTGTTTAAGAAGAATGCCTCTGACAATACCGAGCATTCATAATTTAGGTTTTGATCACCGTTTTGTACAGTATATGTTGTCACTATCATCCCAAAGTGGCCTAATAATTTGGGGTGGCGCAACCGGATCAGGAAAGACCACCTCAATATCAAGTTTACTAGCAGAATATTTAAATCTTGAAGGGGGATTCGCTTATACAATTGAAGATCCGGCAGAAATGCCACTAGAAGGAGAATATCAATCATTTAATGGTTCAATTGGTTTTTGTAAGCAAACAGAAGTACAAAATGATAATTGGCGCGATCCGCTAAAATCAGCACTCCGATCAAAGCCACGCTACATATTAATTGGCGAGATAAGAACACCAGATGCTGCATGTGAGTGTTTACGCGCATCAATATCCGGGCATTTAGTATTAACAACGATTCATGCAAGCTCCATCACAGATGCTTTAAGTTCTTTAGTAAAGTATGCAAGTTTTAGTATGAGTGAAAGCTCCGCCTATGACATTTTATCACGAGGTATCTTAGCTATAACTAAACAAGACTTAGTTGGAACAGAAAGCCATAGAAAACCCAAAATAGAAACATTATTTGCCAACCCAGACTTAAATAAAGGATGCTCAGTTAGATCCATTATTCGGAGTGGTAAATTGAATTTAGCAACATCTATAGAAATGCAAGCCGCCAGAATGTCGCAGTCACTGCCAATTTTTTAGTATTTATATAATCAACTACTTTAATGTCCAAAACACAATATTCTCATCACTTTGGCACAAATCTTTGCTAGAGTATTTAGGAACAGGAAGAGTATATTTACCACCCCAAGTATAGACATACTCGCCGGAAGAATTATGTATAGTAATCTTCTCAAGAGCTAGTAAATTCTCGTCAGACAATTTAGCCTCAACATATGAAATACATTGAGCCTTGTTCAAATTAGACAAGATAATATCAAAAGTACGTGCTCCTGGAGATGCCGGCTGCGCATCAGCCCCTTCTCCAAATAGAAGTTTATAATCCCCGCTCAGAACGACATCGCCATCTGCAAGAAAATCTGAAGGTATTACGTTATTTTCAGTTAAAACTTGAGTAGATAATTTCCAATAATCAGGTTTACTTTGATAATATGTTCTTATTTCATCTGCAATTGCAAAAATGGAAGCTATGTTTTGAGACAAAATTTTTCGCGATGCCGAACAAGAATAAAGAATAAACAAAACCAACAAGCAAGGAAGAGCCAATTTAAGAACAATAATGTAATTATGACTTAAAAAATCTCTACCTTGCGCTATATATACTGAAAAATTTGAAACATCAAAACTAACTAATTTCTCTTTATAAGGAGTAATAGCTTTTACAAATTTTAAGTACAACAATTGAATTTTATTTGGCATGATATTATCCCATAGCACTGGTAATTTGGTCTTGCATTTCAAACACGCCAAATACGGCCCACGCAATGATGCCGGAAATTGCAAACATTGCAACCATGTTTAGAATGGAGGCTTTTTGTTCAACGGCCTCAGCAGACTCATCAAGCCAGTCATTAGCCAAACGATCAAGGGCCTCTTCAAAGTTATCAAGTTCCGCATAAATTCTCAAGTCAGCAACAATATCTTTATCAGGAAAATTTAATTTCGTTTTAGATAGAGCTTCACCAAGGTTGTCACCATTTTTAATAAAGTCCATCGCTTTATCAATACGTTCTTGAAGATAACGATTTGATTCTTTGCGCAAGGAAGTCAGCGCTACAGAAATCGGTACACCACCTTTAATCAAGGCAGACAAAGAAAGTAACCAAGTAATACCCATAAACATCTTGTACAAGGACCACGGTGGACAATCATCAATAGCTTTTCTGGTCGGACCTGTCCAAATACCGATTGTTGCATAAATAAGAACAAAAACAGCAGGGAAAAAAGCAAAAGCAATTAACCAGTTTTTTTGAATCCACAAAGAAACAGCAACCAAATCCTTCGCAGTACCGGTCCAACGTGCATTAGGAGCGGCATCCATCATAGGCGGAACCATGTATGCACCAATAGCATAAATAACCAAAACAGACATAAGCAACAAGAAAGATGGATAAGCGATAGCGCCGATAATAGGTTTCAACATTTTATCAGTACCTTCAGCCACACGAATCAAATTCATTAAGGCGCTTTCCAAGTCAGACATATCACCAACAGAAAGCATCAAGCGTTCACGGCTCGGAGCCCAACCTTTTAAGGCATCTGAAAAAGCATAACCATTTTGCAGAGCTTTACCCCATGATGCAATAGCAATTGCCATCGGTTCACTGGGATGCTTTCCATTATCAGTAATACTATCGTACATGATATCAAGAGCATTCATCAAAGAAAATCTGTTTCTGAGCAATGAAGCAAGTTTTTTATATACCTTAAGACGAGCTTTACCAGCCATACCAATTCTGAATTGGGCAAAAGAAACCTCCAATGAGCCCAAAGACTTCATTGCTTTATTAAATGCGCCTGTATTTGATTCATCTTTTTTAGCCATAGGAACCTCCTAATTAGTATACAGGACGTTGGTCAATCAAACCACACCAGCGCTCTACTTCATCCATATCAATTTGCCCCTTAATCATTCTTTCAATAGCCGCGTCTTTTAAAGGACGTCCATTCAATTCACTAACCCAATAGTCAATAGCTTTAGCCGTTTCATTATCAATCATCAAGCGTAAAAAGCGTGAATCAGGCAAAATAATCTCATCCACAGCCATACGACCTTTGAAGCCTTTATATCCACAGGCTTTGCATCCTGGTCCACTGACAAATACATTTTCAATACCATAGTCACCTAAGGCGTTGCGCAATCTTTCAAATTCAGGAGAACCTTCTTTTGTTTTAATAGATTGTCTGCAGTTAGGACATAATTTTCTAAATAAACGTTGAGACACAAGGCCTTTAACCAATTCTGGGTCATTAAGTAAGTAAGGTTGAATTCCCATATCGCGCAAACGAGTAACAATAGCAGGAGCAGAGTTAGCGTGCAAAGTTGTCCACACTCCGTGACCAGACAATGCACCTTTAAAAGTCAATTCCGCCGTTGACAAAGAACGCGTTTCACCTACAAGGATAACATCAGGATCGGAACGAAGCGCCGCAGACAATGCTTTCGTAAATTGTTCATTTTTCTCTTCTTCCGTATTGGCGTTAGTAACAGGCATTTGCCGTGCCCCTGGAATAGGATACTCAGGAGGATCTTCCACTGTCAGTAAGTTAATTTGATAATTCTTTTCTTGAAGCAATTTAATCATGTTACGCTGTAATGTTGTAGACTTACCAGAACCAGTTGGTCCTGCAACAACATTAAGTCCAACAGCCATACTTCTCATTTTATAGAAAAGATCTTCTTCATATTTACCAAGACCTAAAGAACGTAAATCAGAGCTGCCTTCGGGGTTATCATCGGCATACAAAAGACGCATAACTAAATATTGAGATCCGAAAGCAATTGGGTTAAATTGAAGACGAATAGCCAGCACATTGTGCGGCAGCATCAATTTACCTTTAGATCCACGCAAAGGTGTTGAACCCAATTTTTGTGCACCTTGGAATTCATTTTGAGAATAGTTGGAGTCAGAAATATCTGCAGATGCAAATACAGCACGAACAAAAGCTTCTCCCCATTCGCCACCGTACTCATTTTGCTTAACCATAATACCATTTTCACGAAAGAGTACGGTAGAAGAAGAACCTACAATAATATGGACGTCGGACACTTTTTTTTGAGATGCTCGTTGAATAATATTGATAAAGTCAATTTGCATCTGCATATCTTCTGCTTCTTCTGCAGACACATCAACAGTACCAGCACCACGTTCAGCATATGCATAAATAGCAGCGATTTCATTAAGAGTGACGTAACGCGGCGCTTTAATAGGAATTTTTCTTCTTTTAACATTGGCTTCAAAGTTATAAACAGCACCATCAAATCTATTATCTTTAGAGACCAAATATGTACCGTCAGAAAAGAGAGCCAGCATACGCCGTGTTTCATTAGTAATGGCAAAATCAGAACCGTTTACTGTTAACAACTTATTGTTATTAGCAAACAGTTGATCAAACAGATTGACTTTCTTAGCTTGTCCAGCACTAGAATCTTCTTCCTCAAAATTAGACTCAGGCTTTTTAGTTTCCGGTTGCGTCTGATCTGTTGTCTTTTTATCCTCTTGCTTTTCTTCAGCCATTTTTACACCCACAAATACCAATTAAAATAACTTAAATATTACTTTTTCTTTTCATCTGTAAGTCCGAGTGTTGGAACATACCCATCTATACTTTTTCCTACGTATAAATAGTCATCAGCACCATCTCTACTAAATTTAGCATAATCAGCACCGATTTCACTTAGAATATGTCCAGTAGGAAGAGGCGAGCCAATTTTCAAAGACATAGGCTGTCCATTAATATCTATAACATCAACAGACATATCATTTGCCCGTCCACTAATACCCAAAATGGCGTATTGTGAACTCAACTTTTCTGGAGCTTTTTCCTCTTCTACGACATCCTCAACATTATCAATTTGCGATGCAGCAGTAGCATTTGCCGCAGAAATAGCTGCAGCTGAAGCATTTTTATCTTTCAATTCCTCAATAGACTGTGACTTCAAGTATAAATTATTTTTCGCATTTTTTATAATCTGCGCGTCAGCTTCAACACGTTTGCGTAATTGTTCATTACGTGCTTTTAGATTTTTAACGATTCTCTCAAAATTTGCACGTGCAGCCTCAGCTACCTGAATATTTTTTGCAGAAGCCTCTAATACTTTATTTATACGCTCTTTAAACAGCTCAATAAGTTCTTTTTTCTCCCCTTCTAACGCAGCAATTTGCGCATATAAACTTTCTTTTTCTTTAAGCCATTCTTGCTGATTAACAAGCATTTGATTCATATATGCATTTAAGAGCTTTCGCTGTTTAAGAACTTCAAAAACTTGCTCTTTATCCAACAAAGCCTGCTTTTCTTGCAAAACCTGAGCTTCAATTTTTTTCTTTCTTTCCAAATCCTTTAATTTTTGTTCTTCTTTAAGACGCTCTTGCTCATCTAAATTTTTCTGTCTGATAGCCTTTTGTGCTTCAATTTCATTACGAATTTTTTCACGACGTAATTCCAACGTTAACAAAGTTGTACTTTTTTCAATTTCAGACATCTGTGAAAACAAATCACTATCCATTTGCGATAAAATACTATTTCCGAGCGATTCTACAGGATTCGCTTTATATTGAATATCCTTAGGCAAATCAACATCATTAACAGTAGGTGAAGGACCACTAGCAGAAGAGGCAGCTGCAGCTACAGAAGCAGCTGGTTGCTGCGCGGGAACATTCAAAGATTTCATTTTTAAATCAAAATTAAAATCATCTTTTTGAGGTGCTGCTTCTTGCATCTGAGGTGTAGACACAGAAACATTCGCACTAGCTCCGGTATTAGCACCAGCATTAATATCCTTCTGTTGCTCAGGAGTACCCCCGACATTACCTGCAGATTGTGTTTGCATGCCAGCCGAAGTTGTTTTTGTATCCATACTTTTTTCATTAGTATTAACTTGAGCACCAACAGTTGGCTGCTTTTCACTCAGACTAGGAATAGCTTTTGCTTGAGAAGGAGAAACTAAGGCATTAGCATCTTTGTTTACAGTTGCCTGTGCTGCATTTTTTGTAGCAACATTCAAGGATAGATTAGCCGCATTAGCTGACGCATCAGCCACACTAACCGCATAGGCATTTGCAATGTTAACAACAATAGCTAATATAATTAATCCGCAAATTCTACTTCTATTGAACATAAATTGTCCCCTCATAATTCCATACGCCACCACTATAGCGTATATTATTAATCTTAAGTCCTGAAAATTTTATTAACATCGGCTTCCAAATTTCAGGATCATACTTAGAATTAATTCTAAAATTCAAAGCACTATACGTCTTACTACCTGCTTTTACTGTAGCGTTTGACAAAGAAATCGTCATATTAAGTGTCTGGAACAAGTCATTTATCATATTTCTTAATTCCGACATTGTCTTATTGGGAATTGAATTAACCTTTTTGACAGATTGAAAAGGAATTGAAACGGTAACAGAAGTACCTCTATCATCAACAGATTTATTTGTAAACGACAAACCGGAATAAGACAAAGCCATTTCAATCCAAGACAATCTTCCGAATTCTCTTCTCCAAGATGTAACAACCCCAGAAGCTGAACATGTAATACCTCCATTTTTCCACCCTGGCGTTGTAATTGCAACTAATGACTGCATTGTTGTACGACAATTATCTAATAACCAATTTGTTTCAACCATAGATTCCCATGGAGCAGGAACAATTTTTTCAACTTCTTTAACAACCTTCTTTTTCGCTCTTCTTGTAACGACTTTATTTTCTTGTGTCTTAGTTGCAAAAAAGGTGTTAGCAATAAACATAACAAGCCATGCGCCCGCAGCAATAGATAAAACAACAACAATAGCTAATTCAGCACCACGCAGAGCGTTAATTTTTTCTAGTTGAACATCTAGTCCCTGAGCAAAAACTTCCGAAATATCCCGTTGCTCTGTATCATCAATACCCCATTCCTTGGGCGCAATTTTACGAGACCAATCAGGCACAGAGAGCATGGACATAAATTGTTCACGAGCATCCTCTTCCTTAACAAAAAGAACATCTCCATCAGATAAGATAACATCATTTCTGACGCACAAGTACCAATATCCGGCATCAACCTTAAAGACAGCTAAAAGAGAAGATGCATCACTCATAGCAGTTACAGCAGCCACAGCCGCAACATTCATTCCCTTTTTAAAACCCTGGGAAGAAACAGCCAATCCAAGCTGAGGAGATTTACCGTGTTTGACGCAAAATAAATCAGCCCCCACCAAAACATTCTCAGCAGCCTCTTTTGCATCCAAAAAAGGTGCATCAACATTTTGCAAACTTTCCCAAAAGATACTGGCCGCATACTGCACTCCGTCAACAGTAAAACTGGACGCCCATTCTTTACTGTTTTCACGAGAAGAGTCATCTAAAAGCTCTAAATCTTTGTCATCTTCCTCAGCCACTGTCAACTCCTAAAATTTCATACGAGATTCCGGCATCAATGGAGATTCTAACACAACAGGTGTTAATAAAATAACAACAATACTACGTGTCTTTTCAACTTTTTGATGCCCACCCAACAAATTGTTGTTAACTGCGCCTAAGCCAGCCTTATCGCTAGAAGTTTCAACACGTTCATAACCAGAAAGGACAAGCGTCTCTCCAGATTTCAAAGCAACTTCCTGAGAAAAGCCTCTTTCCTCAATAATTGGGTTTTGAATATATCCAGACTCTTCGGAACTATCCAAATTAACATTTTCCAAACTTAGCAAATCAGAGAGGTTCAAACTAAACAACATCATCAAGCGGCCATGATCCATAATACGAGGCAAAACATCTAATGTAAAACCTGTTTCAATCTCTTCTGTTTCAACAGTAACATCGTAACTAGCTTCACCGCCAACAGTACCGTTATTCGTCTTGGTATATTCAGAAATATAGTTTTGCGTTTTAACAACTTGAATTGGTGCCGGCTTGTTATTCATGGTTGTAACAGTACCACTGGTTACCAATGTTGTAACACCCTGAGTAGAAAGCGCTTGAATTGCCGCATTAACAGTAACATCACCACTTAAAATTTTCATAGACATACCACTATTACCGTCAACAAGACCTGTAGGACCATAGTTGTTATCTCCTAAAGTGATATTACCACCTGAAGCCGTCCGATCCTTAAAAGCAGCATTTAAGTCAAAACCAAATCCTCTTGATTCATCAACTTCTACTTGAAGAACTTTAACACTAATAGCTACTTGACGTGACAATCTAATATTCTGCTCATTAACAAACTTAGAAACTTTCTTAATTTCTGTAGGTGTTGCAGTAATAGTTAATGTACCGTTCATCGGATCCGTCACCAAACTTGAACCAGCGCCTAACATGGATTTAACGGCTGTCACGATATTTGCCCACAAATCAATGCTAGATACACCACTGGTAATGCTGCCGCCGCCGGAAGAGCTACTAACACTTGCAGTCATAGACGGCTTTGTAGGCAATGTATATAGCGTGAAAGTTTTGGTCGTATATTTATAAATATAAATTTCACCGTTTTCATATTTCCACCATACACCGAAGTGAGAGCAAACTTCATCTAACAAACCACTCAGAGAACCTTTATAAGAAACGAGCATACGAGAAGTATCAGACCACTTAGATCCTACTTTTGCAACTGTTGGTGCATTTTTATCTGCAGCAGCTTTTGCAGCCCCTTCCAACTGCGGTGCAAAACGGATTTTTATAGAAGTAATTTGGCTAATCATATTACCTATTTCATATAAAGTAATCGGACGGTTACTTACCAAAGTGACGCCATCTGCCGTTTCAAGATAATGAGGTAAAGGCTTATCACCCTCATACTCAATTTCACTTGTGTCACCCAACCAAATATCATCTTTAATTCTGATAACATCTGTGTCAGCTACGGTTTGAGGTGCCTTTGCATCTTCTTTACGTTTAATAGTAGCATCAACATCTCTTTCTAAAGCAGCATCATAATCTGTAGGCAATGAACAAGAAGCTACGCCTAATAGTAAAAAAGCAGCAAATCCGAGTAAATAATTCTTATTAGTACGCATTCTCATTCTCCATTGTTTCAACAACTATAACACGGTTACCTTTATAATATGTCGCAATAGGCGCAGGTCTAGCACGAGCAAAAGCTCTAATCAGGGCAGAACTAACGTCTGCAAATTTACCTTTAAACATAACACCGGCACTTAAAATATAATTTCTGTTAGTGTTCCACAAAAGTTTCCAACCAGACATGGCACTCCATTTAGTAAGAAGCTCCCGGAGATTCTCTCCTTCTTCTGCTTCCCATGTTAAAATTGTATCATCACCAACTTGAATTTCATTGATATCAATATCTGTAAGAGCCTGCTTAGGTGTGCCAATTTCAGTAAATTCAATATTTTCATCATCTACATAATCTGCAATATCAAATGAATCCTCTGTAAACTCAGATGTAATAACATCGTCATTGTCATCTATTATATCATCACAATTTTCTTCACAAACAATTTCGTATGTAGAGCCATCTTCTGCAACACTTGTTCTAATTTGTTTAATTTGCTTAATTTCAGGCAATTTAACATTATCTGCACGACCTATTTCATTTTTCTGTTCTGGCTCTGCAGATTTTATAACTGTCGGAGTATTTTGAACTTGAGGCAGTTGTGGCTTTTGTTCTGCTAATTTATAAGCATTAGGATTTTCATAGGCTTTAGGAGATGTTTCCAATTCTAAAGTTTGCGTAGGAGTGAACACTCCATCATCAACAATATACTTAGGCTTACTATTTTTTCTAATCGTATCACTAACAGTAACAGTCTGTGTCACCACATCATTTTCAACATCAGGTTGAATCGTAGCTGTCAAATTGTTGCCGACACCAGATTGCGTATAAAGATGATCTCTTTTCGTTCTTTCGCCATAGGCTCTAAAATCAGCCTCTGTTTTGGTATAATTGACAAGAGGTGTATCGTTACAACTAATCCCGTTTACACCACAACGATTATAAGGATCGGTTGTAGCATCAATAACAGGGGCTTCACCCTCAGGGATAATAACATCAGTTTGCTTTTGGCTAGAAAAACTACTACAAGCAGAAAATCCGCAAGCACATAATAAACAAAACGGTAATAAAAAACTTTTTTTCATATTTTGACCTATCTTTAAATCCAACCTAACACTACATTAAATAGTAAAAAATAATAAATCAAGCGTAACGCTTTATTTATAAAACGTTTTGTTGATTAATTTTATTGAAAGTTTTGTTCTTGCACCTTTATTGTCCTTATAATAAAAGTATTGGGTTCTGTTAACGAGAAAACAGTGTCAACTTTTTTAAAATCTACACCATTATTCATCAAAACTGTATAGAGAAGGTTTAGTCGCTTACGCTGCAAATCAATAGGAGCAGTTGCATCTAAACGTATTTGCAAATATGTGTAAGTTTCCTTAGCCTTTTCAGCAAAAGCTTTCAGCCAACGTAAAGTCTGTCCGGATATTTCTGCCCTTTCTGGTTGAAAATAGAGTTTCAACTCAGATGGAATAATCTTATTTTTCGCTTGCTCTTTTTGCGTTTCTTGTATGGTCTCATAAAAACTAACCAAAGCGTCGTTAGAAGACAAAGAAGAACTTTTGTCGCTTACATTTACTTGTTCTCCTTGACTGCTATAGGAAGGAACGCTTTTTCTTTTGGAATCTGGCTTTTGCTGGCTGGAAGAACCTTTATTGTCTGTAGAAAACCAAGAAGATATATTACTCAGAAGTCCTTTGCTTTCTGTATTGCTCTGTAGAGGAGGTTCATTTTTGCTGGGTTCAACTTTGGAAATAATTTTCAAAGTCTCTGCTTTGTTGGTTTGGTTAAGGCTAGAAGGTTTTGCTTCTGTCTTTTTTGAAGCCTTTGATGTACTTATATTTTTCTTTTGAGGAGCAATGAAAGTTGGTGTCAAATTTTCATCATTCAAAATCTCGTCAGGAATAGGAAAGATAATACTTTGCTTTATTCTCTCTGCAACTTTATAAGAAAGACCTTCTTCGCCGCTTGCAAGCTGTTTGGGAGTATCTGAAAGAGCGTCTTGAGGGTTTTGCTTGGCATAATCCTCTAATAACTTTTTGTTTTTGATGTGCTTACTTCCCTTTGCTACAACCCAAGGAGAGGCAAAAACATCATTATTTGTATCGGGTGTAATTTGAGAAGGGAGTAATGCAATTTTATTATTATCTGTATCGCTTTGAGAGATGACTGCATTTTGATGGGGTACCTCGGTATTGAAATCAATAGGGATCTGCTCATCAATATTTACATTTAAGATTTCATCATCTTCGGAGCCCTCTATATTTTCTGGAGCATAAACAACATCAGAGGTAACAGATGTGTTAGTGGTGCTGTTTATAGAAGAACTGGCAAGGTTTATTTCAGAAACAGGGACTTCTTTAGAAGAAAATGCATCAGATGCAGGGGAAAGTAAGGAATGTTTTTGAATATTGGCAAAAACATTGTGAACAAGAGGTGAGGTATCCTTTTTAAATAAATCAATTCTAATATCTGCCCCTTTAGTAAAAGAGGTGCCATGAAGTGTAGATGAGGACAGTAAATGACCAGTTAGTGACACACTAACTAGAGATAAACTGAATCCCAAAATAAAACCTCTAAAAGCCCTCATAAATAAAAATACATCCCAACTATAAATACTAAGCTTAAATTTTAACCATATTTTAAACATTAAATAAACTCATTAGCAAGCATATTTACAAACTAATAACAACAAAATAATACAAAACAGATACACAAAATGTTCAAAAGTAGAAGAAAGACAGTGTGAAGTTTTTGTTACAGGATAAAAAACGATGTTAAAACAATGGGATATCTGAAAGATGGAACAAGTCAAAAGACTTGAAATTTTTTTAAATTTGCTGTAAAGTAATAATGTATAATGAATTTAGGAGAACTGATATGAAAAATTTGAAAAAAATGTTTGTACTCTGTTCTTTGGCTCTTGTATTTACAGCGCTATTTGCAGATGCATCATTCGCTGAGGACAGCGTTATGCAAACAGGTATGAACAAAGCATTGAGATTGTTCGTACATATTAAAACAATTATTTTCGTAGTTGGTGCCTTCGGTTTGATTGGTATTGCATTCCAAGCTATTTTCGGAAAAGTAAAATGGACATGGTTTGCAGGCTTAGCAGTAGGCTTGGCTATTTTGGCTGCTGCAGGTGCTATCGTTAACTACGCTACCGGTGGTAACATTACATCTGGTCAAACAGGTGATACATTTACTAACTCTGGTAATGGTGTATAATAACCAACAAATAAAAAGGGGAGCGCATAAGCGCTCCTTTTTTTGTATTCCGAAAACCACGCGTTAGACGCGTGGTTCAGTAAAGCTTATAGCGGTGAGGATGACAAAAC
>CALXWH010000011.1 GCA_944392315.1 uncultured Alphaproteobacteria bacterium | reverse complement strand
GGCACAATTTTAGTTATCATACTACTAAGCATATCCGTAGCAAATGCCAAAGAAGTTATTCATGGAATTGATATTGATGAAGTGTACAATAATGGCGATTGGAGTAGTAAAGAATACATTAAACAATTAATAAACGACTATACTTTATTTATAGAGATAAAAAAGCAATTAAACGAATGTTCAACAAATCAATCAGATCAAGCAAACTGCATAGATACAATAACCCAAAAAATACTGCAAAATTTCTATACGGATTTTACCTTAAATTGGAATAATTACAATGAATTTAAAAAAATAAGTCAAAAAATTTATTCCGTACCATATTGCTCTGATAAATTTTCAGGTGCAGGAGGTACAATGTGCGAAATAGACACAGAAATTCATATTTCATCTATTTTAAATGCATATGCAGAAACGCTACTATCATCGCTAAATAATATTTTTAGTGAAAACTACCCTTTTTTACAAAATTACACCTCAAACTAAATAGAGAGATGGAATTTTCCTCCATCTCTCTATTGGGCAATTAGTCCGCTAGATGTGCATCTCGAGCTCTATTAAGCCAACCTTGTAAAAATTTTTTCTTTTTAGGTTCTTTTCTTACAACCTTATAAAAGTATTTCATCATTTCTGTTCGATATTGATTCAAAAAAAGCTCATAATCTTTCTGTGTAAAAGATTTAAACTTATCTAATGTTGTTGTCCCGATAATATTACCTTCAGGAATACCTAAAACCCGATGTGTTGTTTTTATTGCTGTTAAAGGATTAGAAACAACACCAAAATCAACAACAGCCCCACGTATTTGATAAGGTAGCTTATTAAGACCATTCCATTTATAATAATTTTTATAGAAAATAGCATTAGCTCTTTCTCTCGTTAAATTTTTAATATCTTCATTTGGATAAGTATTTTTTGAAATACCCATATTTGTTTCACCACCACTATCATCTTTATCATTATTATATCCGCCCTCGTTAGGAATAAGATAATCATTTACTATATGATAAAACTCTGCATCATTCAACATTTCATCAATAAAATTTTTACTAAAACCTTCACCATATTTTGCATAATCCACTGTGGCATCACTGGCATGGTTAACTTTATCATTTTTAGCGTATTGTGTGCCTTGAGAAGATAAAAGCGAATTTTCGGTTTCTTGTGTTAAAATTTTCTGAGCCAGCCCATTTTGATTAGCCATCATATAAGCCATTGAGTCATGAATATCGGCGTTTTTCTCAATTCCCTCCAATGAACCATATTTTTGCAACAATCTTTTCAATTCCAATTCATTATCCACATCCGCCAATCGCTGATGTTCAAGAATATCATCATCAAAATTATAAGAAAAGGTCATGTTTCTTTCCTTTCATAACAAAAATTAAAACAAAAAAGAGCCACGAAAAAAACGTCGTAGCTTTTGGTTAAAAATAGGATTGTCCACTTGTAAATTGCCCATAAAAAAAGCCCTCAAACCGAGAGCCAAATCCGGGATATACAAACACACCCACCCATTATGACAACATTTATACCTCCCTCCGACAGACCTGTCAATACATCTGAAAATGAAATGAAAAATATTTTTGCAAAGTAAAAACAAGACCATACCAATTGAACAAAAGAAAAATCATCATTAAAAGAAACTTTTAACTCTATCTTAAATATCTATCATCTAACCTATTTACGGAATGTCAGACAAACATTCTGAGGTTTGAAAGCCTCTTATACAGCGTCTATATGTAAAGACGAAACATTTACATGCCTTCAGTTTAAAGACTGGAAGGCGGTAAAATAAACCTATGCGGTGAATATACCGCACTATCTGTATATAGCTTTCAACTTCCAGTCGCTTCGTCAAGCGACTTTTTCTTTAACTATTTAGAAAAAAGGAAGTTTGATATGAAAAAATATTTAATGTTAGCAGGTATATTCACCGTCTTAGCGGGCAATGCGCAATCAGCTGGTTGGTATTATGAAGATGATGGATATAACCAATATGAAGCAAGACAACAATACAATAATCAAGATTATTATTCTAAACAACCACGCTATCAACAACTACCATCATCTGCGAGCAGAAGGTACCAAGAACGCCAATACACACGTTCACAAAATATGAATACCTACCAGACCACAGAAACAAATAAAATCCGCCCCTATATTGGATTAGATGTGATGACCACAACTATGGATTTTGGAACAGGAAGCCAAGATTGGGAAATGAAAAATGGACCAGCAGAATATTTTGAAGATAAAAATATTTCAGCAAATTTTGTAGCAGGAGTAAAATTTAACCAAAATTTTGGTTTAGAAGCTTTTTATCAACAATCAAGTGAAGAAGAGCAAAATGAGAGCTGGAGTGAACCAATTGCATCAGATGTGAACATGGATGTTGATGCAACAAATTATTTGAGTTTCAAGGCATATGGTATAGATACTCAGTGGTATGCACCTATTACACAAGAATTTGAGATATTGGCTTCACTAGGTTTGGCACAGTATGATTTTGAAGCAAAAGATAAATTAACGGGAAAGGTAGCGTCCGTAGGATTTACACATACCTCAAAAAGTAATAAAGATTTTGATTCACTTGGTGTACGTTTAGGAATTGGCGGACAATACAACATTACAGAGCATATCGCTTTAAGAGCGATGGCTCGCTACATTCATATGAAAGATGATGAATATATCAAAAGTATGACTGAATTGTCCTTAGGGCTTCGTTATATGTTTTAATCATTCACGCAAGAATAAAGGCACCGAGTAAAGAGCTTGGTGCCTTTATTTTATATATAACTTCTGCCAAAAATTATTTTTCCAGTGGATTATAGATAATTCCGGCAAAAGCCCCGTTGTTTATCATAAAAATAAATGGACGGTTTACAATAAATGGAAGACTTATATAGCCACCTGTTGCATAATTGATAAAGTTCAACTGTACAGAGACTGCAACAGTCCCCTTTTCATCAACTTTGATTTTATTTTTTTGAGTAAAATCTTGAATGTGAATATTTTGCGGTTCGCACAAAGTCGTAGCATCTTTCACGGCATTGGGACTCAGAATGTTATCAAGACCGGACTGTCCACGAACAAACAGATTACCCAATCCCAAACGATTGAAAATATTTTGGAAGTTCACATTCTGCTCCACTTCAAAGAGAGGAATAGCGATGTCAATTATGTGCTTTTCAAACGGAATATCAAGCGCCTCAGCAGAAAGAGACTGTAAAACTTCGTCCAAAGTTATTGTTTTTGCATTATTTTCATGCATAAGTGCTCCATATCCATTTAACGATTCCTCGCTATCCGGTAAAATGATATAAAAGATGTCACCCGATTTATATGGAAGAGCAATAACACGGAAATTACTACCATTAGCAATGTAAACTTCACGCATACTTTGCATCATCGGAACTTTAATATCACCATGAGGTGCATGGAAGGTCTTCATGGAAACCGTATCAAACTGAGTTTTCCAAGTTGAAGCAAAAGTAATAACGGATGTTTGTGCAATGGAACAAGCATCACGTGCTGCATCAAAACTAATTGAATAGTTTTCATCAATTGCTTTTTTGAAATTTTTATCCAGATGTTGTTGTGCAACTTCTATTTTGTTTTTAAATTTCAGGGCAGATGAGTGATGTTCAATAACATCACGACTTTTAGCGTTAATCTGCTCAAGAGAATCACTTCCGAGAATTGCTTTAAGTTTTTCAAGCATTTGACCTGTAGCTCCGTTGGCTAAGATTCCTAATCCCTGATATACATTATGAGCAGAAATGAGGATATTCTTTTGCGGATTTTGAGCAGTAGCCGCTTTTAAGAGAGGAATAGTAAGAGCATTAAGCTGTTTATCTCCGATACTTTCAGGTTTTTGTTCCACATAGTTTGTTTGTCCTAAAATATTAAAAGAAACTCTCCATCCTTGAAGAGAAAGCCCAAAACAAATGAGCGCAATGGGAAGAAAAACAACGATAAATTGACTATGCTTTTTACTAAAGTATTGTTCAAAATAGAGAATGGTACCTATGATAGCTACAACATAAATAATAAATCTTAAAGAAGGGGAAACTTGCAATAAACAAGCCCCAATACTCAAGAAAAAGAGAATAAGCAAAGAAAAACTTAAAAATCCCCGAACAAACAAATAAAGAATAATAACAACACCCAGTATTAAACACAATGCAGCTAGTGCAGCAAAAGGAGTATATCTTGTCAGATGAAAAGTAACCATCAATACAATAAGGCCTAAAGAAATGACAAGATATTTTATCCACCAAAAACGTTTCATAAAAGGAAGTTTTGCTCTCATTTCTCTTTTTTGAGCAAATTTTAATAAGCGTATTTTAAGATTATCCATATTGCGAAGAATAAATAGCCATAGCGCCAGAATAATAAGGGCAAGGTACATAGGAATGGCATTAATTACGACATACAAAATAGCTATTGAATATTGTATAAATCCAATAGCAATTGTATCTACATAGTCAAGATCGCGAGAGGAAAAGATAGAAAAAATTATGCTAAACAGAACAAACAATATAGGTAACAAGAAAACTTTTTGTGTTGCCATATTAAGTGTTGTTACAATACATTTATAATCAAGTTCAGCTTGATGAAAACGCCGAAAAATTATTCCGACTAGTGGAAACATTGCGAATGTTAAATAACAAGCAAACAAGGATGCGCCCAAGAAAAGCGGAACAATAAAAGTTTTTCCATAAAAATCAATTAACGTTTCATCATACCAAGGAAATAGACCCAAAGATAAACCAATCAGAATGATTGCTGAAATTGCTATAAAATTACCAAATTCTCCATCTGTCGGTTTTCCATTTAAGTCAAACGAGCGTTTAAATGAATTATAATAAAGGATAAGGCTTGTTTTAATTTTATTCATAACTGTTCTCCGGATAAGTCTTTTTAGAAAATTTATCCTACAAAGCCTTAAAAATTACTTTAAAAGAGTTAAGCAGAATATTAGCTAATATTTTACCATTTGACGCTTATGATTTGCCCAAACATAAGGAGAAAGATAATGTCGTGCTATTTAATTACCGGAGGAGCCGGATTTTTCGGAACAATATTAAAACAATATTTGCTGGATAAAGGAAACGAATGCATTAGCATAGACTTGGAACCGGATGCTTTTAGGCATAAAAATTTCACAGCCTATCAAGGCGACATTAACGATAAAGAACTAATGGAAAAAATCTTCTCCACCCATAAAATAGACGCCATATTTCACTGTGCTGCCTTATTAGCACATGTTAAAAAAGACTTGAAGAGATTATGGCATGCCAATGTAGACGGTACACAAAGTGTATACGATTTTGCTCTCCGCTATGGTATAAAAAAGATTGTATTTATATCAAGCAATTGCTTGTGGGCAAAGAATTTTGATACGGAAGTAACCGAAGAAGAAACGCCAAATCCGGTAGAAATATACGGTAAGTCTAAATTAGAAGGTGAAAAAATCTTATTATCGCAACCAGATAAAATAAACAGTATCATTTTCCGTAGTCCAACGATAATGGATGAAGGCCGCTTGGGGTTGCTAGGGATTCTTTTTGAATTTATAGACGAAGGCAGAAAATTGCCAATGGTTGGTGACGGCACAAACCGTTATCAATTTATTTACGCAAAAGATTTGGCAAGAGCTTGTGAATTAGCATTAGCGGCAGATTATTCAGAAGTCTTTAATATTGGAGCCGATAATGTTAAAAGTTTTAATGAAGTTTATGAATATGTCATCAAAAAATCAGGTTCCAAATCACGCTTATTCCATTTTCCGAAACTTCCGATGATATGGGCGATGAAAATCTGTTTTTGGCTTGGAATATCACCATTAGGTCCGTACCAATATAAGATGATTGCTTCAAATTTTATTTTTGATACTCAAAAAATAAAGCAAAAATTAGGTTTCAAACCAACCCTAACTAATGAAGAAATGCTTTTACGCGCTTATGAGTTTTATCATAAAAATAAGGATGAAATTTTGCATCGCAAAAATGTGTCCGCGCACAATTCCGTTGCCAAAATGGGTGTAATAAAAATCTTAAAATGGTTTATGTAATTATAGATTGTCAGTTTCCTTATTTAAAATTTCCGAAGCAACGTCATAATTAAAACCGGCACGGATAAGCGTAGCAAGATCTTTTTGTCGCATCTCTTTACGGGTATTTTCGTCGGCGCGAAAACAAGCAATTTTCTTTTTGCGAGCAAAGTTTAAGGCTGTTTCAAATTCCGAATATTCTGAATTATCAAAAAAACGATTGACAATTTGCTCATCAATCCCCTTAGCCTTGAGTTTTTGCTCAATATATCGGCGAGATTTTCCGGCACGAAGATAATCATTGATTTTAAATTCCGCAAAACGTTCATCACTAACAAAATGATGAGAAACACACTCTTCTATAATTTCCTCCACCCACTGATAGGCTTGTTCAGGAGAATAATCTTTATTAACGAAAGCATATTTATCAATCCGTTTTCGCAAAACGTTGCGAAGATTGTCAACAGAAGTCTCGTAGCGCTCCAAATAATACAGAGCAATATTGCGCAAACGAACTTTTGTCGGTATTTTAGGTTGCGATTTTTTCGTTTTTTCTGTAAACACTTGAAAATTACCTTTTAATATACTAACTTCAACATAAGTGTATATATCTTTATATAATAGGAGATAAAGAATTGTCTAACAAAAGTTTTGATGAATGTGCATCGTTCTTGATTGATAATGGCGTATTTGTAGGTCGTATATGCCGCTTAGAAAATGTTTTAAAAACGATAATAGAAAAACATGGATATATGAAAAACGTATCAGCAGCGCTTAGTGAAACAACAGCGTTAGCGGTATTGTTGGCAAATGCTTTGAAGTTTGAAGGCTTATTTACCTTACAATTACAAGGCAACGGACCTGTTTCAACAATCGTTGTGGATGTAACCTCAGATGGGAAACTTCGCGCATGTGCAAATTATGATAAAGAGAGATTGGAAAAAGCATTTGCTCTACGCAAAAATGAGGGAGAAATAGAAGCAACTCCGCATTTATTGGGAGAAGGGACGCTTGCTTTCACAATAGATGATGGCAAAAACAATTACCATCAAGGTGTAGTTGATTTACAAGGTAAGACTTTGGAAGAATGTGCTTTGAGATATTTCAAGCAATCCGAGCAAATTGAAACAATGCTGAAATTATATATAGACATACCAACAACAGATGAGGGAGCTTGGAAAGCTGGCGGGATAATCTTACAAAAGATACCGGAACTGGGAGGTAAACAAATTGACGTTTCTGAAATACCGGAGTTACGCAACGAAGCAGAGATTTTGATGAATTCATTGACTAAAGAAGAATTGTTTGATGAAAAATTGAGTTTACAAGAAATCTTACACCGCCTATACCACGGTAATAATTTAATGTTGACTAAAGATAATCATTACGAATTTAAATGTCGTTGCAGTAGGGAAAAACTCTTAAAAACGTTAAGAAGTTTTTCAGAAGATGAATTGGCATCAATGTTGGATGAAAATTCAAAAATAACTGCAAAATGCGGATTCTGTTCAGAAATTTATGAATTTACGATTCCAGAAATAAAAGAAAAACTTAATTAACATTAAATAAGTATTAAACTTTATATACTAGAATCCTCACATAAAGTAAGGCCTTGATTAAAATAACAGAAATGGAATAAATCTATGAATAAGTTAAGAAATATCGCATTAGTATTTAGCAGTTTATTTTTATTCGCTTGCTCCACAACAAGTGACATTGATGCTGTTCCTCTAAGATACAGTGAACCACGCTTTCAAACCATGGCGCCGATAGAATTGAATGTAGAAAAAGTAGAAGTGATATCTGAATTTATTCCGTCATTTACTCGCCCGAATGTAGAACATCTGTTTCCTGTATCAATTGAAAAATCTGCCAAATTATGGGCAGAAGACCGCTTGAAAGCAGATGGATTCTCCTCAAATCGTGTGGCTGAGTACATTATCAAAGACGCATCTGTAACAGAAGAAATAGAAAAATCAGAAGAGCTGTTACAAAAGGATAGATTAAAATATCGTGCAAATTTATCTGTTGTACTAAAGATAACGGATAAATCCAATATGGCTGCAGCCGAAACAACCATCAATGCATGGAGAGAGTTGCGCATTCCGGTAGATACAAAAATAGCTGATAAAGAGAAATATTGGAACGATATGGTATATAAATTATTTGATGAGTTTAATCAGCGTATGGAAAAAAATATCAACGAGTATTTAAATATGTACGTCAAAAACAATTACTCAATTAAAGAATATCAAAACTAAAAAAATCCCCCTTCGCTGGGGGATTTAATTTTATATAAATCAATGGAGGATTCGCTGCTGATTATCATTGGCAATAAGACTAAGTACCGGAATTTCAATATTCATAATTTTATGAGAACTATCAGCAATGCGGCAACTTCCGCACAGAACGGCACTCGCTTTTGAGGTGGCATAATCTTCAAATTCAAACACTTCACCGGGTTCAAGCTCAGGCAATTGACCGCCAAAGCCTTCAGAATTTAAGGAAACGGAACGCCCTTTAATATCCGTAATAGAGATATCGCGTCCCAATAAACTAATTTTATCCTGTGAATTATTTTCTATACGGAGATAAAATCCCCAGCAGAATTCATCTCCGGCAACTTTTTCTTGTAAAAGCTCATTGTAAGCAGAAATAACAATTTCTCCTTGCTGTGTCGTTTCAAAGTCCTGAGTTGAATACATAAAAAAAGTCCCTCAAAGTTATCTTATATAAACAGTAATAAAAGACTTTGAGGGAAGTGTAAAAATGAATCTATACTTTTTCAACAGGGATTACTTGATTCTGCCATAACTGTCTTCAAAACGAACAATATCATTTTCATCTAAAGTGGAACCTGTTTGTATTTCAATAAAAGTGAGAGGTGCAGAGGAAGATACATTTTTAATGCGATGCTTGGTTTCCTCCGGAATATAAATAGCATCATTTTGATGTCTAAAAAGCGTATCTTCTCCAAGAACAACCATAGCATCACCTTCAACAATAATCCAATGCTCGGCTCTAAAATGATGCAGCTGCAAAGAAAGAATAGCCTCTGGATTTACTATAATTTTTTTAACACAAAAATGTTCGCCTGAATCAAGAACTTCCCATGTTCCCCACGGACGTGTATCGTGATCTCCCCTTTTGTAATTAGTCGTCATAATATTTTATCCTTTTCATAAAAAATAGTCTGGAATAAAAGAATAATAGGATGTATAAAGAAAAAAACAAGCAAGAAATTTAGAGAGAGGGAAAGATGTCGGAAACTAAAAATTTTGCACTGGAAGTGATAAAAAGAATACATCACGAGCTAAGTATGGAGAATAATGCCGACAAACTCAATCAAGTAATACAAATTATTGCAGAAGAAAGTCAGGCTCTGTCAGCAGATATTTATGTGAAAGCAGATGATGTCACACTGGAACATATCACAGGCTATCCGATAGATTCAAAAGAAAAAAAAGCAGCCAGAATAGGAGAAGGAGTCGTTGGCAAAGCCGGTGCAGATAATAGAATATCCTTCGTGAAAACTAAGCAAAATTTTCAGGTTGCAACTCCGCTAAGAAGATGGAACAAACCTGTAGGCGTACTGTTAGTAGCATATCCACTACCTCACGATTATGATGAAGCTGAAGCAGAAACCTTAGAAACGGTATGTATGTTTTTAAGTGAGTTCCTTTCCTCCGAAGAAATGTCGCAATATATTCGGAAATATATCAAAAGCCGAGGTATTGTCGCCAAAGATCGCCTTAAAGGAACAATTATCAATGCCGGATATGGACTAGGTAATGTTGTTGTTCATAGAAGAAGAAAAGCAGTTACAAAAATTTTTGCAAAAGACAAAGATAAAGAACTGCAGAATTTAGAACAAGCTCGGCAAAAAATGAATGAAGATCTGAATGCTAAAATGAATCAAGAAGGGATGCAGAAAGGTGAACACTTGGAGATTCTGGATGCATACAGAATGATAGCCAATGATAAAGGTTGGTACAATCGCATCATCAATCATATCAATTTAGGTCTAACGGCAGAGGCTGCTGTAGAGCAGGCATACACAGAAATGTGGAATAGGTTGTCCGGTGCAGCAGATGAGTACCTCAAAGAAAGATTACATGATTTACGAGATATTGCCGATAGACTGAGATTATATTTAAGTGGTGAAGATTGCAATTCTGGTACGAATAATGATTATAAAGATATCATTATTGTGGCTACATCTATGGGCCCGGCCGATTTAATGGATTATGATTATAAAAAAATAAGAGGCTTAATAATAGAAGAATGCACGCCGACCATGCATGTGGCTATTGTTGCAAAAGCATTAAATGTTCCGGTTATCGCAGGTATTGAGGGACTATTTAAGGATATCAAAGATGGCTCTCTAATTGCAATGGATGGAACTGATGGTTCAGTTTATGTAAACCCATCAAAGTCTATTATTGAAAAAATAAGCGCTAAAATGGAGGAGAAAAAGCAAGAGTATAAACAAATACAAAAACTCCGGAATTACAAGAGTCGCACCAAAGATGGTGAAAGAGTAAATCTTTATTTAAATATCGGTATGGATTTTGATTTTGACTATATAAAAAGTACAAATTGTGATGGCGTTGGACTATACCGAACGGAAATATTGTTTATGTCATCCGATAAAATGCCGGATATAGAGAAACAGGTTGAGTGTTACAAAAAACTATATCAAGCAGCAGATGGCAAAAAAATTATATTTAGGAGCTTAGACGTCGGCTCAGATAAACTCTTACCTTATTGGAATGGCATAAGCGAAGATAATCCGGCCATCGGATGGCGTTCAATTAGGATTACACTAGACAGAAGAGCTATATTACGTAAACAGATGAGAGCATTTATCAGAGCTGCATCGGGAAAAGAATTAAATGTGATGTTTCCGATGATTTCAAATTTAGACGAGTTTTTGGAGGCAAAAGAGACATTTATGTTTGCCTATGAACGTGAAAAAAGAGAAGGGTATGAATTACCGACAAAAGTAAATTTAGGCATGATGATAGAAGTTCCCTCAGTTGTGTTTCAATTAAGAGAAATATTAAAGTACTGTGATTTTATTTCGGTTGGAACAAATGATTTATTCCAGTTTTTCTTTGCAAGCGACCGAGGAAACCCGAGATTAAACGGACGTTATGATGTGTTATCAGCCCCGTTTTTGAATTTAATGAAAAAAATAATTAAAGAAGCCAACAATGCCGGTGTACCGTGTTCGGTATGTGGAGAAATGGCAAGTTCACCACTAGATGCGATGGCGTTAATTGGTTTAGGTTTTCGGAATTTATCGGTATCAAGTGCTTCATATGGTAAGGTAAAGGCTATGATTCGCTCTTTGTCTGCAAAAGGAATTGGTGATTATTTAAATAACATTTTATCGTCCTCACGCAAGACACTGCGCCCGCAACTAAAATCCTATGCAGCAGATCACGCTATTGAAATATATTAAAAAGTATGTTTTAATACCAACATTATAACAACATAAGGAAGAGAACGCTATGGAAAATACGGAAGAGTTAGATATAGACATTGATGACATTGGTACAATCTTAAAAAGTAGCCGTTTAAAAAGTAAAAAGAGTTTAGAAGAAATTTCTAGTGAACTTTGTATCAGAAAAATCTATCTGATAGCTCTAGAAGAGGGTGATTACGAAACACTTCCGCCGATTCCCTATGGGGTAGGTTATATAAGAACTTACGCACGCTATTTAGGACTAAATCCAGAACGTGCGGTAAAACTCTATAAAAATGCATCAAAAATAGAAGAGCAAAATCATGAAGAAGAGATGCCCGAAAAGGCAGAAGTAAATAAAATTAGCAGCAAACATCTGATTATCGGAATAATATCTTTGATTGCGATTTATGCAATATGGTCTTTCTATGCAAATATGACAGCACCTCAATCTCAGCCAGCTCAAAATCTAGCACCTGAAATCAGTATGTCAGAGGAAATAGCTAATCCGGACATACAAGAAGATAGCAGCATTGCAGAAGACGTTCAAACAAATGAACAACCTACAGAAAGCATGCCAGAAACGGTTATAAACACATCTGAAACTGCAGATGAACTAAAACAGACGCCAATTCCGGAAGAAGCTGAAGTGGTAGAAGAAAAAGTTGAGGACAATAAAGTTGTGGTAGAGTTTCTAGACGAGAGCTGGGTTGAATTAAAAGACAAAAACAAAGTATATTTTCAAGGAGTGTTCCATAAAGGAGATAAAAAAGAGATTGACTATATCGGAAATTTGTTTTTATCAGTAGGAAGACCTGAAAATGTAAAAGTCTACATTAAAGGAACAGAAAAAAATATCTTAGCGAAAAAGAGAAAAATGAATATACCGTTGGATTCTCTTGAGTAGAAAGATTTTCTGATAAACAAAATAATAAACATAAATAAGGAAAAATTAATGAATTTTCAAGAAAAACTGGCAGGTGTTGTCAACCGCTACGAAGAAGTGCAATCTTTAGTATCTTCACCCAATCTCAATGCAGAGGAATTGGTAAAATTAAATAAAGAAATGGCTGTTTTGGAACCGGTAGTGGCAGCTATACATAACTATCAGCAGCAAGAAAAAAGCCTGAAAGATGCCGAAGAACTGAAAGATGATGCAAACTTAGATAAAGAAATGCGTGAGCTTGCCGAAGCCGAATATTATGAAATAAAAGAAAAATTGCCGGAACTTGAAAAGGAAATAAAAATACTCTTATTGCCCAAAGAAGACGATGATGAAAAAAATGCGATTCTTGAGGTAAGAGCGGGTACGGGCGGAGATGAAGCAGCCTTGTTTGCCGCTGTTTTATTTGAAATGTATCAACGCTATGCTCAAAAACAAGGATGGAAGTTTGAAATTTTAGATGCAAACGAAAACGGCCTTGGTGGCTATAAGGAAGCATCTGCAAAAATTACCGGAAAAGATGTTTTTGCAAAATTAAAATTTGAGTCGGGAGCTCATCGTGTTCAGCGTGTTCCGATAACGGAGTCGCAAGGGCGTGTTCACACTTCCGCTGCTACGGTAGCTGTATTACCGGAAATTGAAGAAGTAGATATGTATATCAATCCGGCAGATTTAAAAATTGATGTGTATAGAGCATCGGGAGCTGGTGGACAACACGTTAACAGAACGGAGTCTGCTGTAAGAATTACGCATATTCCGACAGGTATCGTTGTACAGTGCCAAGATGACCGCTCACAATTTAAAAACAAAGAAAAGGCCATGAATCACTTGCGCGCAAAATTGTATGATGCGCAAAAAGCAAAGATTGATGCAACATATTCCGAAAAACGTAAATTACAAGTCGGAAGCGGCGACAGAAGCGAAAGAATTCGCACATATAACTATCCGCAAGGCCGTGTAACAGATCATAGAATTAATTTGACTTTGTATAAATTAGATGAAGTTGTTTCAGGTGAAGCTTTGGGTGAAATTATTGACGCTTTGATAGCAGAAGATCAAGCTCAAAGACTAGCTGAACTGGATTAAAAAATATTGTAACAAATTGTAACATCTTTTTAAAAGCATTTTAAAATAAAGAATGTTATATAAACCTCAAAAGATACTTAAAAAGGGGTTTACTATGTCAAATTTAATTAAAGTTGCTGTTATTGGCGCAGGTATGATGGGCAAGAACCATCTTAAAACATATAAAACATTACCGGGTGTAAAACTTGTTGGTGTATATGATATATTTCCTGAAAGTGCTAAAAAAGCCGCTGAAATGTTTGGTATTAAAGCATTCACATCTTTGCAGGAAGTTGCAAAGCACGTTGATGCCGTAAGTGTTGTAACAACATCTGTTGCTCACTGTGAAGTTGGTGAATTCTTCTTAAACCAAGGTATTCACTGCATGATAGAAAAACCATTGGCAACAACTGAGGAAGAATGCCAAAGATTGATTAGTGCCGCCAAGAAAAACAATGTAACATTGTTGGTTGGTCATATTGAACGTTTTAATCCGGCTGTAGAGCAGATGGGAAAAATCTTATCGGATACAAGCAAGATTCGTTCTTTGACAGCACAGAGAATGTCTGCAGCAAGCGGCCGAATTACCGACGTAGACGTTGCAATGGATCTGATGATTCATGATGTGGAAGTAATCCAATCTTTAGTAAAATCTCCTGTAGCAAACATACAAGCTGCAGCTGTTAGAACCCCAGGAAATGAAAGCGGAAAAGATTATATCACCGCTTTGCTTGAATTTGAAAACGGGGCAACGGCAAACATTACGGCAAGTCGTATTACACAGGCAAGAGTTCGTACATTAACCGTAACAACAGATACAAACTACATTGATATGGACTTTATCAATCAAAGCATAAATGTACACTCTCAAGGTCGTATGCCGTATGTAAACCAAGAAAATATACCGGATTGGATGAATTATGGCTTAAAGGGCAGTGTTGAGCAATTATTCATTCCGACAAATCAACCTCTGCAAGCTGAATTATCTCACTTTATCAGCTGCGTAAAAGGTGAAGCAACACCGCGTATCAGTGGTGAAGATGCGTTGAATGCATTGCGTGTAATCTGGAAGATACAAGATGTTTTGGGCTTATCAAGAACATCTGCTCCGGCAGAACCGATGCTCAAAGTAGCTTAATAAGCAATGCGTTATAAAATTACAATAGAATATGATGGCACTAACCTCCTCGGCTGGCAAAAACAAGACGAGGGGGTTAGTGTTCAATATTATCTTGAAAAAGCATTACAAGGATTCTCTCACCAAAATATAGATGTCTTTGGGGCAGGAAGGACAGATGCCGGAGTCCATGCTCTTGGACAAGTTGCACACTTTGACTTAGAAACAAAGATGGATTTATTTCACATTAGAGAAGCATTTAATGCATGGTTAAGAGAGTTAAAAGCACCTGTTTCGGTGCTGGAAGTTGAAAATGTTTCGCCAGATTTTCATGCGCGTTTTTCTGCAAAGGGAAGAGGATATATCTATCGCATATTAAATCGCCGCGCCCCGACAGTTTTGTTAGCTGATCGAGTCTGGAATGTTGGATATCCGCTGGATGTTGATCGTATGAAAGCCGGCGCACAATATTTGCTCGGTCATCATGATTTTACATCGTTTAGAGGGGCTGGATGTCAGGCTTTATCACCGATAAAAACCTTAGATAAATTAGAAATTGTAACCAATGGGGCAGAGATAGACTTTATTGTTGAGGCTCGCTCATTTTTATATCATCAAGTGCGTAATATGGTCGGAACGCTAAAATCTGTTGGGGATGGAAAATTTTCTCCGGAAGATGTAAAAATAATTCTGGAAAAGAAAAATCGCGCTTGCGCCGGAGCAACGGCTCCCGCCTGCGGTTTATATCTAAATAAAGTCATGTACTAATCAGACCGTAAAATCCCGATGCAAGGCATTTTTGATATGCTTGACATAAAAGGGAAACCGGACAAAGAAAACATCAAAACGGATGGAAAAGGCAGAATATTGCCGATTCTTGCGAATAAAATATTGAGCTCCGTTCATAATACGCAGTTGTTGCTTATAGGATAAAGCAAATAAAAAGGCATTATCATTTTTCCGCTTTTTTACTTCACAAAAAACAAGAGTTTTATGTCTTGTTGCTATAAAATCAAGCTCTCCGTAAGGCGTATTCTTGCCTCTGCCGCACCGATAATCTTTTGCAATAATTTTATAGCCTAAGAAACGCATATACCAGCGACAAAGAAATTCAGCAATTTTTCCGGAATTATTTGCTGTTATTTTTAATGGCCAAGGCTTTTTCATAAACATCATTTCTTTTAAGGTTATATTTTTGCGAAATATTTTTAACGGCTTCTTTGAGCGAAAAATGCTTCATTTCTTCCACCAACAATGCATCAATATCCAAAGTAGACAGCTCCGATTCTGTATCAGCGGGAGGGGCAATAACCAAAACAATTTCCCCTTTAATCGGCATAGCAGAAATTTGCTGAATAACTTCCACCACGGTTCCTTGAATACACTCTTCATAAATTTTACTGATTTCACGAATAACTGCAATTTCACGTAGAGGCATAACTTCTGCTAACACATTCAGCGTCTTTTCAATGCGCAAAGCCGTTTCGTACAAAACCAAAGTAGAATTGATATTTTTCAATTCATTGAATAAATCAAGCCTCGCTTTATCTTTGTTAGGGATAAACCCAGCAAACATAAAACGATTCGTCGGAAGACCGGAAAGTTGTAAAGCACAAATAACCGCGCAAGGACCGGGAAGCGTGGTGACTTTAAGATCTAATTTTCGACATTCTTTAACGAGCTTATAACCAGGATCAGAAATCAAAGGAGAGCCGGCATCACTAATCAACGCAACGCTTTTGCCCTCTAAGATAAGATTGATGATATATTGATATTTGTTCTGTTCGGAGTGATCTTCATAGGTAATAAAAGTTTTATTTGTAGGAATACCTAGAAGCGAAAAAAGCTTTTTACTGACGCGAGTATCTTCGGCAGCAATAATATCAGCTTCATTCAGAACATCAACAGCTCTCGGCGAAATATCGCGTAAATTTCCGATAGGCGTTGCAACAATATATAAACCTGCATCTAACATGTTATAGCTCTTTACAAAAAAGGTTTTTTGATTTAAATAGAATAACATAATTGTTTAATATTTTGGGAATAAATGCAAGTGTTAAAAAAAATCGCTATATTTTTTCTTTGTTTTGGCATCTTTGGGTGCAATAGTCAGTTGACGAACAACCGTATAGAGTTATCAGATCAGCGCTACGATATTATAGATTATGATACTGTAAATAGACCAATTTCAATAGAAGGACAATTAAATGTTGCTGTACTTTTACCATTAACAGGTAAAGCATCTAATATCGGTTTAGGAATGCAAAATGCCATGTTTATGGCTTTAGATGATTTGCAAAGCAATCGCTTAACCTTAAAATTTTATGATACAAAGAGCAACAAAATGGGAGCAAGCCTTGCTGCTGAAAAAGCAATTAACGAAGGAGCACAACTGATTTTAGGTCCTTTGATGAGCGAGGAAGTTGAAGGAGCTTCCGCTGAAGTATTGTCAGCCAATATCCCTATGGTGTCATTTACAACGTCTCCCCAAGTATTACAAAAAGGTGTATACAGTATAGGTTTGTTAAATGGTGAACAGGTAGATAGAGCAATATCTTACGCATCATCAAAAGGACGGCAGAAGATGGCTTTGTTAGTACCAGATACAAATAGTGGATTAAATATCGTTAAATCGGCGATTATGTCCTCTATTGCCAAAAATATGGCATTAGAAAAAGTCGGATTTTATAGCCCAAGCAATGTTGACTTTTCCATGCTGGTTAAAGAAATATCCGCAGGTGCAGACTTTGATACAGTTATGATTGCCGATAGTGGTAACAGATTAAAATCTTTAGCATCCATGTTTGCATACAACGACATTATGTATCCGGATGTCTTGTTTATGGGAACATCAGCATGGGATAATACAAATTTAAGTAAAGAAACAATTTTATACCATGGTGTATATCCGATGGTTTCTAAAAGTTACGGAACGTATTTTACAGATAAATATAAAGAGACTTTCGGAGAACAGCCAAAGAGTATATATTCATTCGCATATGACAGCGTTTTATTGGCTTCAGTGGTATCTGGAAAAAATGAAGAAAATATAGAAAATACCTTGACGCAAAATAGTGGTTTTATCGGTGTAAATGGATTCTTTAAGATTTTACCGACAGGTCAGAGCTATCACAGCTTAGAAATGGTGGAAGTTACCAAGGATGGGCCAAAGGTTGTATCTAGCGCGGATAATAGAGAGTCAGACTACATAGATAGTGAAATAGATATTCGTTATGTCCCATATGAAAAATTACCGAAATTTTATGGAAAGAGCGGTTCGGAAGTATTAAAGTGGTTATACAACAATTAGTGTTGATAGATACTTTTTAGCTTGAAAAATAGCTGGATATATTTCATAAAAGATAGGTATAATTATGAAGGGTGCAGGGTTGTTTTGCTGCCAACTCGGTCAGGTTCGGAAGAAAGCAGCCGTAACAGTTAAAATAAGGTCTGTTACCCTTCTCCTCAAAAGATAGAAAAGATGGCAGAAGAAAATACAAATGAAAATCAATATGTCGTGTTGGCACGCAAATATCGCCCACAAAGTTTTGAAGACTTGTTGGGGCAAGATGCGCTTGTGCAAACATTAACAAATGCCATTCAAAATAACAGATTGCATCATGCTTATATATTAACAGGGATTCGCGGTGTAGGAAAAACAACAACGGCGCGTCTAATTGCCAAAGCACTAAATTGCGTAGGTCCAGATGGTAAGGGCGGCCCAACAATACATCCTTGCGGTGTATGTGATAACTGTAAGGCTATTGCCGCAGGACGCCATATGGATGTGATGGAACTGGATGCTGCATCACATACTGGTGTGGATGATATCAGAGAATTACTGGACAGTGCTCGTTATGCACCGACAAATGCACGATATAAAATTTATATTATTGACGAAGTGCACATGCTTTCTAAAGGAGCTTTTAATGCTTTACTTAAAACATTGGAAGAGCCTCCGGCACATGTAAAATTTATTTTTGCAACAACTGAAATTAGAAAAGTTCCGGTAACGATTCTCTCCAGATGCCAACGGTTTGATTTGCAACGCCTATCTGTTGAAACTCTGACGAAACTGTTTACAAAAATATTGGCACAAGAAAATATTCCGGCGGAGAGCGAATGCCTGGATATTATAGCCAAAGCCGCTGATGGCTCTGCAAGAGATGGTCTGTCTCTATTAGACCAAGCCATTGTTTTGAGCAATGGAAACATCAAAACCGACACCGTTAAAAAGATGCTGGGTTTGGCAGATAGAAGCCAAACGTTATCGCTGTTTGAAAAACTTGTAAAAGGTGATATGGAAGGCGTACTGCAAGATATTTCAGAACAATATACAAATGGCGCAACGCCTCTGATTATTCTGCAAGATTTAATTAACATCACACATGATTTGGCGAAGATAAAAATCGTTCCGGCTCTTTTAAATTCAACAAGTTTGAGCGAGGTAGAAAAAACAACATTTACAGAGTTAAGTGGAAAATGCTCTCTTGCGATATTATCTAAGATATGGCAAATGTTGATTAAAGGAATAACAGAAATCAATATGGCACCATCAGCAGTAGAAGCATTGGAAATGATTTTATTGCGCGTGGCATATTCTGCTTCACTTCCAACACCA
Organism: uncultured Alphaproteobacteria bacterium; assembly: GCA_944392315.1. Lineage (GTDB taxonomy): Bacteria > Pseudomonadota > Alphaproteobacteria > RF32 > CAG-239 > CAG-267. Next base: position 26,618 of record CALXWH010000011.1, on the reverse strand, counting down.
TATGAAATCTTAAACGAAGTAAAAAAAAACTCTAATTTAATAAGCTCCGTTACAACCAATCCTACCCAAGGAAATGAAAAAAAAAATAATGTAGCACCAGAAAATCAAAGTGAAGGGGTTACATTTAATACGATAGAAGATTTTTTACGCTATTTAGAGGGAGCGAAAAAAGCTCTATTGGAATATTCCATAAAAAATGATGTCTGCATCAGAGAGTTTTCCAATGGCCATATAGCCATGAATATTGCTCCGACAATCCATCAAGATTTCATAATGAATTTGCACAAATTGCTGAGCGAAGTAACCGGCAAACAATGGGAAATAGAGATAGTTAAAGGTGAATTAGGAGAAACAATTGCCGACAAAGAAAAATCAGCGGTGGAAGCAAAGAAAAAAAATGTTGCAGAATATCCATTGGTAAAGAAAATATTAGAAGAATTTAAGGGTTCCAAAATTGAAACAGTAGTTCGTAAAAACTTAGAGAACTTAGCGGAAGAAGAACCCGAAATTTCAGAAGAAAATAATAGTTCAACAGATTATGAAGAAGAGGAATAAATTATGCTAAACATACAAGGATTGATGAAACAAGCTCAAATGATGCAAAGAAAGATGCAAGAAGCGCAAGAAAAACTTGCTGGTACAGAAATAACCGGTACATCTGGAAATGGTTTAGTAAGCGTTGTTTTAAACGGAAAATCTGAAATGAAAAAAATATCCATTGATAAAACATTAGCATCTGATGATATTGAAATGTTAGAAGACCTAATAATGGTTGCCTATAATAATGCGCATGCACAAGTAGAAAATCTTGCAGAAGAAGGAATGAAAGAAGCGACCGGTGGCGTTAATCTAGGCGGTTTAAAACTTCCATTTTAGGAACATAAATGTCAGGACAATATATAGAAGATTTAATAAAGATAATTGCAAAATTTCCATCACTGGGATCTCGTTCCGCACGTAGAATAGTGTTATATTTATTAAAGAAAAAAGAGACTCAAATACCACAGCTGATTAAAGCATTGCAAGATGTTTATGATAATATAAAAGTGTGTGAAATATGCGGCAATTATGATACAGAAACACCGTGTTCAATTTGTAGCTCATCAACAAGGGAGCAAAATACTTTGTGCGTTGTTCAGGACATAAGCGACTTATGGGCCTTAGAACGAGGAGGGCTCTACCGAGGAAAATATCACGTATTGGGGGGCGTTCTTTCTGCAATAGAGGGGGTAACACCTGAAGATTTAAATATAGATAAACTTATTCAAAGAATAGACACAGAAGAAATAGCAGAAATCATATTAGCGCTTCCGGCAACGGTTGATGGGCAAATAACAATGCATTATATTTCTTCATTGTTGAAAGATAAGCCTGTAAAGGTATCAACATTAGCTCAAGGTATTCCGGTTGGTGGAGAACTGGATTATATGGATGATGGTACCATAAAATTAGCGCTTGACCTACGCAAGCAAATCTAAAGAAAAGAGGATGGCTTTAGAGCTCATCCTCTTTCTCATCAGTACTCTCCGGAAGAGAATTTTTATCAATGGAATATCCATTAGCTCGTACCGTCCTGATATAATCTGGACCATACTGATTAAGGGCTTTACGCAATCTTCTGATATGAACATCAACTGTTCTTGATTCAACATAAATATTTTCACCCCAAACGGACTTCAAAAGCACCTCTCGAGAAAAGACTTTCCCAGGTTCTTTAAGAAGCATTTTAAGAAGTCTGAATTCAGTTGGACTGAGGTGAAGTAAATGACCATTACGAAAAACTTTTCGCTCAGATAAATCCATCGTAATATCATCAAATACAATTATTTTCTCTTTTTCTTCAAACAGAGGAGCACGCCGCATATTGGTTTTAACACGAGCCATCAGCTCTGGAACAGAAAAGGGCTTTGTGACATAATCATCAGCACCAGCACCCAAACCTTTGATTTTATCCTCTTCTTGACCTTTTGCTGTCAACATAATGATAGGGATATTTTTGATATCAGGCTTAGAACGTATCATTTTGCAAATTTCAATACCGGAAACTTCCGGAAGCATCCAATCAAGCAAAATAACGGAGGGCATCAATTTTTCAACTTCACTAACGGCATTTAAGCCATTGGTGACTGTTGCAACTTCATATCCTTCCTTTTCAAGATTATAGCTTAAAAGCATAGCTAAAGGTTCTTCATCTTCAATAATCATAACCAAACTCATCAGGCTATTCCTTTCAATTTTGCAATATTGTCAGCATAAGCATCATTTTTAAAAACAGTTGTACCGGCAACAAGAATATCCGCTCCGGCGTCAATACATAAAGGTGCATTCTGAAAATTTATTCCCCCATCAACTTCAAGCAAAATAGGACGATTCCCAATAATTTTTTTTGTATACATGAGGCGTTCAGGTGTATCATCATAAAATTTTTGCCCACCAAAACCGGGTTGAACACCCATCACTAAGATTAAATCAACCAAGTCAACCAATGGTGTAAGTAGCTGAACATCTGAATTTGGCCTTAGTGTAACCCCCGCTTTAATACCAAAGCTTTTAATCAACTGAATAGTCTGCAAGGGATTTAATGACGCCTCTAAATGAAAAGTAATCAAATCAGCACCCGCTTCTGCATACCAAGGAATACAGTCATCTGGATTTGTAACCATAAGATGTACATCAAAGGGAAGTTGTGAGAGAGGTTTTAATTCCTTAAGAATTTTAGGGCCAAAGGTAAGATTTGGAACAAAGTGCCCATCCATAACGTCAAAATGGATAAAATCAGCTCCGGCCGCATCAAGACAAGCCACAGCTTTACCAAAAGAAGCGCTGTTTGCGGCTAAAAGACTAGGTGCTATTTTGACCATATATAAACTCCTCTAATTACTATATTCATACTTTAAGCTACAAAACTTAAAGTGAGGTAAATAAAGAAAAGAGCAACTTGATAAATAGCAAGCAAAGATTATCTAGAGGACGTAATCATTTTATTAGTCAAAGGAGAAAACAATGGGAGAAGTCGCACAGAGAATATGTAAACTGGAAAAAGAAGAAGTCATAAAAATGCTGAATATTGCGTTTGCTGAGGAGTGGCTTGCATACTATCAATATTGGCTAGGATCAAAGGTAGCTAAAGGGATAGAACGCCCTAAAATTGCTAAAGAGCTAAAAGAACACGGTGAAGAAGAATTAAAACATGCCGATTGGTTGGCAGAACGAATTATTCAATTAGGAGGAACACCTCTGCTTGATCCATCCGAATGGAAAGAAACTGCCCAATGCAAATATGAAGCTCCGACAGACGGTAATACAGAAATCTTAGTATCACAAAATCTGACCGGAGAGCGATGCGCGATAGGCCGGTATCAGCAAATATGTGATAAATGCCGAGATAAAGATATAGAAACATACCGAATATCAGAGAAAATATTAAAAGAAGAAATAGAACATGAACAGGAAATGGAAGATTTTCTGACCGATTTTAAATACTATTAAGTCATCAAGCTCTATAACCTATTATTAACCTCTTAATGTTAAAACCAAAACATTAAGAGGTTTTTGATAGGGAGGTAGTTATGTTAGATAGAGAGCTCAAAAAACAGATGCAAAGATGGATAGATTGGCTCCAAACTCAAAGAAACTATTCTCCCCACACAATACAAAGTTATGTAAGCGATGTAGAAATCTTTTTAGAATATTTAGCAAAAGAAAAAGTCTCCCTGAACGATTTGAAGAAGATAGATATTAGAGGGTTTAGAAATTTTTTCAGTCTACGTGCGAAAAGAGGCATAAGCCGCCCATCCATAGCCAGAGAAGAATCTTCAGTACGCAACTTTTTCAAATGGTTAGACGATAATGGTATCATGAGAAATACAGCCATTTTCCAAATATCAACACCAAAATTACCCAAAGTATTGCCACGATCCTTAGATGTGAATACCATGTTTGATGTAATAGATGAAGCCGTAAAAGATTGCAGTGAACCCTGGATAGGAACGAGAGATAGAGCTATTTTAACGTTATTGTATGGATGTGGTTTGCGTATATCCGAGGCTCTAGGCTTAAATGTTGAAGATATAAATCACTCGGAGTTTGTAAAAATACACGGAAAAGGCAACAAAGATAGATATGTGCCGATATTACCGATAGTTATAGAAAGAATAGAAGCGTACAAAAAATGCTGCCCATATAACTTAAAAGAAGGAGACGCTTTATTTTTAGGTGCAAAAGGAGAGAGGGTAAGCCCTAGAATTATTCAGCGAAAACTTCAAAAAATCAGAGAAAAATTAAATCTTCCCGATAATATTACGCCACATGCCCTGCGTCACTCATTTGCAACACATTTATTGGCACAAGGGTCAGATTTGCGCTCTATTCAAGAATTATTAGGACATGCTTCATTAAGTTCAACGCAACGATACACAGATGTAACTTTAGGAAAAATTCAAAAAGAATACAAAAAAGCCTTTCCGGACTAAAGCAAAAAGAAAGCGCCTGAAAAGGCGCTTTTTTAATACACGAATTGAAATTACTTTAATTTCTTTTCAACAAATTCTTCATGCTTCTTAGATTTTTTATCATACTTTTTCATAACCAATTTCTCAGGATGAGTTCTCGGATTCTTTTCAGCAAGATAAAATGTACCTGTACCAGCACTACTCTCTAATTTTACTTTAACTTTTACTGCTTTTGCCATTATTTTACTCTTATCATTAAGGTTAAACACAAAAAACTTTACGAGCAATATACAATTATAATTGCTAATGTCAACAATAATTTTAACTGAAATTCTTTTTTATTAACTTTGTAGCGATTTTAATATCTTTCAAACTATCTTTAGTATCAGGCAAAAGACAGCTATTATCAACACCAGTACATATTTGCGGCATCAATCCGACCTGGTGAATAGATTTTCCTGAAGGGGTATAAAAATAGCCACTCGTTAAAAATAAAATCTGATCATTAAATTGGTACAAATCCTGAATACTGTTTTTGCCATAAGTCTTGGTACCGATAATGGTCGCTCGGCTCTGTTCACTAAGCGCCGCAGTAACTAACTCTGCAGCAGAAGCTGTATAGGAATCTGTCAAAATAGCGATGGGTTTCCCGTTGAGAATATCTCCCGGCGTGGCATTATAAAATTTTTTGATATGTTTATTATCAGCACTATATGCGATAAGGGCTCCGTCTAAAAATAAATCAGCAGTTTTGAGCGCTTCATTAAAATTACCACCTTTACATCCACGCAAATCCAGAATTATCCCATCTAAATCAGCGTAGGAAGAAATAAGATTTTTAATATCATCGGAAATACCAGAGAAAAATAAAGTCGGTTTAATGTAAACAATATCATTTTTCACATCATATTGGGAAACAATATGAGCAGAAGGTAGTTTATCAACACGAGAAAAATCATCAAGACTACGAGTCATGAGCTCCAAAATCTGAGATTCTAACGCTACTGAATGTGTTGCTAGATTAGGCGAAATAGTTAGGCACTGATTGAGAACATCATTTGTAAATTTTCCCCAAGCTACAGCATCTTTCTTATCTGTCGGCAAATCTAAAGTCGCCATAAGATTCTTTTGATAGTATAAAAAAGCTTTTGTATCGCTATGATAAAGGTGAAACGAACTATCTATTTGAGAAAGAGCCTCCAAACCGATTAAAGAAGTTTTTTGCAAATCAGGAGATTCTATATAATCATTTTGTACAACATTAAAAAATTCAGAAACTTTGGTAAACTCATAAGCATAAGCCGGATGAGCAAGCAAATAAAAAACAATTAAAATATTCCAAAATTTTTTAATCATAAACTACATCTCAAAATCAGCAACCAAAGCAGTATGGTCAGAAGGTTTATTCATACGACGTAATGATTTATCAACAAAACAATCCTTCAAACGTTCTGCAAAGTAAGCCGTCACAAAAATATAATCTATTCTTAAACCAGAATTAGTTACAAAAGAGTTAGCAGAGTAATCCCAAAACGTATATCCTTCCTGACGAGGATAAAGAAGTCGGAATGCGTCATGATATCCCAAAAAAGAAAGAGCTTTAAGTTTGTTTTGAACTTCAACACGATAAAGAGGGCTACCCGCAAAACGCGCCTCATCAAATACATCAATCGCTTCCATCATCACATTAAAATCACCGCCCAAAATAACAGGAAGCCCACTGGTCATTAAATCTTGACAGTGCTGATAAAGTTTTTCAAACCAAGTAATTTTGGCAGAAAATTTAGCAATTTCCGCATCTTTTGTTGGAGCGCAACCGTTTGGTGCATAGATGGATGCAGCATAAAAAGGAGTTTTAGGATGAGATACCAAAATTTCAATATACCGCGCCGAAGCATCCTCTTGAAAGTTAGGTAAATTTTTAGAAGTAACCTGAAAATCAAATTTAGATAAAATAGCCACGCCATTGTAACTTTTCTGACCCAAGACAGCAACTTTATATCCCATGCTTTCACATTCAAAATAAAGAAAGTTTTCCGTTTCGCATTTAATTTCTTGCAGAAAAACAATGTCGGGCTTAGTTTCATTCAACCACTGACAAAGATTACCGCATCTAGCCTTAATAGAATTGATGTTATATGTTGCAATTTTCATTTTCACCTCTAAATAAACTTTTTAATGAAGATAACGGATATTGTATTAAATGATTGTAAACAAATTTGAGAATATACTTACAGTAAATATGATAAGCAGAGGAAAAATATATGTTACAAGGTTTTACAAATTCTGATAACGAAACAAACGATTTTCATCAAAGAGTAGCAGACCAAAACATTCAAAGTATAGAAGACAGACAAGAAGAGCTGCGACATGCTAAAAATGGTTTTATAGGTATGTTGGCAGGAATTGTTGTTGGCGGAGTCGTTGGGTGGTTATTTTTAAGCCCAGCAGATAGTACAACAAAAGAACGTGAAATTCCTGTTATCAGACGCCCAATAACCGTAGCCAAAGTCTTGCCGAATGATCCGGGAGGGATGGAAATAGACAATCAAGACAGAGAAATATATCATATCGTTGATAATACCCCAAAAGCAGAAGAAAAGGTAAATATTCGTCCGGCACCGGATATGCCGAAAATTGATATCAGTAAAACAATTTCCTCCTCTGAAGAAATGCAAAATTTAGTGGAAAGCATAGACGCTGATGATAGTCTAAACACAGAGACAGAAGATACCTCAAATAATATCAAACTGGCTTCAACAGAGTTATCTGGGATTAAAACGAATAGCAAAGAAAAAATCGTAATTCCTGAAAAAATAGATGACATCAAAGTTAAATTACAAAAGACAATTAATGCGCAGGCTCAGAAGGTCACTAAAAGCGAAGAAGCTCCAAAGGAAACTGTAAAAGAAACACCTAAGCAAAATCAAAATAATTTTGCCAAAGGAACATGGTACACGCAAATCATTGCATCATCCAGTCGTAAAGCTGTTCAATCTTTATGGAATAATTTGTCTTCAAGACATGATTTCATAAAAAAGTACCCCTATGAAATAGAAGAAATAAAAACTGCACAGGGCTCTGTGCTATATAGATTAAAGGTTGGCTCATTTAAGACGCGTGAAGAGGCAGTTGAATTGAGCAATCTTTTGAAAAAGAAACAGATTAGTAGCATCATAAAGCAGAATTAAAACCATGACAAAACCGATACTTGCAGCCGTCCTATCCTGCAGTGGAACAATACTGACAGATGAAGAAAAAAAGCTATTCTCAGAGTATAATCCGCTGGGTGTAAGTTTATTCGCGCGCAACATACAGTCGGAAACACAATTAAAAAACTTAATTGAAGAGATAAAAAATGCGATTGGGCGAGAAAATGCTCTAATAGCGGTGGATGAAGAAGGGGGAAGAGTTTCAAGACTATCTTCAATCATACCAAACAAATATGCCTCAGAAGAAGCTCTAGGCAAAGTAGATAAACAATTTAGCACTTATCACGCATATTTAATTGCATCAGATATAAAAAAATTTGGTATAAATATAAATTATGCGCCGGTAATAGATAGGAAAACAATCCCGCAGAATAAGGTGCTTGAAAGTAGATGTTTTAGCGAAAAAAGAGAAAGCATAGTAGAGCGTGGAATGAATATGGCTTCGGCCTATGTTTCAATGGGAATATGTCCATGCATAAAACATATACCGGGGCATTTTAACTCTCTAAATGATCCGCATCTACAGTTACCGGAATGTCCTTTATCAAAAGAAGAATTGTATAAAGAAATTGAATATATCAAAAGTTTCAAAGAATTCCCTTTGGGGATGACCTCGCATATCCTCTTAAAAGAAATAGATGCCGCAAATCCGGCAACGCAGTCAAAAAAGATAATCAAAGAAGTTATCCGCGGATATCTGAATTTTGATAATTTTCTATTAAGTGATGCCATAGATATGCACGCCCTAAAAGGAAGTATCAGAGAAAAAGTTGAGGCAAGCCTAAATGCGGGAGTAGACGCAGTGTGCTGCTGTTCAGGAAATATAAAAGATTTATTTGAAGTATGTCAAACAAATCGATTCTTAACTGAAAAGTCGGTAATAAGATTTGCCAAAATAGAAAAAGTCATTCATAATAAACCTAAGAAGATTGATTTAAGCGATATTCGGGTGCGTTATGAAAACGCATTAAAAGAAAGTTTTGATGAGAAATATTCTTATGATGCGACAGAAGTGTTACATCAAATGCTCAAGAAAGGAGAAAGTTTATGATATGGGTTTTGGTTATAATTGTAGTAATTTTAATTTATAATGCAGAAAAGTTGCCGCATATGATGGAAAAAATTAAAACAGAAGTTCCTCACATTGTTGAAGCCGGCAAAAAAGCGTCTAAAGAAATTAAAGAAAAAGCTCATGCAGCTCACCAAGAAAAGAAAGAGGAAAAGAAGTCTTCAAAAGCCGCTAGTGAGACAGAAAATAAAACAAAATAAGTTTACAAAAATAAAGCCCTGATAGATAACAAGTCAGGGCTTTATTGTATTACACTAAAAAACTATTTAAGCGCAGGGATATTGAGTTGCGCAAAGTCACCTGGCCTAATCTTAACCGTTGCATACCTCAAATTTTCAGTTTCAATCATATATTCTTCGCGCCCTGTAAAATAAGCCGCTAATTTATAAAAATCCCGCCCGTTAAGTTCTTGCTTTTCCCAATTCATCAAATAAAAGACACAAGCCTGACTTTTATCTGTCAGCCCGCAACGAGGGCGTCCTGCAGGAATATCCGGATTAGCAACAATCCCCTCCAAACCGTGGTTTTCAATAGTTTGCGTTGCGAATAATGTCTTTCCAATAAATAAACCGACAAAAAAACAAATTCCAGCTGCAATATACAGAATATTTTTCTTTACATAAGAGGCATCTTCCTGAAGAATTTCTTCATCGCCGGCATCTTCTTCATCATAATCAAAATCATTAGATAAGTCATCTAGTGAAAAAGACAAATCCGAATTAGAAGCATTTGTAGCCAGAGCTTGTGCATCTTGAGAGCGTATAAGGTCTGTTCCTTGTTGTTTATCATTTGTAGGTGCAACCTCTTCATTTGCATCATTAGCGACAGCGGACGCATCTTCATTAGCTGAAGAAAGTGAAAAATCATCAGCAGAAGTATCTGCCAAAATATTACGATCATCTTGGATAGATGGTATATTTTCCATTGGTTTCGTTTCAGAAGACACATTATTTTCGTTCTGAAATGAGGGCATAACCTTAGCTGGTGCTTCAGGAACATCAACCGCCGGTCTAATTTTAGGTCTCTTAATTTTTCTTAGTTTCGGGTGACCGGGAACAGCAAAACTGTTCTGTTGCGAAGGAGTCGCCGAAGAAATATTCTCCCTTTGCTTTTGAAAAGCACTAGGATCTTGTGAAATCAAACTATCTAAATCATCATCACTCATCAGTTTACACTCTAGATTCTATTTTTTATCTTTTCATCAGTTTTCAACATTCTAACCAAGCGAGGAACAATAAACACAATAGTCTCTGTTCCTTGAAAAGCCGGGCCAAAGATTTCACTAGGCAAACCAATAATAAGGAAATTTTCCCCTAATTGATTTCTTACTTTAAATTTTGTAATTTCACCCTCAGTTGTATCCAAAGTTACTTCAGAATAGATACGATTATTTTTTTCTAGTGAAGCCCGCGCAAGTATAGAAAGAGAATATTCTTTATTATCCAACTTACCGCAACGTCCTACATCAAAGCGAGAAAACCACCGTGTCGGAACAACAAAACGCCCTTCTGAAATATTTTCAACTTTGCCATATTTACCAACAAAATTTTGCAGTTGTTCAATAGATAAATCATTTGTAACCGTAAGCATACGCCCAATGACACCTGTTTGTGCCGTAGCAATAGTACCAAATTTAAAATCTTTGAGCAAATCATTCCAGACAACACCGCACGGCTCATTAGGAATAACCCTAAAGACACTGACATCATACATAATCATCGCCGGATTGTCTTCAAAGTCCGTAATCAACTCGTTGATTTTATCCATTGTTTCTAAGTTAGTTTCAAAAGAGATTGTATAATCACGCCAGTTTGTAATAACATCAGTAATCCCGGCACCTCTTAAAACATCAAGAAAACCTAACAACAAAGTTCTTGAACTCGGAGCATATAGAGTAAAACTGGCACGTCTGCTTAAAATAAGAGAATTTGTTTTCGCATCGTATCTATAAAACAAATCAGCCGAACGAGCAATCATCTCAACAACCTCTTTAAAACTACCATTTAAATCCTTACCATAGAGATTAGGATAGGGAGCATCTTTTGCAACAAGAACGATGTTTGCTTCCTGTGTAAGTTTAAGCAAAGCTTGCTCAGCTGGAATATTGTCAAAAGTAAAATCACGCACTTCAAAATCAGGCAAAGGATCATTAACATCATTACGTTCAATTCGGAAAGATACATTATTATGAGGCAAAATTTGCACCATTTCTTGCGTTTTCCAATTAACATTACAGCGCAACGGTGTCTCTAAATCTAGATCATTTGCTCTAAAGGTCGTACGCAGCATATAAGGATTTTCTTGCGGGAGAATGATAAAATTATCCGTTGCGCTACCATTCACAGCAGTATTTGTAATAATCGTCTCTTCATCGCTTTGGTAAGCATTACAAGCAACAAAAAAGAGCAATGAAAATAAAACTAAAAGACTTTTCTTTCCGATACCAAACATCACTTTAGTCACCCTTGCTTTCATCATTTTCCTGGTTTTCAATAATTTGTTCTTGTTCTGCCATCAATTTTGCTACAACATCATCAATACTTTGCCCCGCTCCCTTAGTAGGATCATCTGCTTGATTTGTAAATCCACCAAAGGCATCTTTTGCGGCACTTAAATCTTCATCTTTTTTGGCCGCCATATCAACCGAAGCATTTCTTTCCAATTCTTGTTTATATAAATCTAAGTTTTTTTGGAGAGCAGCCACCCCACCTTTAATTTTCTTTTCAACAAAAGGATGCAATTCTTTATGATTGATAATATAATCTCCGGTTTCACACAATTCTGTCAAAACATCAATAATATACGGATAAAAAGGATAATCTTCAACAGCGATATTTCCCTGGCGAATGCATCTGGCAGCTATTCTAGAAACAGTACGATCGTAATAATCTCTGATGAGTACATAGTTATCAATATACCAAAGAGATTCTTTCGTAACAGTCAACTCATCATTATCAGCCATAATACCCCCTTACCATCTAACATAAAGAAAATATACCGTAATGCAAATATTTTTTACTTTTTATTATCATCTGCATTTGTTGTATCGTCATCTTCAACATACTCCCATTCCCAGTCTTGGTCGTCATCATCAGGAACTTCATTACCATTCTCATCAACATATTCCCACTCCCAATCTTGATCATCATCAGAAGCAGGGCTTTCACTATTTTGTTGAGAAATCTCAGGAGCTGACGCAGTTGTGCCAGAATTAAAGGTTGGAGAGATCTGTGCATCTGAAGCAATATGAGTATCAGATGTATTCTCATGACTTTCAGATAGATGGGATAAAATATCATCATAGTCATCTTTTCCAACATTTTCATCATCACTGTAATCATCCAACGCTATCGGTTGATCCAAAGAAGATAAATCAACACTATCAGAGGTTAAAGCTTCGCGTATTTTATCAAGCTCTGCACTATAACGACTTTGATGAACATCATGCTCGTGAGGCGAATTTTGCCGATTAGTGTCAGCAGGAACTTCTTCAGATACATGAGATACTGGAGAAGATGATATAGCGACATCACCAACAGGACTAGTCTCATCGGTTTGAGAAATTACATTAGTCTGACTATCAGTTTGCGCCGGCTCGGCTAAGAAATCGTCAAGTGATGGCTCCTTAGCCGCAGACTGTGTGGCCATATCAGCATCAGAAGCCTCAATTTCTTGATTATGACTATTCATAAAATCATCTAATGTAGGAGCACGATTAGCAGAAACATCTGGGGCAATAACTTTCTTGTCAGACCCACCTAAAAGATCATCTAATGAAGGTGTTTCTTCAGCGGATGATACGGTGTCTGGCGCAGATGCACTAACATCTGTATCAGCAGGAGAAACATTGGCGGAAGCCATTGATTGTTCTGAAATAGGATGTTCTCCATCCTTAGTGCCATTTAATAAATCATCAAGAGATGGTTCGGCCTCTTCTTTTTCAGTATTAGACAATGTGTCAGATAAAGCAGATGAATCCGCAACAGGCATTGTCGCTTGAGGCATACTCTGAGCAGAAATATCTTCATTGTGAAGAGCCATAAAATTATCAAGCGGAGATGTTATGTCAGTTTCTTTCTCAGAGGAAAGCTGCTGAGATACCGAAACATCAGGTTCAATATCTCTTTCATCCTGATTTTTAGGCGCATATTCCTCACCAGAATGAGCTACATCCGCACTAGCTCCATCTGAGAAAGATTGAAGCTCATTGTTCTGAGTAGGCCCATCATCTATATCCGGGAGAGAAAAATCTAAGCCGTCGTTGAAACTATCAGCAAAATCCATCTCTTTATCAGAGTCTTGCTCTGGTTGACTGATGTCATCAAAACTCATAGAAGATGAACTATCAGCTATATCTTCATTAGAAAAATTAACTTCAGGCAAAGCAAAGTCAAGATCATCATCTTCTATATCTGCTGTTTCCGACAAATTACTAATATGCCCAATATTTGTTGAGTTATTATCTTCAGACATATCAGCAAAATCAGAAGGTACATCAGGGAGCTCAAAATCTAAATCATCAGAAGCGCCAATCTTTTGGTTAGAAATGGTGGATTGCGTTTCAACATTATCAGATACTTTTGCCTCAGAAACATTTTGTGCTTTTGAAGCAATATGTTCATGAGATAGAGTTGCTTCATTCTCACCATCCAAATCAAGAGGTGGCACATCTAAGTGCACATTGTCAAAACGATCTTCATGCTTAAAAGCCTTGTTACGAATAACACCATCAAATGAAGGAAGAGGCTCTTTTTTATCCTGCTTAGAAATTTGAACATTTTCTTCAGAAGCAACCTTAGGTTCATGCTGAGATTGTACCACTTGTTCAGATACAGGAGTATAAACAGGAGATACAACACCTAAAGGTGCTTGACTGTCATTTATAAATACATTCTCTCTATTTTTTTTCTTCTTCTTTTTCTTCTTTCTATGCTCAGCTAAAGTATCATCAACTGGATAATCAGAAGTAGAACGCACAATAGCCTCTGTGCTGTCAGAGTGAAAAGACGTAGATACTGGATTCTTATTTTCATGCTGAATATGAGGCGCTACTTCTTGGTACGTTTGACGTTGTTCAGAAGGTTTCGTCTGTTGCTGAACTTGAGTTAAAACATCTCCAACTTTCATTGTTGCCGTCGTGTCCGTTGCTGGGTGACGCGAATTGTCTGCAAAAGAAGATGCCGGAACTTCTACATGACTATCATTGGCAATTACTTCCGCTTGCTCACCGGAATGAGAGGGGCGAGTTTCAATAATAACTTTTCTGTCCTGAATACTTTGAGCACAAAGTCTAAAGAGCTCCTGCATTTTTTGTAAAGATATATCCAAATCGCTGGTAATTTCTTCTCTAAAGCGACGTAAACGATTCTCTACGTTCAGATATTCAGAAATTTCGGCATTTTTCTTATTACTGGCAGTATAAAGTCCTTCCAATAATTTTGTAATAGACGCTTGAGACGCGATAATTCTATTATTTAAATCAGCTATATCTGTATCATCCCTATCACGCGTAGCCAAAATCCCCTCTAAAATACGAGAAATAGAAACTTGAGATGCAATAACAGAATCAGTAATGCTGCGTGTCTCTTTTAATACATCAAGCAACGATGCGCGAGATGTACGAATTTCTTCAGCAATAACATCAAAGGCATTTCCAAAATCAGCAGAGATTGTGGTAGGACCTGTGCCGGAAGCTGTAGCAACGGGAGATTGTGGTAATTGCTTAAACGCATTGGCTAATGCTTGAGCAAGAGCATCGGCAAAAGAAGCATCAAGAGTAACACTTCCGGCTACAGCCTGAACAGTGCCATTTGCGGCAGGCTGCGGCGTATCAGTCATGCCTGAACCTTCTTCAAAGTCCTCTTTCTTCGCCTTAACAAAAGCGATACCGCGCTCAGTTTTAACTTTCTCAATATGTTCAACAAGCAAACGGCCACCAGGCATTCTTTTAAAGAAGTCTGTAATATTTTGTGGTAAAGCTAAAAGTTCATCATCAAATTCATCTCTTTTAGCTTTATTAAAAATATGAACTTGTCTAAAGATATTCAGATAACGTTGTGCAACCAAAATCGGTGCTTCTTCACCACTTTTGTCACTACCGAATTCTACATCATTTAAATTTTCCACAATCCCAACCTTTATTCAAAATGATTAACGAAAAGAAATACGACAGCAGATATCAAAAGCTACAAAGCAATGTCAACGACTTTATGTATTTTTTTGAAATCATCATTGCTGAAATAAATTCTCTCTTCCGGATTCCACATTAAACCATAAAGCTGTCCTGTTTCATCTTCCCTCATACTAACCACAAAAGCTTCTTGGTCTGTTTGGTAATAAAGAGCAATATCACCAACGCTGGCAACTTCACTAGGTGCCACAAACATAACGGCACGATTAGATAAGATAGAACCTAATCTTCTAGTACACAAGCTAACACCATAAACATCTCGTTTATCAGACAAATTTGCCGGCTTAAAAGCTTCTTTAGAAACAAAAGATTTATCAACGACAATAGATCCATCAACACCAGATGTACCAAATACAGGAACTTTTAGTGTTTCAAGGTCAATATAACTGTTGCTATGCTCATTAGAAGCCCGAACAATATTTTGGACTTTATATTTCGTATCATTATGGGCAATAATTTCTTCCAAAGCGCCTGCGGCATCAAGTTTTTTAATTTCTTCTTTTAAGGCATCAACTTCCATGCCTAAGGCTTTTGCAATACTTTTATACTCTTTATCAGAAACTTCGCGTTGTCCCATTTCAATACGATGATAAACCGAAAGAGTCATATCTGCATTTTCCGCTACCTCAATTAAGGTTAAAGATTTTTCATTTCGGATATATCTTAAAGCGGCACCTAAAACTTTCAAACCGCTACTTTTATTTATTTCCTGACGACGTTCTTGTTCTTTTTTCCAAGCCATAACAACTTCATGCTGAGAATTTTGTTCATTAACATATAAATCTTGTAAGGAACAGTCTAAAACTTCAGCAACTAAAATAAGTTGCTCTTGGTTAAGACGTCTGTAACCTTTTTCAATTTTAGAGATAGCAGAAAGGCTAATCCCCAATCTATCAGCTAAATCCTGCATAGAAACACCGCGCATTTTACGGTTAATTCTGATTTGGTTCGGAAATACGATTTCTTCCATAGCAATACACCTCACATGAAAATAATTTTACTTAATAATAATATTGCCAAAAAAATATGCAAGTCAAAAAAACAAAAATCCTTCAAATATGTATAACTTTTGTCAATGATATGAGGAGGTTAGAAAAGGGCAAAAGAGAAATATATAAGTTAAATGATTAGATTTAAACAAAATAGAGGGGGAAAAGGACAAAAACCTTCTACTTTTGTAATAACAAAAAGTAGAAGGTTTATAAAATCAGAGATTAAAGAACGCGACCGATAGGATGTCCAGAAAAGTCATAAGCAATTCCACCGGTAACCGTGCCAATACTAGAACCGCTGTTGCCAGAGATATTACCACTACCATCAACTCTTCCGATAATATTTCCTTGGTCATCAGCAACGTAGAAACTATCCATTGTCCAATCTATATCAGAACTAAGTTTATTTGTTTTTTTGATTCTCCCTTTTTTGAGAATTTCATCACGCACATAATCCCGCGCACTCTGTCCTTTAATATTTTGTATGCCTGCAAAATCATCAAGCCCATAGAGTAAATCACCTTTATAACCATCATGCCCTGCAAACGCCGGATCCATATCCCGAGCAATCGTGCCATCATTTTCAATAATCTGGTTACCATCCATCTTATCTGCAAAATGGTCATGACCTTGTTGAGCAAATTGTGAAAATTTATATACAGTTTTTTCACCGGCTGTCTTTGCCAGACCTTTTCGCAAATCACCTTCAGTTTTATATCCAGTTGTTGTAATATTTACCAGTCCGTTATCAAAGATAGTTTCATATTCAGCAGAATACTTTTCATTGACAACCGTAGATGAACTACTACCATGAGAAACGGTCTGTGTACCAGAAATATCTTTTTTGATTTTCTGGTTAATATCAATAGATTCTTTTCTAGAAAGAGGTACCCCATTCCCATCCCTAAGAACATGTCCGTCTTTATCTTGATATTCTACAATAGTTTCATTTTTATAAAGAGTAGTAACTTTTAAGGTTTTCGCGCCTTTCACTTCGGACAGAGTATAATAAATTTCTCCGGTAGAAGCATCCACATGGCTTGCATAAATTTTATTTCCGATTGTAACCATTTCACCGCCAGTAGCAGTAGCCGTTGCTCCGGGAGTAGAAGATATTTTGTTTTGAATGTCTAACATTTTTTGAACGTGTTTCATATATTTGCGAGTCGTATCATGTTCAATTTCAACACCGTCTTTATCGTATATTTTCTTTGTTTTTGCTCCAAAGAAGAGATATTTTCTGGCTTCACGTTCATAAAATCTTTGTCCTGAACCGTCAACTTTAGCCGTATAAGAAATAAGTCCCCCCGGTAGCTTCGCAATATATCCGACCCCCGGAACCGCTGTTCCGGTAGCTTGAATAAGAGCACTGACAGCAGCAATATTGATAGCTCTACCGGTACGTTTCCGAGCCTGATTAACATTATGACCCAGATTTTCAAATCTGTTTCTGTCTCGTTCGCGGTGGAACTGAATAGCAACTTGTCCTGTCGCCGCATCAATTTTCATACCAAAACTGGTTGTTTTGCCGGTATTATCTTTTTGCTCCACGTGTAGATTATACGGATCATTCGGATCAAATTGTATATTGCGAGAGGCGTAATAAGCGCCAATATCTTTACCTGTTTTTTTCTTAATAATTTCTACGGCAAGCTGCGACATCAATGCTTTTTTATATTCAGGATCTTGTGCAAGCGGTGAATTCAAGAGTGTTTGCACAGCGCCGACATTTATTTTTCCGGTACCATCATCAATAAGATGATTTTGCAAAAATCCATGTTTAAATTTAACTTCACTTTTAATCTCTCGTCCGGATTTATTAGCGTATTCCTTTTTTATAGTGGAATATTTATCAGAAATCATAACATGACGGCGGCCTGTTATAGAGCGAAATTCTCTACGTAAAACCTGAGAGCCATCGGCATTACGTTGAGTTTGAAACTTGATACCTGCAAAACTAATAGACTTCCCACCAGCAGCATTCGCTTTACCAAAGGTGTTTACACCAGCCATAACACCTTGCCGAATACCAGCCTGAACACGGCGTTTAGTAACCCTTCCGGCGGTTTTAGCAGCATTTCCGGCAGCTCCGACCCCCCAATCGGCAGCCTTACGAGTTTTTTCGTCAATACTATTTCTTACGGCAGCGCCGATTTTTCCAGCGGCACTTAATCCAGAGCCTCCGGCAAATTGTTCCGCTAAGTCAGCAATAGCAGGCATATAAGCCCATCCGATAACCAAGATAAAAATAATTTTGAGCATATTCGGACCATAAAAGGCAATTCCTTGGTTAGGATCAGTAAACACCTTTTCCGGATCTGCCAGTCCGTTAGTCATAGCAGCACCGAGTAAGTCTCCGATATAACCTAAGATACACATAATCAAAATAGCCATGAATATGAAAACAAACAAAGAATTAAGTAACCAAGAAAAGACCTTAGATAAATAACTCCGTGTTCCACTAAAGGCATAGCCACAAACGGCAAAAGGAAGAATAGCCGTTGCTATACCAAATTGCAAAACAGCATCACCCATAATCCAAGGATACGTTACCATGAAAAAGATACCGGCAATATAAAGAATAATTCCATCCAGAATAAAGACAGGATTCGGTAAAATATGAAAAACGCGGTTTGGACCATTTCCGAGGCAAAGAGCCCAATCGCCAAACTCAAATAATGCGTTTATTTTGCGTTCAATATCTTCCACAGCACATACAATAGATGTACCGACAGCCATTGGTAATCCGCCTTCTCCTCCAGAACTTGCGGAACCCGAATAACCGATAACACCTCCAGCATTAGCACAAGCCGTAGTGCCAGTTTTAACAAAAGCAAAGCCGGTTTCAAAAATAGGCGTTAGGGTTAAATTGAGGATATGGTAATAATCCTGAGCAATGATAATATAAATAGCAATACAAACGAAAGTTTTCTTAAAGAGATCATTTAATAAGGCACTAGGATCTTTAGAGCCCATAGCAGCGATATTGCGTAAGATAATCAAAGCCAAAGAAACGCTCAAAAATACTAAGACCAATTGTCCCAAGTCTGAAGAAAATGCTTGGTAAGATTTTGCTGCAACTAAACTACAAGCATTAAAAATGATTTTAAACATAGGGCAAAAAAGACAACTAGTTGAATCCATGGAAGGCGGGGTGCAATTATCTTCTGTATCAATACCCAAAAGTGCAGCAGCAGCTTTTCCGGCGGCATTCAATGCGGCATCTTTAAGTGAATCCCACCAACTAGCATGAGCAGGAAGAGCAAATACACAAATAACTAACAGAACAAAGAGAGGCAAACCTCTATAAAAATATTTCAATATTTTACTCATGCCATCTACTCCCTTTATTTTTTCGTTTTAGCCAGTTGTTTACCATAACGAGCCATAACGCCGCCCATAAATCCGCCTTTACTTTTACCTTTGCTTTCAATAGCTTTTCCAACTTTATGTTGCATAACATCTTTACCGAATTTCGTAGCTTTTCCGATAGTCTTTTGTTTAGCAAGAGCAATAACTTGTGTCATTTTTTCGTTCATTGGGCTACCGACCAAAGCTCCTTCAAAAAAGTGACTACAAAATTCATTTGCCATAAGCGGAATAATGCGCATTGCAACAATATAAGAAACCAAAACTTTAAGAAAAGTTAGAGTAAACACACCTAAGTTATCACGAATAATATCAGATTTATCCTCATCAAAAACTTGCATAATGTTGATAGGACTACCGTTTGATTCAGTAAAGGCATTTTGAATAATAGTGACCACAAGTTCAGTTCCAATTAAAATACCCAGCGGTAAAAAGATAAATAATCCAGTATAGTAGGCAATTGATTCTACCACAATTTTAAGTTTCCCCTTGGTCCAAGCAAACGGCCATAAGGCAAGAACAATCGGAAGGAGAACAATAGCCAAAGAGAGGTTAAAGGCAATATCAAACATATAAAAAGAGGCGATGATAGAGATAAAAAAGCCTAAGACATACAAAACGCATCCACTAACAAAAATATCTAAAGCGACTAAATAAAGAGTCACGCTAAAACTTCCGATACCAATTTTAACAGTAGCAGCTTCACCGTGCAGAGAATTACAAATCAATAAATCACCGATTTTCATCATTTCTTTAGATGCATCATTAATCATCCGCGTCATACTGGTGATACCATCAATTAAATTATCCATAGCTGTAATTTGCTGTCCGCCCAACGAGATATCTGGAGGCCCCATAATATTCATTTGAGCAGAGGCCTCAGGAGCAACAGCAAAAATAAGGAACAAAGCAAAGATAAAATGGAAAAAATATTTAAACATATTACCAGCCTCCTATTCCTGTAGCATTAGCAAAAGTGCCCCCAATATCAAACCCGATACTCAACAGAGGGTTAACAATGTAATGAACAATTGAATCAATTCCGGAATCAATCAAAGCATACATTAAGGCAACTTTAAAACAGAAAGTTAATAAACCATCAATAACTTTAGCCGGATCTTGAGTTGTAAAAGATCCAAGTGTTTTTAAGAAATACAAAGCTATCCAAATACAAGCACCTCCGCCCAAAATAATTTTAGAAAGAGCAATCGTTCCATCATAGATAGTTCCTGCAACATTAGTCATAGACATCATGAGCGTAAAAATAACATCACACGACCAGCACCCAGCATCAGTATATTTCTTTTCAATAACATCGGATTTGCAATAACAAAGATATTTAG
This sequence comes from uncultured Alphaproteobacteria bacterium, assembly GCA_944392315.1. GTDB lineage: Bacteria > Pseudomonadota > Alphaproteobacteria > RF32 > CAG-239 > CAG-267. Next base: position 5,992 of record CALXWH010000011.1, on the reverse strand, counting down.
CATCATCGCTCAGCTCACTGCAATCTGTTTCAGCCAAAGCACAATCAGCATATAACAAAGCGACAAGACAGCTACTAACCATAATTAAGAATTTATGGCGCTGCAGAACAAAAAGTAATTTATACATAAACCTAGTCATCGTTATACCCCGCCATAGAATTAATTTTAGAATTAACTTTATTTTTAATAGCTTTCATACTATCCAACGCTTCTCTAGTGCCTTGATACTTTTCTAAAGTATTAGTAATAGTTTTTGTGGCACCGGCTGTAACAGAACCCAAAATAGCGGCTCCGGCACGTTTTGCTGTATTAATGGCGAATTGCGAAATTTGTTTTTGGAATTCCAGTCCACGACCGCCGCCAATAAATTTATCAGCCAAAGTACATGCCAAGCCAGGAATATTTATAATAAGCACAGCAATTAACCACAGGGAAAGCAAGATTGGACCTTGTCCTGCCAAACTTGTTTCTGTAAAGAAATCCTGGTCGGCAAATGTTTTTAAAATATACTCCAAAGATGTTACTGAAATTGCAATTAAAGTACCTAAAAAGAGCATAATACCGGAAGAATTTAAGAACATCTCAAATCCATGTTTGCTCCATTTTCGGGTATAGCTAAAAGGAACGCCCAAAATCAGGACAGGAAAGAGAAAAGCTGCAAAATTTAAGCGGAACATTGAATCAACTAAGAAAAAGACAAAAGCAAATTTAGCAAATGTATAGAGTGCCATCATGGATAATCCGACAAACATAGCCCCCAAATCCAATGAAGACAATAAAACGACCCCCACACGAATACCACCGTTTAATCTATCACTAATCATACAAGTCATACAATAAGCCATAGGCTTAATAGAACCACTCAAATCACTGGCATCTAATCCTGAAGTGGAACATTGATTATAGTTACCGGAAAATGTTATTGTTCCCATTTCTTCGCCTAAATTGATTGTCGTATTAGGACTTAATTGTCCCAAGATATTAGCGCCCAGTTCTATAATTGTATTGTAAATAGGAATAACAAAAGTGCTAAGTGTCCAAGAAATTAAATCCACACTTGAAGCAGCCCAACCACAAAAAGCGCACAAAAACAATTTTTGAATAATTTCAGTCCATATTTCACCTAAATTTTCTTCTTTAAAAGAAGGCAGAATTTTAAGCAATCTGAAAGCCATCCAAATAGCAAAACCGAGCATAACGACAACCCAGCCATCCACAGCAACTTTTGCTGCGGCCGTACTGAACATATTATTAACTTCGCTAAGAACAATTTCTATAATTTTGGTTTGCCAACAAGCAGCTTGGCCTTCATAGTTACCTTCCTGCCCGGATGATTTATCTTCATCTTTATCACAAGCGCACAAAAGGAAAGTAAGCATCACGCTGAACATCAAGCGAAATGTTCTTGAGGCAAAGCATCTATATATCCAGTTTCGTATTACCATCTTTTACCTCTTATGCCAAAAGGCTCTATAGCCTTGTTTACCACTACCTGTTAATATACCCCGAGCAGCTTCAACCTTATTACCTGCCCATCTATAAAGTTTATCGGCTCTTGTAACTCTGGCTGCAACGTGACCTGCATATTTAGCACCGGAACCTGCCCAATTTCCGGCAACTTTTCCAAGTTTTTTGCCTTGTTTAACCAAAGGTTGAGATACAGCTGCACTAACTTGACTTCCCACACTGGTAAGCCCACCTGTTCCGGAAACTTTATCGGCTAATTTACCGATTTGAGCAGCCATTTGCACAATCACGCAAAAACAGATGATAGTGAGCAACAATGAGCCATGATTCCATAAATCTTCAGCAATTTCTTTAATTTGATTTTCATCAATACGCATATCCAAGTTGGTTAAAAATGCACTCAAAGCACCGCCACCCCCTTCTTTGGCAGCTTCTTCACTTCCACCACTTTCAGCGCCAATACCAAGATTAACAAGCTGGATAGTTAACCCCAAAATAATGCCGAGCATAACAAAGCTGAAAAATACGTTTAAGAATATTTCCCAAATCTTTTTAGTATAAGGAGTCGTAAGGCCAGATATAGCCGATGCAATACCAAAAGGCAAAAGCACAGCCCCAAAGGCCAAGCGGATAAGGATATCTACAATATAGAAAGAAATACCGACCACCAAAATCCACCCAAAGACAAATAAAATAAAGCCATAAACCAGCATCAGCCAATACCATTTAAAAATACTGTCTTGGGTAGCATTACAAATCATAGCTTCGCCAATAGCAACAGTTCTATAAACTTCATCATTAAACTGTCTGACAGAAACATTTATCATTTCAAACAAAGCATCATAGCCGGTGCCTGAAGCATTAGCCATAACAGCATCGGTAACAGACAAAGTAGTACCAATATTAAGACCTGCCTGCAATAAAGGAGAAATAATGCTATCCACAAACCATTTGTCTGTTAAAAGAGAAACAATAACGGCTGTTTTAAACATTAACAGTAACACGCCTCGTTTATCACCGGTTAAAAAGTCTGCGGCATTTTGTTTAGTAAACGAACCGACATTTTTCAAAACATAAATAGCAATATAAATAGCCGCTGCCAACCCAACCACAGGGCGTAAGTCAGCCGCGAATAAATCCCAAGAATTGTTTGCTGCTTTAGCAGAAGCCTTTGTAATAATTGTAAACATTCGGCAAAGCAAGCAATTACCATCGCCGGCAGCGCCGTCACTTTTACCCTCATCCAAATAGTCTTGTACCGTAGGGCAAGGATCTTCTTCGCCACAACCGGAAAGAAGCAAGACTGATCCCAAAAGCGCAATGGACTTTAATCCCCGCAAGAGCTTTATTAATAGATTATGTATATCAAATATTTTCATAATTCAAAGCCCTCACTGTAGTCCAACAAATTTCTTAATACCAGCTTTAATGCTTCTGCCCGCTTTTCTAGCCTTCATACCGACAGGACTTTCAGAAACCTTCCTTCCGGCTTCAAGCCGAGCAGTGTCGGCAAATTTAACGCCTTCTTTAGCCAATTTTCCAGCAGGTTTTTGTACCATTTGTGCAGCAGTTGCCCCAGTTTTTTGCCCAAGTTTTCCGACAGAAGTAGAAGAAGAAACTTTATCGGTGATAGTCTCAATTTCCATAAACAGCTTAAAAGAAACCATACAACAAATAGTTGTTAAAATAAAGGAACCGACCTCAATTTTTTCTGCAATGTTTTTAGCATCGGAATCTGTCAGAGTAGAGCTTTTTGTTAGTAAAGCCTGCACTTCGGCATTACCGGTTAAAGATTCCATGACCATAGACATAATAAATTCTAAGATCATACCGAGCATAACAAAGTTGAAGAAGACATTGACGAAGAGGTTCCATGTTTTTTTAGTATAAATAGAAGTCAGCTTAGATACACCGCAAGCAATAGCCATAGGTAAGAGCATACATCCGACTGCAAGTCTGAATAGAACATCTAATAAATAAAAACCAGCACCGATTAAGAGAAACCATCCAAAGACATATAAAACTGCGCCAAATGGGATTAAATGGAAGTGCCAATCAATGACATCTTTAGGCAAAAAAGCAAGACACATCAACAAGCGTCCCATAGCAACAACTTTATAGATTTCGTCATTAAAAGTACGAACATTGTCAATAACGGCACTAAATAATCCACTTACATCAGCGCCGCTAAAACTTGCGCTCAATCCGCCGCCGGTTACTTGCTGTCCAATTGCCATTCCTGTCGCAATAACCGGACAAATAATATTACCATAAATAAAACTTTGATTCCCTAAAAGCCAAATTACGGCAGCCACTTTAACACAAAGAGGAATAATTCCGGTTTTTTCATTAGAGAGATAAGCGGAAGGATCTTGTTGTGAAAAATTTCCGATATTTTTAAGTGTATATACTGCAATATATATAGAAGCAGCAACAGCAACAACGCCTTGTAGCGGAACGGCAAAAGCATTCCAAGAACCGCTTACAACGCTTGCACAAGCTTCCATAACCACTTCATATATACTGCATAAAAGACATCTATCGCCTTGTCCATCTTTCACATATATATCTAGAGACGGACATTGACGTTTTTCCTCAGCTAGTGCAAATGAGAAAGAAAGCAGATACAAAGAGATTGTGAATAAATAAAACTTAAGAGATGTCATTATTTTTTTCATCATTGTCACCTCGTCTCTTAAGTTTAATTAAAGGTTTAGAAAAAGGAGTCCCCAGAAGTGCAGCAGCCAACAAAAGCATAACGACGACGCTACCAAGAGCGATATAAAAAACATATTTTTGCGCAAGAAAGTTCATGATACCACTGCAGACAATGATATAAAGCCCAATAAATATCACAATTGTACTAATCACCGATTTCATGCGAACCTCGGAAAATCCCTTAAACTAATTTATTATAACACAAAAAAATCTAAAAAAGTATTACAATATGGTTAAATTTTTCCGTTATTAATAAATTTGACTGTTGCATTTAAAATTTTTTGATTATTAAGTGTCTTAAACGTATCCCCTTGAACAATAAGTGTATTTTTCTTTTTATAAGTCACTTCAGGAACAGGGAAGTGAATGATTTTTAAAAATCGTAAACAAGCCAAATACGTTTTGGAATTAGAAAAGATTCGCAAAACATTAAATTGAGCTGGAAGACTGGGAATTTTTTTAATATTTTGTTCAGTCATATCCTCAATCATCGGACCGCATATAAAGCGTAGCAATTTAAAGCGAGCCGCCAAATCACAAAGCAAACTATCATGTACCGCAGGGTTTATTTCTACAATATTGCGGATTCGCATCTTTGTTTGGAATGTCTGCAATTCGGGAGGTAGATTAAATAACTGCTGCAAAACCAGATTCCCAGCACCTTTAGTTACAAAAGAAACATCCGTAATGTCTTCCATATGGTTCAGAAAAAACAGCAGTTGATAAGCGGATGCCAATGAATTGCGAAAAAGGGAAGGATAGTTAATCGCTGCAACGGTAGAGTTGGTAAGCACTAATTTGCGCCATAGAGGCTTAAATATATTTTTGCCATCCATATATCCATGTAACAAAACAACCAGATTCCCTTGCTGTTTTGTAATTTCGTAGCTTTCTATGTAGCGAATAAATGCTTTCTGACATTCTTCAAAGGTTCCGCTTGCGCGACGAATATCCCAAGAATCAAGCAATCTATAACGCTTTGTACCGCAATGCCGTTGGATTCGCCATTTTTGATAGAAAAAGACATCCTCCCAAAACAGTGATCCACCAAATGTAAAGAAATTAAAAGTCATCGGAGTCCTTTATATTGATAGAGCTTTTACACTAGCCTGATTCGGAATAGCCGTCACAGTAACAAAAGCGGAGTCGTCCCCTTCCATCTGAATAAGGATTTGTACGGCACGCCCATTTTTAACATAGGTCATCTGGCTGATACCAGCTCTAACTACGGCAATTTCAACCCAACCTTTTTTAGGCATTTCAGCAACATAAAAATCAAAAACGCGTCCGGCATTAAAATTAACAGTGAAGCAAATACTCCCAATCCAGTTTTCACCGCTACCCATTGTTTTGGAGTCTTCTAAAACCAAAAAGGCATCATCAGGGAAAGGGATATCCGGAAAGTTTTGAAAAACCATCGGAATTTCGCGACCATCAGAACCAAGCATAGGTGTAGGTTCTTTGGCGCATCCGCATAATAAAGCTAAAACAAACAATATGTAGATTCTTTTCATTTACATTATCTCCTTTATTCCAACATAAAACAGATAAAGTTAACAAAAAGAAAACAGCCAAAGATTCATCAAAGAAAATTCCACTCTTATTTATATATATAGGGGATAGAGACATCCGTATCATTGGGGTTAGGATATGAAGCTGCAAGAGTGTATGGATAAGGTGGATAAAAGAAGGTAAGTAAAACAAGGGGTTAAGGAGAGTGATGAAAAAATTTTTAAAAAAAGTGAAAAATTTTAAAAAAAAGATATTGACATTTGTAAAAGGGTGTCATATAAACCCACTCACCGGC